>JAPOYG010000267.1 GCA_026706755.1 Acidobacteriota bacterium
AGGAGCTTGCGCCGCGGCACGCACTTCGTTGGCGTTCTGCGGCGCAAGCTCCTAGGCCGGCGCCTTGGCCGGGGCGGGTTGCGCCTCGCTCGGAAGACCGAGCTCCTTGCGCACGCGTTGCTCGATCGACTGGAAGAGATCGGGCTTCTCGCGAAGCAGCCCCTTCACGTTCTCGCGGCCCTGACCGAGCCGCTCGCCGCCGTAGGAGAACCAGGCCCCGCTCTTCTCGACGATCCGACGGTCGACGGCAAGGTCGAGGAGGTCGCCCTCGCGGGAGATGCCCTCGCCGTACACGACGTCGAATTCCGCCACCCGGAACGGCGGGGCCACCTTGTTCTTGACCACCTTCACGCGGGTGCGGCCCCCGATGACGCGCTCGCCATCCTTGATGGCGCCGATCCGGCGGATGTCGATCCGGACCGACGAGTAGAACTTCAGCGCCCGCCCCCCGGTCGTCGTCTCGGGGTTGCCGAACATGACCCCGATCTTCTCGCGAAGCTGATTGATGAAGATGAGGCACGTCCTCGACTTCGAGACGACGCCGGTCAGCTTGCGGAGCGCCTGCGACATCAGGCGGGCCTGCAGACCGACCTGCGCCTCGCCCATCTCGCCCTCGATCTCGGCGCGCGGCACCAGCGCCGCCACCGAGTCGACGACGACGACATCGACGCCGCCCGACCGGATCAGCACCTCGACGATCTCCAGCGCCTGCTCGCCGTGGTCCGGCTGCGAGACGAGCAGGTTGTCGAGGTCGACGCCGAGCCGGGTCGCGTAGGTCGGGTCGAGCGCGTGCTCGGCGTCCACGAACGCTGCGTTTCCGCCCCGCCCCTGAGCGTGGGCGATCACCTGCAGGGCGAGCGTCGTCTTGCCGGACGCCTCGGGACCGTAGATCTCGACGACCCGGCCGCGCGGCACCCCGCCGACGCCGAGCGCATGGTCGATGCTGATCGACCCGGTCGAGATGCTGGCGATGCCGGCGAGGGCGCCGTCCTGGCCCAAACGCATGATCGAGCCCTTGCCGAACTGCTTCTCGATCTGGCCGACGGCGATGTCGATGGCCTTGGTGCGTTCGCGTTCGAGACGGTCGGTCGGTGTCGGCATGTGTGCTCCCGTTTGCGCCGCGGGCGGCGGCGGTTCGCCGCAACTCCTTGCGAACGGCGTACCATACCACGGAAGAGCGAAAACGTCCACGATGGGACGCGCTATATGATTTATTGCAAGCACCTTACATGGAGTTGGACTTTCGCCCCCAAGGCTCCACGACGCGGTTCCTGCCCGCTTCCCCGTCGCGCCGGGGCGCGGAAACTGCGGCCGGCAGGGACCCGCGGGGTGTTAGGCTGATCGCGCGCGAGATCCGCCGGGTCCGCCGAGGCGGTCCGGCTTCCCGCTCGCGCACCGTACGTCGGCGCACCATCAGGGGAGGGCGACGTGAGAGGATTCCGCTGCGCCGCGCTGCTGGCCGTCGCCGCGTGCCTGTGGGCCTGGGCCCCGGGAGGCGCGCCGGCGGCGCTGCAGGACGACGGCGAGCCGGCCTGGACGGTGACCGTCGAGCCGGACTCCGTGACGCTGGAGGTCGGTGCGAAGACGACCCTGACCGCCACGGTCCGCGACGGCGACGGCAACCTCGTCGACGATGCGACGGTCGTCTACTTCTCGCGGGCGCGGGCCAGCGTCGGCATCACCCAGGGGGGCGAGGTCGAGGCGTACCGGCCCGGGGAGTTCACGCTCATCGCCCTGGTGCCGACCGATCCCGCGGAGACGGGCCGTAGGGCCAACGCGCGGGCGCGGGCCGAGATTGCCGTCACGGTGCCGCTCCCGCCGGTCGACCGGGTGACGATCGGGGACGTGCCGCCGCGGTTCTACGTCGGGACGCGGACCCGCCTCCGCGCCACGGTGGTCGACGTGACGGGCGTCACGCGCGACGACGTCCCGGTCGTGTTCGGCAGCGGCGACGCGCAGACGGCGACGATCGACGGCTTCGGGTTCCTGACGCTGGGCGCCGTCGGGGCCGTGGACATCACCGCCCGCGCCGGGGACGAGGCCGACACGCTCTCGATCGAGGTGGAGGAGAACCCGACGATCGCCCTCGATCTCGACGCCAGCGCCGAGAGCGGGCGCACGGGGGACGTGATCCGGTTCACCGCGTCCGCCCGCGACGCGCGCGGCCTGCCGGTCCGGGGGATCCCGGTCCAGTTCGCGGTCAGCGGCGAGACGGCGCGCGGCATCATCGCGAGCGGGGCGCCGGCCCACATCACCGACGACGGGCGCTTCGTGGCCGAGCGGTCCGGCACCTACACGGTCATGGCCACCACCGGGGCCCGCACCGCGACGAAGACGGTGTCGATCGTGCCGCGCGACGTCCGGCGCGGGATCGAGGTGGTGGGCCGCGGCGAGGTGCTCGACCGGCGTTCGTCGGACCTCTGGGTGTGGGAAGGGACGGACGGCCGCGACTACGCGATCACCGGCACGTGGGGCGCCGACGGCCACGCGTTCGTCTGGGACGTCACCGATCCGGCCCGCATCGAGAAGCTCCACGAGCCCCAGGTGGACGCGCGCACGGTGAACGACGTGAAAGTGTCGGCGGCGGGCGACGTCGCGGTCATCAGCCGCGAGGGCGCATCGAACCGGCGCAACGGCTTCGTCGTGCTCGGCGTGGGCAATCCGCGGGAGGGGGTGCCGGTCCTGTCGGAGTTCACCGACCGGTTGACGGGCGGCGTCCACAACGTCTTCATCGACGGGGACCACGTCTACGCCCTGAGCGCCGGGCAGCGCGTCGACGTCGTCAGCATCGAGGATCCCCGCAACCCCGAACGTGTGGGCAGCGTCGAGCTCGACACGCCCGGGCATGCGGTCCACGACGTCTGGGTGACCGACGGGGTGGCGTTCTCCTCCAACTGGACCGACGGGGTGGTGGCCTTCGATGTTGGGGGCGGGGGCCGCGGCGGGACGCCGGACAGTCCCGTCGAGCTCGGCCGCTACGCGTACCCCAGCGGCTGGAACCATGCGGCGTTCCCGTACAAGAGCCGTTCCACGGGCACGTTCTACCTCTTCGCGGGCGACGAGGCGTACCCGTTCGGAACGGCGGGGATCGAGCGGGAGGAGCGGGGCGGGACGCCGACGCGGACCGCCGGCTGGATTCACGTCATCGACTGGAGCGACTGGGACGACCCGCGGGAGGTGGCGCGCTACCAGGTGCCGGAGGCCGGGTCGCACAACCTCTGGGTGGAGGACGACGTCCTCTACGTGGGCTACTACTATCCGGGCGGCCTGCGCGTCGTCGACGTCTCCGGCGAGCTGCTCGGCGACCTCTATCGGCAGGGCCGGGAGATCGCCATGTTCGTGCCGTTCGATCCCGATGGATTCGTCGCCAACGCGCCGTTCGTCTGGGGGCCGCAGCCCTACAAGGGCCACATCTTCTTCACCGACCACTACAGCGGCCTCTGGGCCGTGCGCCTGCTGGAACCGGACGGGCCGCCGCCCTTCATCGGGGAGCCGCAGTAGGATGCGCGCAATGGCCGCACCGAGCACCGCGAGGCAGGCGGCGACCCGGCTCGCCGCCGCGCTCGTCCTGCTGGGCGGCGGCGTCGCGGGCGCGGCGGGGGCGGCCCCGGAGCCGCCCGCCCACAGCTACTACGTCTACGTCTGCGCCGAGTCGGACGACGAGGTTTCCGTCGTCCGCTTCGGTCCCGGCGGCGTCGAGGTGGTGAAGACCCTGACCGTGGGAAGCTATCCGACCGAGACCGAGGGACCGCACGGGATCACGGTCAGTCCCGACGGCCGCCACTGGTACGTCTCGATCGCACACGGTTTCCCGTTCGGATCCGTGCACAAGTACGAGACCGGGACGGACCGCTGGCTGGGCGACGTCACGCTCGGCCTGTTCCCGGCCACGCTGGCCATCTCGCCCGCGACGGGCCTGCTCTACGTCGTCAACTTCAATCTGCACGGGACGCCGGAGCCGAGCACGATCTCCGCCGTGGAGGCGGAGACGATGATCGAGGTCGCCCGCATCCCGACCGGCATCATGCCCCACGGGTCGCGCTTCAACCGGGCCGGGACGCGGCACTACTCCGTCAACATGATGGACTTCGAGCTGGTCGAGGTCGACGCGCTCGGTTTCCAGGTGCGGCGCCGCCTCCCGCTCGGCGACGGCGTCCAGCCGACCTGGGTGACCGCGCCGACCGCCGAAGGCAGGGTCTACGTCACCGGGAACAACGTGTCGCGCATCTTCGAGGTCGATCTGGCGACGTGGACCGTGCAACGGACGTTCGAGACCGGGGCGGGACCCTACAACCTGGACGTCACTCCCGACGGGTCGACCCTCGTAGCCACCTACAAGGGGGGCGCCGCCGTCGGTTTCTGGGATCTGGAGGCGGGCACGGAGCGCGCGCGCGTCGCGACCACGCGCACGATCCCGCACGGGGTCGTCATCACGCCGGACGGCCGTTACGCCTTCGTCACCCTGGAAGGCGTCGGGAGCGAGCCGGGCACGGTCGAGGTCTACGACGTGCCGACGGCCGAGCGCGTCGGCGCCGTCGACGTCGGGAAGCAGGCCGGAGGGGTCGCGTTCTGGACGATGGACGACTGACCGCCCGAGCGGGCTCGACACCGCGGGCGGTTCACGTCCCCGCAACGGCAAGCCCGCGCCCGCGGAACGAGCGTGGAGACCGCGGGCCCGCGAACGGTCGACTCCACCTGCGCCTGCCGGTGCGGACGGGTCGGTTCCTCGACGCGTCGAGCGGCGCGGGTCCGGCCTGGCCTCAGTCGCGCTCGACCGCGAGGGCCACTCCGTTCCCGCCCCCCAGGCAGAGGGTGGCGATGCCCCGCTTCAAGCCGCGGCTTCGGAGGGCGTAGAGCAGGGTCGTCAGGATGCGGGCGCCGCTCGCGCCGATCGGATGGCCCAGCGCCACCGCGCCTCCGTTGACGTTGACCCGCTCGGGGTCCGCCCCGAGCTCGCGGATGACCGCCACCGCCTGGGCCGAGAAGGCCTCGTTGAGCTCGATCAAGTCGACCTCGTCGAGGCTCCAGCCGACCTTCGCCAGCAGCTTCTGAACGGCCTCGACCGGGGTCATCAGCAGCCACTTGGCCGGCCGGCCGCTCACCGCCTGCCCGACGATGCGGGCCATCGGCTCCGCTCCCAGCGCCGCCGCCTTCTCCGCCGCCATCACCACGACCGCGGCCGCCCCGTCGTTCACGCCGGGGGCGTTCCCGGCCGTGACCGTCCCCCCGTCCTTCTTGAACGCCGGCCGCAGCCGTCCGAGCGACTCCGCCGTGCAATCGGGCCGGACGCCCTCGTCGTACTCCAGGCGGAGCGGATCGCCGCGCCGCTGCGGGATCTCCACGGGCAGGATCTCGTCCTTGAACCAGCAGGAGCGGATCGCCTCGGCGGCCCTCTGGTGACTCCGGGCCGCGAAGCCGTCCTGGTCCTCGCGGCTCACGCCGTAGCGCTCGACGACCGCCTCGGCCGCGAGCCCCATCGACCAGTCCTCGATGGCGCACCAGAGCCCGTCGTGCATCATCGCGTCGAGGACGTCGCCGTTGCCCATGCGCATGCCGGTGCGGGCCTTCGGGAGCATGTAGGGGCAGTTGCTCATCGACTCCATGCCGCCCGCGACGGCGACGTCGATGTCGCCGGTGGCGATGCCCTGGGCCGCCAGCATGACCGCCTTCAGGCCCGAGCCGCACACCTTGTTGATGGTCAGGGCGCCGACGTGGTCCGGGAGGCCGCCGCCCAGCGCGGCCTGGCGGGCGGGCGCCTGGCCGAGCCCGGCCGACACCACGTTGCCCATGATGCACTCGTCGACCTCCCCCGGGTCGACGCCGGCGCGCGCCACCGCCTCGCGCACGACGCGGGCGCCGAGATCCGTGGCCGGGAGCGTGTGGAGCGCCCCGAGGAACCTGCCGGTGGGCAGGCGCACGGCGCTGGTGATGACGGATTCACGCATGGTGGGGTCCTTCCGTGACGGTGATCTTCTTGACGACGTCCGGGCCGAGCAGCTCTCGGAGGCGCGCGCGGATGGTGGAGCTCGCGCGGGCAGTCTCGCGCCGCCAGTGCTCGGTGCCGGCCGTGACCGCAAGCGTGCCGTCGGCACGCAACCCGACCACGGTAGCCCGCGCCGCCGCCGCGCCCACCGTTGCCGCCCAGGCCAGGCGCACCTTCGCCTGCGACAGGGGCTGTCGGCGGAGCACGGGCGCCAGCGCGCGCGCCGCGCACCGGCCGGCGGGGACCATGGGGGCAGGCACTTCGGCTCGGTCACCGGCCGCCGCGGGCCGCGTTGCCCGCGGCCGGGCCTCGGCCGGCAACTGGCCTCAGTGTAGCATCGCCGCGTGCGGCTCGTGCTCGCTTCGGCCTCGCCCCGCCGGGCGCGCCTGCTGGCCGAGGCCGGCTACGCGTTCGACGTCGCCCCCGCCGACATCGACGAGCGGCGGCTCGGCGACGAGACCCCCGCCGCGTACGTCCGCCGGCTCGCGCGCGCCAAGGCGGAGGCCGTCTCCCCCCGCTACCCGGGGCGCGTGGTCGTCGGCGCCGACACCATCGTGGTCATCGACGGTCTGGTCCTCGGGAAGCCGGCGGACGCCGCGGAGGCCACCGGCATGCTCGGCCGCCTCGCGGGCCGGCGCCACACCGTGCTGACCGGGGTCGCCGTCGTCCGGGACTCGCGCGCCGAGGTCGCGGTCGAGCGGACCGAGGTCGCCTTCACGGCGCTCGACGCGGAGCGCATCCGCTGGTACGTGGGGACGGGGGAGCCGGACGACAAGGCCGGCGCCTACGCGGCCCAGGGGATCGGCTCGCGCTTCATCGAGCGCATCGAGGGGTCGTACAGCAACGTGGTGGGCCTGCCGATTCCGGTCGTCGGACGGCTTCTCGAACGCCTCGACGGCGCACCCGCGGCCGGGCCCCCGGCGGCGCGCCGCCGTTGACTCGGCGTGCGCCACGGCGATATTCTTTCGGTTGCGGCTCTGAAAGGAACACGCTCCATGTCCAAGGCCCTGAGAATCGTCATCACCGCGGGCGCGCTCTCGGTGGCGTTCGCCGGTCTCGTCTGGACGACGATGCAGGACGGAACGCAGTTCTACATGG
>JAPOYG010000034.1 GCA_026706755.1 Acidobacteriota bacterium
GCTGCGGCCTCCAAGGAAGTACGCGTCCCAGGTCGTCATCCGGTCGCGTCGCGTGCAGACATACGAAGTCACCGCGACCAGCAGGGTGAAGCCGAGGAATGACAGGGCAGTCACAAGCATGTTCGTATCCTCGCTGACGGATGAAGTGGCCCCGTGGCGCTCACGGTCATGCCGTCGGTTCTGGCCGGCTCGCGTGCCACCGGTCAGGCTCGCCGGCTGCGGTGGAAGCTGCCGTTCAGAAGATGATGCTCAACGCGCCGTGATCGGACAGGGTCTCATGGTCCAGGATGGCGCGCTTGCCGCACAGCCTCAGGCGCCCCTCCACCCTGCGCAGGCGCACGTCGTAGCGGCCCACGTAGCCGGCGGACTCGCCGGCGCGAAACCGCCAGACGGCCACCGCGGCGGTCGCCTCGACTTCGTCGCCGTCCACCGCCGTCACCACGATGTTGGAGACGAAATGGCGGGTGCGCGACCAGGGGTATTCGCGATGGGCGTGGCGCCCCTGCAGCCGGCGGACGCGGGCCTCCATTCGGTCACGGTCGTCGTCGATGAACACCAGGTCGCAGCGCGGGTCGCCCTCGGGCAGGTCGGTCGTGGGTACGACGTAGCTCGCGTCCGGCGTGTACAGTCTCAACCAGGCGTCCAGGTTCCAGTCGTCCAGGAGCCGCGCCTCCAGATAGAGCAACTGTTCGACTTCGTGCTGCAACAGCAGGGAATCGGCGGTGGCCGGCAGTCCGGCCGCGACCGGCCGGTCCCGGATGGGTGTGTTCGCCATGCCCGGGAGGCTCCTCTCGCCGGCGGGCCCTAATCGGCGGGCGCGGTCGGTGCGGGGGGCGGGATCGCTTTCGGGACCGCGTCGGGCGGCAATCCCCGTTCGTACTGCTCGACGTGGGGTGTGCCGGCCAGCAGTGATTGCCAGCGCCGCCAGAACGAGCGCATCTGCAGCTCGTCGGTGCCGCGCGGCTCGCGGTGCAAACCTCGGGAGAGATCCATCCATTCAACGCCGCCGGAGCGGCATCCCTGCTGGCACGATTCGAGGACCTCGACGTCGTCCGGAGTCGCGAAGCCGCCGGGTCCGAGAAAAGTCAGGAAGGAATCGAGTCGGCGGCGCAGCCTTATCCCGACCTCCCCGGCGGGCGCGAGCTCCCACGCCGTTACTTCCATGCCGGCGGGGCCGGTGGGCTGGAACACTCGAATCGTCAGGGCCATTATGTCGGCGATGATCAGATTGGGGAATATCAGCAGATTGCGGGACTTCTCGCATATCCGCAGGGCCTTGTCGAGGCCGTGCCGGGCGATGAGTCGGTCCCTGGTGGTCCGGATTTCGGCGCGGGCCTCCTCGCCGTAGCTGGGATGCCACAGGGCGATGGGGCGCCCGTAGACGGCGTCGTTCTCCATGACCCCGTGCCCGTTGCCAAGGGAACGACCCACCCCTCGTCGGTTGCCGTCGGTGGTCACGCTGCGTCCGGCGGCCTTGGCAATGCCGGCCAGGTACTCGACGAAGGACCGGTGCAGGGCCGGCAGGTGGTACCCGTCGATGCTGTTCTCCGCCAGCAGCTTCCAGTTCGCCTTGATGCTGTAGCGGTTGGACCCGGGGATGACCCGCATCCCGCCGGCGTCCTGGTCGGCCACCAGATCGAGGTATTCGGTGGCCCCGGCCAGATAGTCACGAAGGGGTTCGGTTCCGTGGTCGAAGCAGACGAACACGAAGCCCCGGTAGCTGTCGAATCGCGGGGAACGCAGCCCCATCTCCTCGCGGTGGAAACCCGTGCCGTACCCGTCGATGTCCGGCACGCCGACCAGCGCGCCCGACAGGTCGAAGGTCCAGGAATGGTAGAAGCACTTGAACACCTGGGCGTTGCCGCGGTCACTTCGGCAGACGAGGGCACCGCGGTGGGGGCACGCATTGTGGAACACCCTCAGCTGGCGATCCCGGTTGCGAACGAAGAACAGAGGGCGCTCGGCTACGACTCGCCGGGCGTAGTCGCCGGGTTCGGGCACCTCCGACTCGTGCCCCAGGTAGAGCCAGCACCGGTCGAAGATGCGGCGCCGTTCCAACTCGTAGATCTCGGGCGCCCCCACGGCGGAACGATGCACCTTGAACTTGCCCAGCTCGGGGTGGTCGTAGACCAGTTTGTCGACGTCCATGGTGTCCCTCCTCGGCGGGCCGCGAGTGAGGCGCCGAGATCCGATGGTCTGCGAACAAGGTCGGGTCGTTGCGCCCGACCGTAGCTCATGGCTTCCAGCGGATCAGGTACGCACCGCCCCCGGCGAGCAGAATCGCCAGCAGCAACTGGGCAAGCGGTGGAGCGATCGGCACCTCCCGCTGCGGATAGAAGCCGGAAGTGATGAGAAGCGTACGGCCCCCTGCGACGAACTCCTCCCCGTAGCCCACCTTGAAAGAGCCGTCCTCTTCGTCCCCGGACACCGTCGGGTCGTCGAAGTAGTACTCGACGAAGTCGCGGCCGGCCCTGGCAATGATCTCCTGAAGCACGAGCAGGCCGTTCCTGTCCCGGAAGTTCCACATGTTCCGCCCCTCCAGATCCGGCCTGGTGGCGTGGAACAGAAGGCGCCCTCGGTCGGGGCCGGCCGAGATGTTCACCGCGAGGTAGACGGCGCCGTACCGCCACCGTCCCCGCGGCCTGAACTCGCGATCGAAGAAGACGTAGGCCTCCTGTTCGGTGGCACGGGCCACCGAGGTCTCGGCTTCGGCCCGGGCATGCCGAACGAAGGTGCGCAGGCTCGAGCGATCCACGACGTCGGCTGCCGTGACTTGAGCGAAGGCGCCGTTCACCGTTCCACCCAGGATGACCGTTCCCAGCGCACACGACAGCGTCCGGCTCACAGCGATTCGATGCATGAACAGTCCCGCCCCTTTCCGCTCCCTCCGGTCTCCGCGTCTTCTGGACTGCCCCGCGTGACCGTCGCCCAGGACGCCGCCCGTCTCGATCGTGGCTCCCACCGTTCGGCGGAGGCTGCGCCCCAGTCCTGCTCGACCGCGTGCAACGCCGCGTTGACCGGAAGCGGATCGAGGGAGGCTGCTGACGTCGTGCTTCGGCGCGTCTACGGGCCGCGTCGTCGGGTCCGTCCATCCAGTGCGGCCAAGTGTATGCAAGGATCGGCGATTTGTCTATAGACAGCGTCCACACCAGACCAGTACAGACGGACGGTTGGCGCACTGGGCGTCCGAATCACGACTCCGTCGGCGCTCGGACGACGCCCCGCGCCGCAGGGACGGCTTGGGCTATCTTGTCTATCCCGACAGGAATGAGCGACTCGTTGATGACCGAGTAGCCCAGGCGGATGTGGTTGCGATTGTGGATCTGGTCCGAAAACGTGAATCCCCCCGTCTCGAAGAACACGCCTTCGGGTTCAACGAGTCCGTGCAGAATCTCCGCGTCCACGTCTTCCGGCAGCCTCAGCCAGATGATCGCGCCGCCGTACTCCGGCTTGACCGCTGCGCCGGGGAAATGCCGTTCGAGGGATTCGTGCATCACGTCGCACCGCTTCGTGTAGATCCGGGTCAGCCTGGCGACGAAGCGGTCGAAGTAGCCGCGCTGAAGGAACAGCGCGACGCTCCGCTGGTTGTTCACCGGCGGATGCCTGAGCATGTAGTGGCGCAACGCTCTGGCTTCCCGAATGAACTCCCGGTCCGCGACGAGGTAGCCGATCCGCAACCCTGGCAGCAGTGACTTCGAAAGGCTGCCGATGTAGATGACGTTCCCCCACCGGTCGAGGCTCTTGAGAGCCCGCGGCGGGGTCTTGTGGAAGCTGACGTCGGACTCGTAGTCGTCCTCGATGACGAACTGGCCATTCTTCGCGGTGAGGTTCAGCAGATCGATCTCGCGCTCCAGCGGCATCGTGACCGTCGTCGGAAACTGGTGGCTCGGCGTTACGAAGAGGCACTTGCACCGGTCCACGTCCTCCGAAAGGACCAATCCCTTCGGGTCCACGGGAAGCCGCCGGACGTGGATTCCCTCGATCCTCGCCATGTTGACCGCGTCCGGGTATCCGGGATCCTCCACACCGAGCGTCTCGCCCGGCGCCAGCAGGAGCCGCACGGCCAGGTAAAGGGCCTGCTGCCCCCCCAGCGTCACGAGCACCTCGTCGGGGTGGGCGGCAATGCCCCGCTTGGCCAGCACGCGCTGCGTCAGTTGCTCGATCAGCATCTGGTCGTCGGTGTCGGAGAAGTCGGTCGCGCAGTTGCCGATCGCCACCGCGCTGACCGCGTCGCGCACGCATTCGCCCCACCGCGAGACCGGAAACAGCGACGGGTCGATCAGTCCGCACACGAACGGATAGCGGTAACGCACCAGGCAGTCGGGGGGTTTGGCGACACGCTCGCGGTTGAAGCTCCGGCCCCGGAAGAACTTTCGGTAGTCGACGCGGGTCGGTGCGCCGAGCTCCCGCCGTGCGTCGGATGTCGCCGCGTGGCCCGGCTCGGTCAGCGCGTCCGGGTTCACGAAGTACCCCGAGCGCGTGCGCCCCGTGACGAAACCGTCGGTCGCCAGCCCGTTGTACGCCAGCGCCACGGTCGTCGTGCTGACCTGCAGGTCCGCCGCGAGCTTCCGAACCGACGGCAGCGGCTGGTCCAGCGGGTACTCCCGGTTGACGATGGCGATCGCGATCTGTCTGCGGATCTGTTTCTGCAGGCTCTCCGGCGAGTACCGGTCGAGCACGACAGTGTCTCGGGGCATGCCTGCGGCCCTCCGTGTGCCGCGCGCCCTCCACAAGACGCCGGCAGGTCGCCGCGATCTGTACCTACAGAATTCTAGCATCTGTATGTGTAGAGCCATGCCCGGGCTCGGATTGCCTGCACGAGGCCGAGGGCGTCGGACGTTCCCCGATGTCGCCAGGACCCCCGCAACCTACTCGACCACGGTCACGATGGCCCTGTTCGGAGTGCCGATGGTCAGGCCGACCGGATCGACCAGGAACACGATCGCCGTACTGTCGACGAGGTCATCATCCGGGAACGCTGTTATCGGCACGACGACGCGTCTCACACCCGCCTCGAATACGACGTCCGTATGGGCGGACCCGCCCCGGCTCGGGGAGTGGCGGCGAGCATCCGGGGAGTCCATCAACGTGAGCCGTCCGAGCCCGACTCTGGCCGGCCATCGCCCAGTCGGCGCCCCCAGCACGGACACACGCGCACCCGGCCCGCTCGCACGCGTCAGCACCAGCGTGAGGCTGCCGCGCGTTCCTTCCCGGACGGTGTACATGGATTCGGAGAAGGACACGACTGGCGCATGCTGGACGGTCGCGGGCGCGCTCACGGTCAGTGTTTGTACCGTGGATGGCGCGGTCGGATTACCGCCGCACGAGGCCGCGACGAATGCGAGCAGGATTCCGGCAATCGTTGTTGGTCGCATCATGGTGCGCAAGTCCTGCGGAATCTGCGTCCGCACCGCCGACGCCGCGCCAGTTTCGCCAGGACGACCTCATTGCCGTCGCCGGCGAGGATCAGCTTCCATCCGATGCCCCTTTCCGGCCAGCGCGGCGTGCACGTGGTCGAGCGGGACGGGAGGTTCCCGCCGCGGTACGCGGCGACGCCGTCGGCAGGGCTTCGTAGCCTCCGCGGCGCCATCGAGACCTGGCGGCGCGCCCAGCGACACGTTGTCACTGACCGCGATGTCCGCGCCAAAGACCACCTGGTAGCTGCGTACCGTGTCGGTGGCATCGACCTGCTCGCTGCTGACGGTCCCGGCAAGGTTGCGCTGGACCGTCATGAGATCGTCCGTGCGGTCCTCCGGGAAGTACTCCGCGATCGACGTGATCAGGCTCGGGCGCTGTTTCGCACTCGCAGCAGGCCGTAGTGCATCCGGGCATGACGCCGGCACCGGCACCCACGTAGGGCGTGACGCGGCTCGAGTTGGGGAGGTCGATCATGACGTTGCCGAAGACGCTGTGCGCCTGGACGTTGCCGAGGCGGTCCTCGGCCAGCACAACCTCGCTGCCCAGCTTGGTCTGTGCGACAGTGCCGCGGCCCAGGATGTCGGCGGTGTCGTTGTGCGACGCGTCGTTGAAGAGGTACTCGACCTCCGTCCGCAACCTGCCGAACCGGTAGCCGAACGCGCCGCTGGTGACGACGCCTCTCCCGCCCGTGAACGGCGTCATCCATTCGGTGCGGGGAGCGTCCATTCCCTGGCAGGCCGCGGGCATGACGTCGCGGAACGGATTGACGAACTCGTCGCAGATGCTGCCGGGGTCATTGGCGTCGGCGTCGACGTTCAGATTCGGCGAGCACACGACGCCTAGCTGCTGGCTGATGTACGGTCCCGGCTGTGCGAAAGCCTCGCTCGCGGCGAGGCCCATGGCGGCGATCAAGGCAAAGTTGCAGCCGATACGTCGCATCCGTAGTTCCCCCCTTGTACGTCCAGGCGTGGCCCCATGCTCCGTCGCCGTGGGTTTGAGCGTCGCGCTGGTGTCGTCTTGGCCGATGCACATCGGCGCCCACCCCGACGCGCAGGGCGTCCCCAATGGGACGTACGTCCTGAATAGACGCCCGAACACCTCAAGCGAAACAGGTGGATCGCGGGGAATCAGGCACAATCGTTGCGCGAGGCAACGAGCTCGCCCGTCCTGACGGCGACAGGGATGGTTCCCCCGGGCGCCTGCGCGTTGCCCGGCCGCCGCACGGCCGCGCACAGAGCGACCGCCACCGGGTCGCGCCCGAGCAGCAGCTTGTGGAGCGGATCGTCGGCGAGCCGGTCTGCGTCGTTGCCGTGGGTGAGGATGGCCGCAGGCGATGCCGACACCCGCTGGCCGACCTGTTCCTCGAGCGTATGCGGGACCTTTCCTCTGGGCGGTACGGTTGAACGCCCGCGCCGGCCCTGGGCGACCAGCGGGGCGTTCGTTTGCGGCGACCGGGGCGTGGTTACCGGGTAAGCACGGGACGCGTCACGAACGCGGCCATCGCTAACCCGCCCACCACGTGGCAAGGGCCATCTCCGGAACCAGCGCCCGCGTTACGGCAGGGTCGGTTGGCGAATCACCAGAAGCCCTCCGCGGACCGTTCAGGCATTGAGCCCGGAGCGCCGCTTGGGCGGCTGGC
>JAPOYG010000416.1:0-1475 GCA_026706755.1 Acidobacteriota bacterium
CTCGGACCGCAGGTGGGAGAGCGGATCCCCGACTTCGCGCTCCCGGATCAGTACGGGAAGGTACAGACGCTGGAATCCATCATGGGCGAGCGGGGGGCGATGATCGTCTTCCACCGCTCGGCCAACTGGTGACCGTACTGCAAAGCGCAGCTCGTGGAGCTGCAAGACCGGCTCGAAGACCTGCGGGCGCAGGGGCTCGGCGTCGCCGCCATCAGCTACGACACGGAAGAGGTGCTGGCCGCCTTCGCGGAGCGCCGCGGCGTCCAGGACGTCCCGCTGCTCTCCGATGACGACTCCGCCGTGATCCGCGCCTTCGGCATCTACAACCACATCGCCGAGGAGGGCATCGGGCCCAACGCCGAGGACCCCGACGTCAAGGCCGACGTGAACCAGTACGTGTCCGTGTTCGGCGCCAATCCGATGATCGTCGGCACGCCGTTCCCCGGGACGTTCATCGTCGACCGCGAGGGACGCGTGACGTCGCGCTTCTTCGAGGAGTTCTACCGCGAGCGGAACACCGCCGCGAACATCATGCTGAAGCTCGGCACGCCGATCTCGGGCATCGCGGGCTCGTCGGGCGAGACCGCCCACCTCGAGATCAGCGCCTCGCAGAGCAACCCCGACATCCTCGTCGGGAGCCGCTTCCACCTGGCGCTCGACATCACGCCCAAGCCGAAGATGCACGTCTACGCGCCGGGCGCCGCGGAGCTCGGCTACCGGGTCATCGGCCTCGACCTCGAAGTCCCGAGCTTCCTGCGCGTGCTGCCGGCGGAGTACCCGGCCTCGGAGATCTACCACTTCGAGCCGCTGGACGAGCACGTCCCGGTCTATCAGCGGCCGTTCCGCCTGGTGCAGGAGATCGTGGTGGAGGGCGACCCGGAGTCGGCCGCCAGGCTGGCGGAGATCGACGCGCTCACGCTCACCGGCCGCCTCGACTACCAGGCGTGCGACGACGCGGTCTGCTTCAACCCGGCGTCGGTGCCGCTCACCTGGACGCTGACCGTCTCGCCGCTCGACCGCCAGCGGGCGATCCCGGCGCAGCAGTAGCGCACCGGGGCACGCCTCCGAGGGGCGCGGGCGGCACGGCTCGTCGCCCGCGCCTCCCCGATCCCTGGTCCCGCCCTGGCGTGCTAGGCTGCGGTAGGCAGAGGCATGGAAGCACTCCTCCCCTGGCTTACCCCTGCGCTCATTATCGGGCTCTTCGGCTGGCTGCGGTCCGATATCCGCAGCCTTCGTCAGGACGTCAACAAGCGTGTGGACGACCTGAAGAGCGACGTCGAGCAGAAGACAGGCCGTTTGAACAGCGAGACGAGTCGGCGCTTCGACGAGGTGAATAAGCGCTTCGACGAGGTGAGCAAGCGCTTCGACGAGGTGAACAAGCGCTTCGACGAGGTGAACCGGGATATGAACAAGCGTTTCGACCAGGTCAACCGCGAACTCGCCGACCAGCGCGAGCGCATGGCCAAGCTCGAGGG
>JAPOYG010000416.1:1509-7045 GCA_026706755.1 Acidobacteriota bacterium
CGCGACGCCGCCTGACGCACGCCCGCTCCGCCGCCGTCAGGCGGACACTTCGGGCAGCGGCTGCTGCGGCCGCCGGCGCAGCCCCGCCAACCCCTCTTCGAACAGCGTGTAGACGACCGGCACGACGACCAGCGTCACCAGGGTCGACGAGAGCAGCCCGCCGATGATCACGCGGGCCAGCGGCGCCTGGAGCTCGGAGCCCTCCCCGATCCCGAGCGCCATCGGCACCATCCCGAGCAGCGTCGTCACCGTCGTCATCAGGATCGGCCGCAGTCGCGTCCGGCCCGCCCGCTCCACCGCCGCCCGCAGCGGCATGCCGTCCCGTCGCCGCAGGATGTTGGTGTAGTCGACCAGCAGGATGGCGTTGTTGACGACGAGGCCGCCCAGGACGATGACCCCCATGTAGGCCTGGAGGCTGAACGGGGTGCCCGTCACCATCAGCGAGCCGACGATGCCGATGCCGGCGAGCGGGATCGACAGGAGGATGATGAACGGGTCGCGGAACGACTCGAACTGCGCCGCCATGACCGCGTAGACGAGCACGATGGCCAGGATGAGGATCAACTGGAGCTGGCCGAACGACCGCGCCTGCTCCTCGACTTCGGCGCCGAAGCCGACCGAGAAGTCGGGCGGCGGATCCATGTCCGGAATGCGCGCCGCGACGGCCGCGACCGCCTCGCTGAGCGTGGTTTCGATCTCCGCGTTCACGCGCACGATCCGTTCCTGGTTCTTGCGCTCGATCTGCTCCGGACCCGAATCGGGGTTCACGTCGATGACGCTGCGCGCCGGGATCACCAGGCCGCCCGGCGTGCTGAGCGGCACGTCCTGGATGTCGGAGGTGCGCAGGCGGTCCGCCTCCCGCAGGCGGACGACGATGGGATACTCGTCGCCCCGCTCGCGGTAGAAGGCGGCCTCGGTGCCGGCCACCCCGGTCCGGAGCGCCTCCGCCACCTCGGAGACGCGCAGGCCGAGCAGGGCGGCCTTGGAGCGGTCGACGCGGATGGCGAGCTCGGGCCGTCCCTGCTCGGCCGCCATCTCCGCGTCCGCGATGCCCTCCGTGCTCGTCATGACTGCCATCGCCCGCTCCGAGACCTGGCGGGCGTCGTCGAGGTCGTGGCCGCGGATCTCGAGCGCCAGCCGGGCGTCGTCCCCGGATCCGCTGCGCATCATGCGCGTCATCATCCGGTTGCCGCCGGAGGCCCGCGAGCGGATGATGACGCCGGGCAGCGTGTTCAGCGAGCGGCGCAGGGCCATCGCGATCTCGTTGCTGGACCGATCCCGCTCCGTCTTCTCGACCAGCGTGACCGTCATCGATCCGCGGTGGCTCGAGCCGCCCCCGAACGGGCCGCGGCCGCCGCCGACCTGCGTGGTGACGTTGACCGCCTCGGGCACCGCGGCGTTCACGCGATTCTCGAGCTCGAGCATCACGGCGTGGGTTCGCTCGAAGCGGGTGCCGATGGGAAGCTCCGCGTAGACGCGCACCTCGCCCTCGTCGACGTCCGGCGTCAGCTCCACCGGAATGCCCGGGAGCAGCGTGACGGCGAGCCAGACCAGCGCCCCGGCCACCAGGAGCACCGTCGGCCGGTGCGCCAGCGCCAGGTGGATGCCCTTCTGGTAACGCTCGTCGACCCACCCCAGGCCGCGCTCGCTCAGGTTCATCAGGCGGCCCATGACGCCGCGCCGCTCCTCCGGCGGGGGCGGCAGCCGGAGCAGCTTCGACGTGAGCACCGGTACCAGCGTCACGGCCACGAACAGCGACATCGCGAGCGCGATCATCACCACCATGGCGAGTTGGCCGAACATGATGCTCGCGATCCCGGTGAGGAAGAGCAGCGGCAGGAATACCGCCACCTGCGTCAGCGTCGAAGCGATGATGGCGCCGCTCACCTCCTCGGACGCGTCGATGCTCGCCGTCGTGCGGTCCTTGCCTCCCTCCATGTGGCGGAACGTGTTCTCGAGCACGACGATCGACGCGTCGACGATCATCCCGACGCCCAGCGCCAGCCCGCCGAAGGTCAGCGTGTTCAGCGTGAAGCCGGCGAAGTAGATCATCGCGAAGGTGCCGATGATCGAGATGGGGATGGCGGTGCAGATGATGAGCGTCGTGCGGATGTTCCGCAGGAAGGCGAACAGCACCACGACGACCAGCATCGCGCCCCAGAGGACGACGTTGCGCACCGCGTTGATCGACCGCTCGACGAAGATCGCCGAGTCCATGCGGGTGCTCAGCCGGACCCACGGCATCTCGCGGTTGATGCGGTCGATCTCGGCGCGGACGCCGCGGGCCACGGAGACCGTGTTCCGGCCCGACTGCTTGCTGATCATGACCTGGACGGCGGTCCGCCCGTTGATCCGAACCAGCTCCTCCTGATCCTCCGTGCCGTCGCTGACCTCGGCGATGTCGCGCATGTAGACCGGGATGCCGCCGCGGGTCATGACGACGATGTTGCGGATGTCCTCGAGGCTCGAGAACTGCCCCGGGCTCCGCAGCAGGTACGTCATGTCGCCGTCGTCGAGCTCCCCGATCGGGACGTTGCGGTTCTCGATCTGCAGCAGCGTGATGATGTCGTTCACCGACAGGTCGAGGGCCGTGATCTTGTCGCGCGCCAGCTCCACCCGGATCTGGCGCCGGAGGCCGCCCCGGACGGTGACCGTGGCGACCCCGGGCACGCGCTCGAGCCGCGGGCCGAGGTCGTTCTCCGCCGTCTCGCGCAGCGCCACCGGCTCGGCGTCGCCTTCCAGGCCCAGGAACATGATGGGGGCGTTCGCCGCGTCGAACTTGAAGATGACCGGCGGCTCGGAGTCCTCCGGCAGCCGGTTCCGCATCCGGTCGATGCGGGACCGGAGGTCGTCCGCCGCCTCGTTCAGATCCGTCCCCCAGCCGAAGCTCAGGCGGATCTGGCTGCTTCCCTCCTGGGAGGTCGATGTCACCTCCTCGAGGCCGGCGATCGCCGAGACGGCCTGCTCCAGCGGCCGCGTGACCAGCTCCTCCATCTCGAGCGGGCCGACGTCGGGGTAGCTGACGGTGAGCGAGAGGCTGGGGAACGTGACGTCCGGCATCAGGTCGACCGGCAGGCGGACCAGCGCCACCGCGCCCAGCAGGATGATGACCACGCTGATCATCGTCATCGTCACCGGACGACGGACGGCCGTGCGAGGCAGGCTCATGCGGACTCCGTTCAGTCGGGGTTCCGGCGGGGGGTATCGGGGCCGGAGCGCAGGGCCTCGACCAGCGCCGCACCCACGAGCACGCCCGGCGGAGCAGGCGACTCGGCGACCGCGGCTTGCGGTGCAGCGCCGGGCGGTGGCGCGACCGCGGCGGCAGCCGCACCCGGTCGTGCGCCGGGCGGAGGGGTGCCTCCGGGGACCGCGGTGGTGGCCCCCGCTCCGGGAGCGTCGCTCTCCCGTCCGCCGGCAGCCGGCCCGCTCGAGGACAGGGCGAAACCGCCGGCGGTGGAGGCTCCGCCGGCCCCCGGCGCTCCGCGCGTCGGCGACCCGGCGGGCGGAGCGCCAGTGCGCATGCCTCCACCGGGCGGGCCTCCACCCGGCGAGCCTCTGCCGGGCCGACCTCCGAAGCCAGGCCCTCGGCCCGCCGACGCCCCTGCCGGAGCGCCTCGTCCCGCATTCGCCGCGGCGCCGGGCGCACCGTCGCCGGGCAGCCGGACGGGATCTCCGTGCTGCAGGCCGGCCGCTCCCGTGGTAACCACGCGGTCGCCCTCGGCAACGCCGTCGACGACCTCGACGTAGCGGTCGTCCTCCAGCCCGGTGACCAGGGCCGCGAACTGGGCGTTCCGGCCCTCCCCGTCGTCATCGACGACGAACACCCCGCGAGCGCTCGTGCGGACGACGACCGCCTCTCGCGGCACGACCAACGCCCGGTCCTTGCTGCCGACGGCGAGGCCGACGCGCGCGTACATCCCCGGCTTCAGCCGGAAGTCCGGGTTCGGGATCTCGATCTCGATCTCCGCCGTGCGCGTGGCCGGGTCGAGCACCGGGGCCACGCGGGCGACGCGGCCGGTGAACGACTCGTCGGGGAACGCGTCGACCTCGATGTGCGCCGTCACCCCCTCGCCGACCGCTCGCAGGTCGCGCTCGACGATGTTCGCCACCAGGCGGACGAGGC
This sequence comes from Acidobacteriota bacterium, assembly GCA_026706755.1. Lineage (GTDB taxonomy): Bacteria > Acidobacteriota > Vicinamibacteria > Vicinamibacterales > UBA8438 > JAGWAJ01. The sequence goes on from JAPOYG010000416.1 coordinate 5,633, forward strand.
TGATGTCGACCACCGAGACGACCGCGGTGTTCGAGGTGACGTACGCTCCGGGGTCGAGGTACCGCCGGCCGATGAAGCCGTCGACCGGCGAGACCAGCGCGGTGTTCTCGAGGTTGATCCGCAGCTCCGCCAGGCGGGCCCCCGCCTCGTCGAACTGCGCGCGCGCGAGGTCGAGCTGGGCCTGCGCAGCCTGGTGCCGCGCCTCGGCGTCGTCGAGCTCCTGGCGAGCCACGAGCTCGCGGGCGAACAGGCTCTGGGAGCGGTCGCGCGTGGTCAGGGCGAGCGCCAGATCCGCCTCGCGCTGGCGGACGGTCGCCCGCGCCACTTCGTACGAAGCCTCGCGCTGGCTCAACTGCTGCTGCAGCTCGTCGTCCTCGACCCGGCCCACTACCTGGCCTCGCGAGACCGGATCCCCGAGACGGACCGGAATCTCGCGCAGGCGCCCGTCGACCTTCGGGGCCACCTCCACCGTGGCAGCACCTACCAGGTTGCCGACCAGCTCGAGGCGCTCCTCGATCTCGGCGCGCTCGACCGGCGCGTCCTCGACGAGCATCGGCTGCGGCGCGAACCGGGAGCGCCCCCCACCCCGGAAGCCGCCGAAGCCGGCGCCGGGGCGCCCCCCGCCCGGCCCCATCTGGCCGCCCGGGCCGGCTGGCATCACCCGCTGATAGACGAGCACGCCGGCCGCGCCGACGGCCACGAGGAGTAGAGCGGCGACATACCTGGAGGTCATTGGTAGAAGCGTATCGGAGTTCACCAGCAGATACGCGACGCCGCCGGAAGCCGTTTACGTCCGCGCCGGAGACGAGGTGTCGGCGCCGCATCGACGAAGCGCGGCCCCGGGGATGCCGCAACCGTCCTGCCACGGGGCTCGACGCCGGCCGCCCGTCCGGCCTCGCCGGATGCGCGAAGGGCGGCCCCGTCCCGTGGTAACGTCACGGAGAATCGTTGCGGGACCACGAGACCCTGCGGGTCTCGACCGCGCAAACCGGACCGACCCCGGACCGCTCCGAGGCAGACTGAGGACAAGACGATGAAGCGTCCCCGCTACGCAACCGTCTCCGCGCTCCTGACCGCCGTGCTGCTCGCGGCTGCCCCCGCCCTCGCCGACGTGGTCCGCGTCGAGGTCGAGTCCCGCGCCGACGTCGCCGGCGGCGCTCGGTACGGCCTCGCCGGCCCCTACGAGTCGCTGGCCGGCATGGTCCACTTCGAGGTCGACCCCGAGAATCCGGCCAACCGGATCGTGAGCGACATCGACCTCGCGCCGCGCAACGAACGCGGGATGGTGGAGTTCCGGTCCAACTTCTTCCTGCTGAAGCCGAAGGACGCCGCGCGCGGCAACGGCACCGTGCTCTACGAGGTGTCGAACCGCGGCGGCAAGGGGATGCTCGGCTACTTCAACAACGCCGCCGG
>JAPOYG010000545.1 GCA_026706755.1 Acidobacteriota bacterium
GGATGGCCGCGATGCACCGCGCCGCCGCCATCGTGCTCTTCCACAACCACCCGTCTGGCGACCCCACGCCGAGCCACGACGACGTCGCCCTGACGGCGCGGCTGCAGCAGGCCGGAACGCTGATGGGAATCGAGGTCCTCGACCACGTGATCCTCGCCGACACCAGGTACTGCAGCTTCAAGGAGATGGGACGCCTGTGAGCGACATCGAGAGACGCACCGACCGGCTCGCCGCGCTCCGGGAGCGCGTGGAGCGACTGCCCGGGTACGAGGGCGAGCTGGGTCCCCACGTCCTGGCCGCCTCGCCCGAGAGGCTGATTGAACCCACCCCGAAAACGGCCGCGCGCCGCATCGACGCCGTGAACATGGCCACCGTCTACGGCGAGAGAACCGACGGTTGCGGAAGCGTCGGCTGCCTGGCCGCGCTGGCGATCATCGACTGCCCGGAAGAGGCCGCCGCGACCCGCCGGCGCATCGCAAGGGACGACAACCTGCCCGAGCGCGCCGTCAGCATGCTCGACGTCGCCGCCCGCATCCTCGGTCTCGACCCCGCGACCCGCGACGCCCTCTTCTGCGGTGTGGGATCGAGGTGGTTCGAGGACCTCGGCAACATGCCGAAGCGGGCCATCCTCGACGCCCTCGACCGCACGGTGGCGGGAGCCGCCGACACCGGGATCTGGAAGCCCCCTGCCGCGGCGCGCCACGACCGCTGATCGCTGCACGCTCCCGCCTGTTCATCCGCGAGATGGAGCGCCGGTGGCAGGTGCCGATCGCGTGGGTCGAGTACGTGTACGCGCCGACGCCCACGGGGCATCCGCAATCCGAAGAACACGTTCAGGGTCGTCGACTACGACACCGCGTCGAGGCGCGGCGAGCCGTTCGCGATGCTGATCCGGGCGCACAAGCTCCTGCCCAACGTGCACAAGCGCATCTGCACTGCCGACCTCAAGGTGGAGACCGCGGCCCGGTTCGCGCGGACCAGGCTCCGCTGTTGGCGACCGCGGCCTGTTTCTGCGGGGACTGAGCTAGCATGGACCCGATCCTCATCACCGTGCTCGGCCCGCGCGCAGCGCCGCGGCGCCGGAGCGCGAGCAATCACGCGGACCCCGACGTGGTGCGCCGGCCGCGACCGTCACGCCCCGGAAGACTGACGCCCGCGCCGCACGGGCCGGCGCATCATCGCCGGCAACCGCCTCGCGTGCTCGCGATGCCGGGGAAGAGCGAGATGAGCAACCGAACAAGGAAGGACCGATGACCTGGTTCCGGCCCGCGCCGCACCCGCCGTTCCACGCCGCCGTCGAGCACGGCCGGCCGCGGCGCACCCTCGAGATATCGAGCCGCAGCTCCGACCGCCTCGGCCGCGACCTCAGCGCGATGAACCTGCCCGCCGCCGGCGACCCGCACCGGCGCTCGGTCGAGGCGGTCTACCAAGCCGCGAAGTGCTACGGGGAAGGAGGACCGGACACGCACCTGTCCCAGTCCGGATACGAAGCGAAACGCCGCGACCGGGAGCGGCGCCGGCAAGGCCCGCTGGCGGGATTCCGGCACGAGGGCAGGCAGTGGCCGCTGGAGACCGGGTCCGCCTTCTACGACTGGCTGTGGACCCGCAGCGCGCTGCTCTACGGCGGGCACGGGGTCGTCGAGCGCCTGCAGCACTACGACGGGTTCACGGACCAGTTCCACCGGCCGGGGGCTCTCGCCTGCCAGGCCAAGACGGCCGCGATCGTCGCCGGGATGGGCCTCTCGAGGGCGCGCGCCGCGATCGAGACGCCCGAGACGTGGCTGAGGCACATGGCCGGGAGGGCCGCCCCGGACCCGCCGGCGCCGAAGCCTGCGACTCCACCGAGCCGCGTCTACGCCGGGATCGGCTCTCGGCAGACGCCGCAGGCGGTCCTCGAGACGATGGAGCGCATCGGCCGGGCGATGGCCCGCCACGGCTGGACGCTGCGCTCGGGAGCAGCCGACGGCGCCGACACGGCGTTCGAGGCCGGCGCTGAGCAGGAACGAGGTCCCCGCGAGATATGGCTGCCCTGGCCGGGGTTCAACGGCCGCGCGGCCGACGGTGCCGCCACCCGCGTCGGCATCAACAGCCAGGCGAACCGCGACCTGGCGAGACAGGCCCACCCGGCCTGGCACGTCCTCCGCGAAGCGGTGCAGAAGCTCATGGTGAGGAACGTACACCAGGTCCTCGGGCCCGATCCCGGGAGCTCCCCGCCGAGCGACGTGGTCATCTGCTGGACGCCGGACGGAGCGGGCGAGGGCGGCACCGGGATGGCGATCCGGCTGGCCGAGCGGCGCGGGGTTCCCGTCGTGGACCTCGGGACCCGGGAGCTGCCCCGCCTCGAGCGCAGTCTCGACGCGGCGCGCCGCCGCGGAATGCCGGACGACGTCGCCGCCATCGTCCTCGAAGACGCGCGCGCCCGGGTGCCGGAACCGGAGCCCGGCGCCGGGCGCCACCGCATCCTGGTAACCGGGAGCCTGAGAGCCAGCGAGACGCCTATCCTGGAAGCCCACCTCGCCGCGATCGCCGCGAGGCGCGGTCCCGTCGCGCTGATCGCCGCTGGCGGAAGCGCGTCCCGAGCCGCACTGGACTGGGCGGACCGCCGCGGCAACCCGACCCTGCCCCCGCCGCCGCGCCGCGCCGGCCCGGGCCGCGGGGAAAAGCCGCTGGAGTACGCCTCGAGAATGCTCCAGGCGAAGCCCGGCACCGTCGTCGAGTGCGGCGGCGGCTGGAACGCATACGACCAGGCCGTGCGCGACGGCGCCGCGATCGCCCGCATCCCCATGGAGCGGTGCCGCGACCTCGAGCGCACGCCGACCGGCGTCGAGCACGCCCTGCTCCAGGACGAGAAGGAGCGAACCCGCAGGCCGGCCGCGCAGGAAGCCGGCGACCCGCCGCCCGAGCGCCGTCAGCGGAGCCGCTACGACGCCGTCGACCGGCTCGTGTCGGGCAGCCTGCGGTTGACCGAGGCGAGCGGCCGCATCGTGCGCGCCGCCGCCCGCCGGCACCGGGTCGCCGACATTCGGACGATAGAGCGCGCGCTCTTCGTGACCGGCAACCCGAAGCGCGACCAGCTCCTCGGCGCGGCCGGGTGGACCACGAAGGACCGGCTGCGCCACGACCCGCTGGGCGTGCTCACCGGCGGCGCGAGCCCCGAGGAGCTGGACCGGGCCCTGCGCGTAGCCCGAACGATCGTCAACGCCCTCGCCCGCGCCGGACTCCCGGCCATTGCGGTCCGCACCGCCGACCCCTCCGCCGAATGCGCCCGCCCACGCGGCGTCGCTGCACAGCAGCAGCGCCGCGCCGCCCCGCAGCCCCCGCTCTAGTCGGCCACCTCGGCCGCCGACACCCCGGCGTGGACTATCGCCGTGCGTCGCTCAAGCATCGACACATCGGCTCAGAGGAGCGGCCCCACACCCGCCGCTCTCCCCGCGAGCGCCACCGCGCCGGCTGCCGCGTTCGATGGGGCCGCAGCGCGCCCTCGCCCGCCCGTTGTACCCAACACTAGGTCAGCCGGCTCATCAACATCAGGCCACCACGACAGCCGCATCCGTGGGGTGCTATGCTTCCTGGTGAGCCGCTCGTCTCAGATCTCGTATGTGGATCCCTGGGCCCGATCCGAGAGGGTTCTGCGCTCCTGTCGTGCCCCCCTCTACGCCGATGCCCAATGACCCGACTCTGTTGCGACACGCGACGCCCGCGCACTGCGTTCGCGGCTCCATTGCCTCTGTGCTACCGAGCCACTGTCTAGAGACCACGCGCGCGTACGGGTTACGGACGTGACGTCGACGACCAAGCCGTCGCGAATCGCTCCGCGGACGGGAGGCTCCTCTCTCCACGGCCTCGAGCACCTGAGGTCCGCCCTGTGCACACTACGACCAACTACCGACGCCGGCTTCGAAGGGCTCATCCGCGTCGTCCTGAGCGACGTCGCCGGCACACCCTTCAGGCTAGCTGCGGGCGGCTCTCAGTTCGGAAGCGACGGTAGTGCCGCCTACGAAGACGACGCCGTCCGCTTCGAATGCAAACGCTACGAGGATTCGCCCGATAGGAGCCGGATATTCTCAAAGCTCGCCGAGCTTTCGATCAGCACGCCGCGAGTGGAGACCTGGATCTTGTGCGCGACCTGCGAGGTTTCCGCTCAGCTAGCCGCCGATGTTCGACGGATAGGCCAACGCCTGGCCATAGCGACGCCCGTACTGGATTGGGCCGGCCCACTACCACCACTGGCGGTCGCCCTCGCGATGACTGACGCCGACTTGAGCGCATTCCTACCAGGCCAAGCCCTCGTCGCACTGCAGCGAGTACGGGCGCACGCAGCGTTCGCACCACACGCCGCGCGCATCCGTTCAGAGCTGCGCCAACCGCTCATCGGCGTCGCCGTCGGCCGCCGCGCGAACGCCGAGGCCTTGGTGAAGGCGTTCTCCGACCGTCGAAGGGCCACACGTCTTTTCGGCGAACCGTTGGCTCCCTTGGACACCGAATCGACTCCGCCTCACCCCCGGGAACAACTGCTCGAGCTACTCCAAGCCCGCATCGACGGTTGCCGCGCTGGCGCTATCGTATGCCTCCTCGGTAACGAGGGCGTCGGCAAATCGTGGCTCGTTGCCCAAGGCTGGCTCACCAGTCTGACGAAGCCCCTACTCGTAGTACTGAGCCCTACGGATCTCGGCTTCCCAATGACTCCGGACGACTTTGAAGTCCTCCTAGCTCGGAGGATGGCGGCCCAGGCCTGCGACCGTTCGGCGGACGGCGCACGCGACACATGGCAGGAGTTTCTCCGTCGATGGCGTCGGACTACCGCTACCGACCGCGGGGGTCTGCTGGTCGTCATTGATGGAATAAACCAGCGGCCCGACAAGGACTGGCCCCGAATCCTCGACTACGTCGCGAATGAACTGCGAGAGCTCGGTGGGCACCTCGTCGTAACGACACGCACCGCGTACTACGAGCTCCATGTGAGGCCCCGGCTTCCGGATCCCGTAGAGGAACTCCAGATTCCGGAGTGGACGGAGGCTGAACGCGATTCCATTCTATCCGGCCATGCGGTTGAACTCGGGGCTCTTCGGGGTGCTCACGATGTCGACTCTCGCGTCGCCGATGCGCTCTGCAATCCGCGTCTTCTCGGTATCGCGCTGCGGCTACTCCGGGGCCGCTCCGTAGCGCATATCGGCGAACTGAGCATCAGCCATCTTCTGTTTGAACACATCCGCGTCACGGAGAGGGAAAACCGCACACCGGAACCCGTGCACGAAACGGTGCAGCGGCTCCGAGCCCACGCCACACACATCCTTGAACGCGTGCAGAGTGGACGCATTGCAGACGCTGCTGTCTTCGACAGCGTCGAGCAAATTGCGGATGGTCGCTTTTGGGTTCCGCTCGAGAACGACCGGACTCGCTATCGCCTCGCCGACGACGCCATGATTCTGGCGCTGGGCTTCACGGTCGTCGACAGACTGCGCGCTGCACGCCGTCAGACTCAAACTCTAGTTGCGGTTCTCGACACTCTTCTGGAGCCTATTCTCGCGTTGGATGACACCGCGCGGGCGATTTCGGCAGCCCTCACTTGTGCATGCTTGGATGGCACAACCACGGACGACATTCGCTCGGCGCTGGTATACGGATTCGTGCACCTTCAGAACCCCAGCGTCGATAACCTCGCCCCGACGGCGGCGTTGGCCCGCGTGCACCCTAGCCCCTTTATGGACGCGGCCCGCCGGCTCTGCCTCGATGGATGGAACCAACCGAACGTCGACTGGTTGGAACACGCGCTACTGGGGGCAATCACGACCGGCACCGCCCGGCACGACGTTGAACGGGAGCTTCGCCAGTGGCTCTCGTTGTATGCAACCGGGAAAGAGGAAGGGGGGGAGGCGCCCGCGGACGCCGGGACCGCGGACTCGAACAGATCCGCCACGCCTTCTGCGGCTCTAGGGGTGGGGGAGGTCGAGATCTTGGCGCGGATGCAGCCCACCTGCGGCGATTTGGACGAGCTCGCGCGTTTGGCCTTTGTACTTCTGTCACGGAGACCGAGGCGTCCGTTCGTCAAGGAGATCGTATCCTGGAGCGTGGGCTACATGGTCCACATGACCAACCTGCTGGCGTACCAGACGCTTGGACACTTGCTTACCTTCAACACCATCGACTGGTACGAAACTCGGAGTGAACTCCTGAGGGAGCTGACGGTACTGCGACGCTCCGACACCTCTAGTACCGGTCGCTGGGCACTGGTTATGCTGCTTGACGCCACGGGTCACGTCGACGACGCAGCCCAAGCGGAGACACAGCGACGCGCCCTGTCGAGTCGACGCGCTCGCAACTGGCGACTCGTCGAGGACTACTGCGCGTCCGATCCTTGCAATCCGCGGTCGAGAAGGCCAACTAACATGGCGGCGACGGTACAACGCTATCGCGACTTGGATGTTGCCACGGTACGCGGGCAGCCCTTCGCGACGGCGCAGGATCATTTCTTCGAAGAGGCCCGTTTGGGTGTGGCGCGTTTCGCGCTTCCGATTGCGGTGGCGAAGCATCGGCAGTTGGCCGACAATGTCGTGGAGCGCGAGGGGCGAGCGTTTCGATTGGGCATACTCGCGCTTCTTCCTCATACGGCATTGTTGCGGCGGCGAACTGTGAAGCGAGTGGTCGAGTACGCGGGCGCCGCCGCGGCTGCCGACAGTGAAAGCGGGGAGGAACCGGGGGACGGCCACAGATGGGCCTTCGCCCAGCGGCGTTTGCTAGTCGCTTTTCCGCACTTGTCCGGCAACGCGCAAGTGAGCGCTCTTTTGGCGACCGTCAAGCACAGTGATGTACTACGCAGTTTGCTGAAAGTCATGAATCCGATCGACCGACGCCTGCTCGAGGACCACTTGCGGAAGGTGTCGCGGCGCGAAGCGCTGGGCAATCTGTACGCGCTCCTCGTGTACGCACGCAGCAGCGGGAGTCGGTGAGTCAAAGCTCTGCGGACCGGACTGCCGCAGTCTTCAGTTCTGGTGGACAGGAT
>JAPOYG010000006.1:0-2631 GCA_026706755.1 Acidobacteriota bacterium
ACCCCATGGCACGCGCCAGCACGGATCGGACCTCCTCGCCCGATCAACGAGTCGATTCTCAACGAATCAGCGTCACCGGCTTCGCCGCCAGCAGGCCGGCGAAGAAGTCGTTCCCCTTGTCGTCGACGACGATGAAGGCGGGGAAGTCCTCCACCTCGATCTTCCAGATCGCCTCCATGCCCAGCTCCGGATACTCCAGCACATCCACCTTGCGGATGCTGTGGTCGGCGAGCCGCGCCGCCGGTCCGCCGATGGAGCCGAGGTAGAAGCCGCCGTGGCGCTTGCACGCCTCGGTCACCTGCGCCGACCGGTTGCCCTTGGCCAGCATCACCATGCTGCCGCCGTGCGACTGGAACAGGTCCACGTAGGAGTCCATGCGCCCCGCGGTGGTCGGGCCGAACGACCCCGACGGCCGGCCCTCCGGCTTCTTGGCGGGGCCGGCGTAGTAGACCATGTGGTCGCGCGCGTACTGCGGCAACTCCTCGCCGGCGTCGAGCCGCTCCTTCAGCTTCGCGTGCGCGATGTCGCGGGCCACGATCATCGGCCCCGAGAGCGACAGGCGCGTGGCGACGGGGTACTTCGTCAGCTCGCCGAGGATCTCCGGCATCGGGCGGTTGAGATCGACCCGCACGACGTCGCCCGGCAGCTCCTCGTCGCTCACGTCGGGGAGGTAGCGGGCCGGGTTCTCCTCGAGCTGCTCCAGGAAGACCCCCTCGCGCGTGATCTTCGCCAGCGCCTGCCGGTCCGCGGAGCACGAGACGCCGAGGCCGACGGGGCACGAGGCGCCGTGCCGCGGAAGGCGGATGACGCGCACGTCGTGGGCGAAGTACTTGCCGCCGAACTGCGCTCCGACGCCGATCTGCCGCGCGATCTCGAAGACCTGCCGCTCCATGTCGAGGTCGCGGAACGCCCGGCCGTGGTCGTTGCCGCTCGTGGGCAGCCGGTCCAGGTAGCGCGTGGTGGCCAGCTTGAGGGTCTTGAGGGTGTACTCCGCCGACGTCCCGCCGATGACCAGCGCGAGGTGGTAGGGCGGGCACGCCGCGGTGCCGATCGTCTTGAGCTTGGCCTCGACGAAGGCGGCCAGCGACACCGGATTCAGCAGCGCCTTCGTCTCCTGGTAGAGGAACGTCTTGTTGGCCGACCCGCCCCCCTTGGCGATGAACAGCAGCTCGTACTCGTCGCCCGGCTCCGCGTAGATCTCGATCTGCGCCGGCAGGTTCGAACCGGTGTTCTTCTCCGTGAACATGTCGAGGGGCGCCATCTGCGAGTAGCGCAGATTGCGTTCGGCGTAGGCGTCGAAGATCCCCTGCGAGAGGGGCACCCGGTCGTCGGCGGCGGTCAGCACGCGCTCGCCCTTGTGGCCCATCACGATGGCCGTCCCCGTATCCTGGCAGCCGGGCAGCACGCGGCCGGCGGCGACGTTGGCGTTGCGCAGCAGCTCGAGGGCCACGAAACGGTCGTTCGCGGAGGCTTCCGGGTCGTCGAGGATCGACCGGAGCTGGGCCAGATGGCCGGGCCGCAGCAGGTGCGCGACGTCGTCGAACGCCGTGCGGGCCACCGACCGCAGTACGTCGGGCTCCACCTGCAGGACGTCGCGCCCGCCGAGCCGCAAGGTCGAGACCCCGTCGGAGGTCAGCTTGCGGTAGGGCGTGTCGCCCGCCGCCAGCTCGAAGAGTGGCTGATAATGGAACTCGGTCGTCATCATTCAGGGAGGGATCTTACCCCGGCGCCATGAACATCTTCTTCATCGTGATCCTCGCGGCGCTCGTCGGCCAGTCGCTGCTGGCCGTGGCGTCCGGCCTGCTCAACGCCCGCGCCTTCAGCCCGACCGTGCCGGCCGAGTTCGCCGGTGTCTTCGACGCCGAGCGGTACGCCCGGGCGCGGCGCTACGCCGTGACGCGCGCCCGCTTCCGGGCCGTGCGCACGGCGGTCGACCTCGCCGTGCTGCTCGCCTTCTGGTTCGCGGGAGGATTCGCGTGGCTCGACGAGGCGGTCCGCTCGCTGGGCTACGGCCCGGTCGTCACGGGCCTCCTGTACATCGGCGGGCTCGGGCTGGCCTCGGCGGTGCTGGCTCTTCCGTTCCGCGTCTACTCGACCTTCGTCATCGAGGCCCGCTTCGACTTCAACCGGACGACGCCGGCGACCTTCGCGGCCGATCTGCTCAAGGGGCTCGTCCTGGCGGCGCTCCTCGGTGGGCCGCTCCTGGCCGTCGTCCTCGCGTTCTTCGCCTGGGCCGGCCCGCTGGCGTGGCTCTGGTGCTGGGTCGCCGCCACGGCTGCCCTCCTGGTGGTGCAGTTCGTCGCCCCGACCTGGATCCTGCCGCTCTTCAACACCTTCACCCCGGTCGAGAGCGGCGACCTGCACGACGCCGTGGTGCGGTGCGCGCGCGACGCCCGCTTCCCGCTCCGCGGGATCTTCGTCGTCGACGGCTCGCGCCGGTCGTCGAAGGCGAACGCCTTCTTCACCGGGTTCGGCCGCAACAAGCGGATCGGCCTGTACGACACGCTGGTCGCCGACTACAGCGTGCGGGAGCTGGTCGCGGTGGTCGCCCACGAGATCGGCCACTACCGCCGCGGCCACATCTGGCAGGGGCTCGCGCTCTCCATCGGCTACCTGGGAGCGACGCTGTGG
>JAPOYG010000006.1:3263-6998 GCA_026706755.1 Acidobacteriota bacterium
CGCGACGGCGATCGGCCTGCTGGCCGCGGCGCCCGCCGCCAGCCAGGCGCAGACGGACGGCGGCGCCGCGGACTCCGCATGGACGCTGCCGCGGACCGCCGACGGCCATCCGGACCTGCAGGGCTTCTGGACCACCCAGACGTTCACGCCGCTGCAACGGCCGGAGCACCTGGCCGACAAGGAGTTCTTCACCGAAGAGGAAACGGCGGAGCTCCAGCGGGAGCTCACCGCGGAGGGGGTCGATCCGCTGGCCGGCAACGTGATCGCCCTGGCCGATGCGGAGCAGCGCGAGCAGCGGCTGTACCAGGAGAACCGCGAGAGCCGCAACCCGAGCTACGTGCACTACGACAATCAGATCTGGCTGCGGACGCCGGTGCCGAAGGGGCTCTCGACGCGGCGGACGTCGCTCATCACCGACCCGCCGAACGGGCGCATCCCGCCGCTGACCGAGGAAGCGGCAGCGCGCCGGGCCGCCGAGCGCGAGGCGCGGAACGCACCGGACGCGTTCGACGGGTACGAGCGCCGGCCGCTTTCCGAGCGCTGCATCGTCTGGGGACACAACGGGCCGCCGATGCTGCCGCCGGCCTACAACGACATCCACCAGATCCTGCAGACGCCGGACCACGTGGTGGTCTTCACCGAGCTGACCAACAACATGCCGCGCATCATCCCGCTCGACGGCGGCCCGCACGTCTCCGAGCGCATTCGCCAGTTCCCGGGCGACTCGCGCGCCCGGTGGGAGGGCGACACCCTCGTCGTCGAGACCCGCGGCTTCAACGACAAGACCCGCTTCCAGGGCTCGACCGGCGCGCTGCACGTGGTGGAGCGCTTCACGCGGATCGCAGAGGACACCATCCGCTACGAGTTCACGGTCGACGACCCGACCACATGGACCCGCCCCTGGAGCGCGGAGATCCCGATGGTCCGCACAGAGGGGCCGATGTACGAGTACGCCTGCCACGAGGGCAACTACGACATCCGCCACATCCTGGAGATCTATCGCAACCTGGAAGCCCAGGAGGCGGCCGGTGTTCGCTAGCCCGCCGTTCGTCGCCTTCGGCTCCGCTCGGCGCCCAACCCAATCCTTCAGGAGTCCGCACCGTTCTACGGCGCGGACTCCTGGCCCGGGTCCCGGCAGCCGCTGGGGAAGAAGCGACGCGCCGGGCCACGACATGCCCACGCCGCCCGGGGAGGTGCCGGGGTCGCGGCGAGAGGAGAACCGGAAGTGGCTCGCCGCCGAGGTACGCGCCGCCGTCCTGCAGGGCGCCGGCGCCTTCGTGCTCGTCAGCGCCCTGCTGCTCGCGATGAACGAGTTCTCGCGCGCGCCGGCCGCGGCACCGGCCTCGCCCGGGTCGCAGTCCTCGCCCGTGACTTCGGCCTCGCGGGCGCCGGTGAACAACGTCCTGCCGCTCCTCGAAGCCGACAAGCCGATCTTCGGCCAGTTCGTCAACTACCTCGGGGTGGGGAGCGATCGGGAGTCGGCCGTCGGCCACGCCGCCAACCGCGATTTCGACTTCGTGGTCTACGACCTCGAGCACACGCCCTTCGACATCCCGCGCCTGACGGAGTACCTGCAGTGGCTGCTCGACCGGCGCGCCATCGCCGACGCGGGCCTGACGGCGACGAAGACGGTGTTCGTGCGGATGCCGGTCAACGCCCGAGAGACGAACGAGTGGGTGACGAAGAACGTGCTCGACACCGGCGTGCACGGCCTCGTCTACCCGCACACGGAGACCGTCGAGCAGGTACTGCACGCAATCCGGTCGATGCGCTACCCGCAGGCGCCCGGCGTGGCGGACGCGGAGCCGGCCGGCATCCGCGGGTCGAGCCCCGCCATCGCCGCTCGCTACTGGGGCCTGACGTCGCGCGAGTACCAGCAGCGGGCCGACATCTGGCGGCTGGACCCGCAGGGCAGCCTGATCCCGATCTTCATCATCGAGAACCGCACCGGGGTCGAGAACGCCCGCGCCATCGCGCAGGCGCTCGCCGAGCGCAACATCGGCGCCATCCTCTGGGCGGGCTCGGGAGACATGAGCGTCTCGTACGCCGGCGACCAGGCGGCCGTCGCCGCCGGCCTCGACCGGGTGATCGATGCGGGCCGGGAGTTCGGGCTGCCCGTCGGCATCAACGGCACGGTGGATCTCGAGGAGCGCTACGCGCAGGGGGTCCGCATGTTCGTCAGCATCGGCGTCGGCGGCCGGCCTCCGACACCGGAGCAACGCGAGGCGGTCGGCCGGTAGCAAAATGGACCACCCCACTCCTATCGACCCCCGCGCCAAGGCGGTCTACGCACCCGACCGGATGGGCAAGGCGACGCTCTTCCGCTCCGGGCGCCTGCTGGTGGGCCTCAACGCGTTCGAGCCGGGCCAGGAGCACGCCCTGCACGCCCACGCGGGGATGGACAAGCTCTACCACGTGATCGAGGGCGAGGGCCTGTTCCTGCTCGAGGGCCGGGAGGAGCCGATGCGGGCCGGCACCCTCCTGGTCGCCCCGGAGGGAGTGCCGCACGGCATACGCAACACCGGTCCCGGGCGCCTGCTCGTGCTCGCGGTGCTGGCGCCGGCGCCGTAGAGGTGCAGGGGAACAGGGTATGAACGGGGCAGGTCTCCGTGGACATGCCGCGTTGGCGGTCCTTCGACCGGCGGGCAGCCGCAGGAGACCAGACCGGGCTCGGGACGGCGTGGAGGTAGTGACCATGACCCAGCCAGATCGTCCGCTGCCGAAAGGTGACTCGACGCTCGATCGGCGCCTGCCGCGGCGCGTTTTCCTCGACCGGGCGCTGCGGACCGGAGCGCTCGGCGCTGCCGCCCTCTGGACGCCGGGCGCGCTTGCCCAGGAGTTGACGGAGACGCCGAGCAGCGACGCGCTCGAAGGGCCGTTCTACCCGGACCAGATGCCCCTCGACACCGACAACGACCTGCTGATCGTCAACGACGCGATTACGCCGGCGGTCGGCGAGGTGACGCATCTCCACGGCACGGTCACCACTCGGGCCGGAACGCCGCTCCGCAACGCGTTCGTCGAGATCTGGCAGTGCGATGCGAACCAGAACTACCGGCACGCCGACGGCGTGCGCGAGGACACGCCGCCCGACGCCAACTTCCAGGGGTACGGCCGCTTCCTCACGAACGCGAAGGGCGAGTACTACTTCCGCACGATCAAGCCGGTGCCCTACGTGATCGGCGACATCTTCCGCACCCCGCACATCCACTTCGCCATCAGCCGCCACGGGGAACGGATCTTCACGTCGCAGATGCTGATCAACGGACACCCCGACAACGCCCGCGACCGGCTCACGGCGCGGATCCAGGATCCGGTGGCGAAGGAGACGATACTCGTCGACTTCCGTCCGCTGCCCGGGTCGAGGATCGGCGAGCTGACCGCCAACTTCGACATCGTGCTCGGCCAGACGCTGGAGGAGCGGGAGGACGGGTCCCTCGGCTGGGGCCTGGGCCGGCCCGTGACGACGACGGAGAGCGGCTGACACGCGCCCGGCGGGCGCGTTGGGAGTCTGCGCGGGCACGGAGTCGTGCGTCGCCGGCACTGTGGCGCAGACCCCTGGGAGCTTGCGCCGCAGAACGCCAACGGAATGCGTGCCGCGGCGCGAGCTCCCAGGCCGGTGGGGGCTGGGGCCGAGCACGGAGCCTGCGACGGGTTCGGCGGCGCTGGCCCGCGGGAGCGGCAGGGAGTCGACGATGCAGTCACGCATCCTGACCTGGGTGGCGGCGGCGGCGA
>JAPOYG010000583.1 GCA_026706755.1 Acidobacteriota bacterium
AGGAGGTCGTGCGCGAGCGATTCGCCGCCGGGGAGCTCTCCCTGGACGTCGCCGGACTCGGCACCAAGTTGGGCGAACTCGGCGTCGCGTACGTGGACCGGCTCGAGGATCTACAGCCCGGTTAGATGGCAGGTGAGCCGGCCCGCCGGCAAGTTCACATGAACAATCAAGCGTTTAGTGTTGCACCCGTGACTGCGAGACCGCCCCGTTGGTCCTCCATTGGCTTGCGTCGGCTCACTGTTTTGGTTTCGTTGTCCGGTTTGTTGGTCGGCGGGTCCGTGTCGGCTGTGTCGAGTGACGAGTCGGACACAACGACGACCACGACCACGACCACCACGACCACGACCACCACGACCACCACCACGACAACGGCGGTTCCGCAGCCTCAGCCGCCGGTGGTCGCCGAGGTGTTGGGGCCGGTGTCGGTGGGGGTGGGGGAGTCGGTGGTGTTCGACGCGGCGAGGGGGTTCTCGAGCGAGGCGGAAGTGTTCTGGGCGGTCAGTCAGGACAGCGGTGTGGTGAGCGCCACTTGGTGGGGTTCGCAGGTGACGTTGGGGGGCGTCTCGGTGGGTACGGCCAATGTTTTCGTTGGGGCGAGGAACGACATCGGGTACGTGTCACAGACCGTCGCGGTCACGGTGACGGGGCCGGATCCGCTGACGTTGACGCTCGCGGTGCCGTCGTATTGTCTGGGTTCGGAGGGCCGCGCCGAGGGGAATGCCCGCACGGGTGTGGGCACGATGCGGGTGGGCTTCACCGTCACCGGCGGCGCGCCCCCGTACACGGTGGCTTCTCCGGACAGCGCCGAGACCCTCACGGCCGCGTCGGGGGAGTTGGAGTTCAGCTGCGCCCGCAGCGGGATCAACCTTGCCAACGTCGCCGCGGACGCGAACGTCGTCGAGTCCGGTCCCAAGACCGTGCGCGTCACCGTCACCGACAGCGCGGGGAAGACAGTGGGCGCCTCGGCGACTGTCACCGTCGCCGAGCACGTCTATTCGACCGGATACGACGGCGGAACGATGAAGGCGGGTCGCACGTATTTTGTTGGCGATGGCGCTGATTGGGCTTTGGTCACTGTCCCTGAGAGCTTGGAGTTGCGTTTCTTCGCTGTGACAGCGCATGATCAGGAGTTGACCGATGTCCACTTGGTGGACGTTCGGACTGGTTCCCTTCTTGTTCTTGATTGGCATAGTGGCGAGGAGCTATATCGCGATCTGGTTGTTCCGCAAGCTTCTGAAGACTCCAGCGCTTCTTTGAGAGCTATGGGGGCATCGTTTGACTCGGTTGCCACTGTCTCTGCCGATTCAGCGACCTCCAATAGCAGCGAGCCGCTATCTAAGATCCTGGCAAGGTCATGGAGGCCTTATGATGGGCTTGAGGATGATGCGCATGTTGCTGTACAACCGGCCTTGCAACAGGGAGGTCAGCTTCTTGCTTGCAATGCGAGAAGAGATGAGGACTTCCCGGTGCGAGGCCGCGACTTGTTCGTTCGCGATTTCGACAAGGCGTTCCGCGATGCGGTAGCTCTGTGGAATCGTGCGCTGAGTGAGATCGCGACTGTGGAGAGAAGTATCTTCAAAGTATCGAGTGACTGTTCCACAGATGATCTAAACCTCAAATCAAAAGCTGACGTTATTGTTCACAAGCGTGATCTATATACGAATCAGTGCGAGAAGGAGCCGAAAGAAGAGGAAGAGGACAGCGGAGACGAGGATGAGGACGACGGAGACGACGAAGAGGGTGTTTCACCTTCAAAATACGCGCTATGCGTGCGTGGATTTGTTTTCAATAGTTACGCGCGACTGTGTGTTGTGGAATTTGGATGTGCCTTTACGCCGTATCCAGGCGAGGTGGGACGGTTTGCTCCGATCTTGTTGCCCCCTAAGTCAGACCGCCCGAAACCTGACGACCTCGAGAAGAATGAGAAAGAGAAGCCGAATATTCCAGTTGGCAATATTGTCATAAACGTCACCACGTCCGACTCAGTTCACGACAAACGGACGTATGGGAAGTATCTGTTTGCTATCGTGCATGAGTTGGGCCATGTACTTGGTTTCGGTGATTACGGTGATAGCTGTCCGCCGGATGGTAGGCGGTCGGTGTTTGCCTACCCTAAAGTAGACGCTACTGGGAAGCTATTGCACAATACTTGTAGCTCGGCCCCTGACGGGTCTGCGATGGTCACTGCTCGGGATATGGATGATTTGTACAGGATCTATCGTCCGGATGCGTTGCGGGATGTGAAGATCGTCAACGATTCTGGCTGGAGGATTGAGGCTCTGGTCGCTTTGGATGACGCGAGAGAGTATGCGGATGGGTCTTATCGGGCGCGGCGGGCGGAGTTCAATGCGATTGGCTATGCGGTGTTGAGCCGCAGCGCCGGGTCCGAGCCGTGGAAGCTGATGGGCGCGGTTCCTATCGAGACCGCGGCGAACGCTGCGGGCGCTGTGGAGATATCTTTTGCGGATCCGGAGCATTTGGGGCAGCCTTCGGGCTTCGATGCGACCGGGAAAGAGTTCCGTGTCGTCGGTGTGACGAAGGGGGTCGCCGGAAGCCCGTCGGCGACTCCGGGCAGTTGGGACGAACACTCCAGAGTCGCTCTGTCGATCGCGAACCCCGATGGCGAGAAGGTGGGCGGCACGTGGACCGTCGGGATGCCGAGGGACGTGTTTGGGCCTCCGGGGCAGGCGCAGTGGCTGCATGTGTTGGGTGGTGATCGGCAGGTGCGGTTGTTCTGGTATCCGGTGTTCGGTTCGACTGGCTATCGGGTCAGGTGGGGGGTCAAGCCGGACGTTTTGGGTTCTGTGAAGGAGTTGAAGACGCCGACGACGTCGTTCACGGTGCCGGGGCTGGCGAACGGGGTGGCGCACTTCTTCACGGTGGAGGCGGTCATCGGCGCGCAGGCCGGTTCGCCGTCGCGGGTTCGGAGCGCGACGCCCGCGTTGGTCGCGGCGCCGGGCGGTCTGGCGTCTTCGGGGACCACGGCGTCGTCGGTGTCGGTGCGCTGGGAGGCGGTGGCGGGGGCGACCGGTTACGAGGCGCGCCTGCGCCCGCAGGCTACGGGGACTGCGGGGAGTCGCGCTGAGGAGGCAGGCGGGCGCGACGCGGCGGCGTCGGGGGAGCAGCGGTTGGAGGTGTCGCCGCCGTCGGCGACGTTCGGGGGATTGGCGGCGGGGTCTCAGTACCTGCTGGATGTGCGCGCCCGGGTGTCGTTGGTGGTGCCCGGCCGCGGCCGGGAGGTGACGGTCTCGGCGTGGTCGCCTCCCCTGCGGGTCGCCACGCCGCGCCAGGGTCCCCCACCTCCCTCCCCTCCTCCTCCGCCACCGCCTCCTCCTCCGCCGCCACCGCCTCCTCCTCCGCCGCCACCGCCTCCTCCTCCGCCGCCACCGCCTCCTCCTCCGCCGCCGCCTCCTCCGCCTCCGCCGCCGCCGACCCCTCCTCCGCCGCCGCCGTCGGATGTGACGGCGACGGCGGCGGAGGCGAGCATCACGTTGCAGTGGAGCGCGGTGGCGGGCGCGACGGCCTATGAGGTGCGCCGCGGGTCGGGGACCGTGGTGCGCCTGCGCGGCACGTCCCACACGTTCGGGGGGTTGGACCAGTGGACGCTGTACACGCTGTCGGTGCGGGCGGTGAACGCGGGGGGCGCCTCGCGGTGGGCGGTTGTCAGCGCCCGCACGGGCGCGGTGGTGAGCGGCCAGGTGGCGGCGCTGCGCATGGCGCCGACTAGGACCGGCTACACGCTGAGCTTCGGTTTCCGCCCCAGCGGGGGGTCGTTGATCAGGCCGACGCTGCGGTTCGTGCGGCCGAACGAGCTGAGCCCGAGCCAGTGGCTCAACAGCAGCACGGTCACCCGCAGCGTGAACGGCGCCGCCCAGAACCTCGGCAAGGTGTCGGCGCGGGGCGCCGCCGGCGGGCGCATCGAGGTGACGTTCATCCCCGCCGCCACCGGCGCCCGCGTGGAACCACGCAATCGGTTCGTCCGCTATGACACCATGACGCTGAACCGGTGGCTCTACAGTTCCACTGTCACCTTCAACGTCGCCTCGCCGACCAACCCGGCCGGGCGCAGCGGCGCGGTCCGCGCGCAGTCCGACGAAGGGCTCGCCGGTGCCCTCGCGCCCGGCGAGGTCGTCTGCGACGTCTGCTGAGGCCGCGGTGCGGGCGGGTCGTCGGGGGGCCGGCGGTCGACACCGTCGGATGGTTCGGCGGTGTCCGGAGGGTAAGGGCGGGTGGCGGCGCTTGGTGGGTGTGGTGGTGGTGGTGTGGTTGGTGGCTGGGTCTTGTGGGGGTTCTGGTCGCACCTCTGAGGGGGAGTCGGTCGCCGAAGGGTTGTCGGGCGCTGTGGCGTCGGGGCCTGAGGGGCGGGTCGGTGTTGCCGGGCGCGTGGCTGCGGGTGGTGGGTCGGCGGAGGTCGCGGCGCCGGATGCGCCTTCGGGCGGTGAGGTCCCGGAGGAACCGGGTGCGCCTTGGGGCGGTGCTGCGGGTTCGGGTCGGGTCGGGGTTGAGCCTTCCGTCGCGGCGTCGGGGCGGCCTGCGGGCGGTGCGGGCGGGTCGTCGTCGGGCGGGGCGGGTTTTTCGGCTGTGGCGGTGGGGTACAGGTTCGGGTGCGCGGTTCGTTCTGGTGGGTCGGTGGTGTGTTGGGGCGACAACGAGTTCGGCCAGACCGACGCACCGCGGGGCCGGTTCGTCGACGTGGTGACGGATGTTCTGGGCACGGTGTGCGGGTTGCGCGTCGACGGCGGGGGCGAGTGTTGGGGTAAGCACGGTGAGGAGTACGCGGCGGTGTTGGAGGGGGAGTTGGCGGCGGTCGTGGGCGGTGTGGACGTTGTGTGCGGTATCCGCCGGGCGGGCGGGGTTGTGGTGTGTTCTGGCGATTATCGCGACGATTACGCGCCGCGGGTGCCGGGGTGGACCGTCGGCGTTCGGGCGGCGGCGCTGGCGGTGGGGGGCGTCGCGTCGTGCATGGTCACCGAGGCGGGCCGGCTGGTGTGCAGTTCTAGCCGTCGGTATGAGTTCGTGCCGCCGCCGGGCGGGGGTTTCGTGTCGGTGGCGCTGGGGCGTTTGCACGGTTGCGCGTTGCGCGAGGGCGGGGAGGTGGCGTGCTGGGGGGATGACCGGTTCGGCCAGTCGTCGCCGCCGGGGGGCCGGTTCGCGGAGATCCACGCCTCGGGGATGTTCACGTGCGGGCTGCGCCCCGGGGGCGCCTTGGAGTGTTGGGGGTTGGAGGCGGGGATCCCGTGCTTCGTCGACTGGGAGGCCTATGAGAGCTTCAGCACGGGGTCACAGCAGGCTGTCGTCGAGATCTGTGTTGGTTGGGGCGAGGATCCGGCGCCGGCGGGGCGTTTGGAGGCGTTCGGGGTGATGGGCACCGAGCCGTTGGTGACGTACTGGTCGGGGGCGGAGATGTGCGGGGCGCTCGCCGGCGGCGGGTTGGTGTGTTGGAACCGGGGACGGGGCCGCCCGGAGCGCCCGCCGGGGGGCCCTTTCGCGGCGCTGGACGGCGGCGGGGCGGGGTTCTGCGCGCTGCGCGAGGGCGGGGAGGTGGCGTGCTGGGACGGCACATCGGCGTTGGCGCGGGCGCCGGGGGGCCGTTTCGAGTCGGTCAGCGTCGGCGGCGGCCACGCGTGCGGGTTGCGCCCGTCGGGGTGGGCGGAGTGTTGGGGGCGCGACGACTGGGGCGAGACGCGGGCGCCGGGCGGGGCTTTCGCGGCCGTGTCGGCCGGGTCGGGGTTGAGTTGCGGGCTGCGCCCCGGCGGCGGGGCGGAGTGTTGGGGCGACGATTCGTGGTGGGCGGCGAGCCCGCCGCCCGGGCGGTTCAGCGCGGTGGCCGCGGGGAGGAAGCTCGCCTGCGGCGTGCGCCCCGGCGGGGACGTGGAGTGTTGGGGCCTGCACGCCTCCGACCACGCCCTGGCGGGCGCCTTCGAGTCGTTGAGCCTCGACGGGCACGGCTGCGGGCTGCGCCCCGACGGGCGCCTGGCGTGCCTGGAGCCCGAGGCGCACAGGCGCTACTACGTCCACGCGCCCCCCGACGGGCCCCCCAAGGTCGACTACTACGGCCGGGAGGGGGAGCCCGCGCCGCCGAAGGGGCCGCTGGCCCGGGCGACCGGCGCCTTCGCGGCGGTGAGCGGGTCGGGGTCGCACGCTTGTGGGCTGCGCCCCGACGGGGCCGCGGACTGCTGGGACGTCGAGAGACTCTGGTGGCCCGACGCGCCCGGCGGGGAGTTCGCCGCGGTCGCCGTGTCGGGGGGGACGGCTTGCGGGATACGGCCCGGCGGCGCCCTCGAGTGCTGGGACCCCCGCCACCCGCCCGGCTGGGAGCACCCCGACGCGCGGGCGGCGCCGCTGGTGTTCCGCGAGGGCCCCGACCGGCCGTCGGCGCGCGAGACGGTCCACGAACTGCAGTACCGGCAGTTGCAGGGCCGGGCCGACGCGGCGGGGATCCCCGACGGGCTGGAATGGGTGGCCGACGGCGCGCCGGCGGACCGTTTCGCGGCGATCGCCTCGGGGGATCTGCACACCTGCGGCCTGCGCGGCGACGGCTCGGCGCGCTGCTGGGGGGCCGTGGAGTACGCCGCCGACGGCCCGTACGTGTCGCTGGCGACCGGAGGCCGCCGCTACTGCGCGGTCGAAGAGCCCGGCGCCGAGCACCCCGCCGACGGGGTCTGCTCGCCGTGGGTGTGCACCGTCGGCGCCGACGGCGAAGGCGCCTGCCGCCCCGGAGGCGACGACACCCGCGACGTACTCGACCGGGCGCCCTCGGGCGGCCGGCCCGCCGAGACGCCCGGGCCGTTCGCGCCGCCGGGGCCGACGAGCGCCGTGGCGGCGGGCTTCGACGCCTGCGCCGCGCCGGCAGCCGGAGGCGTCGCCTGCGGCCACTACACCGGATGGGGCAGGCCCCGCGAGGAGGCCGACAGCCCCCGCCGCGGCGCGTACACGAAGCTGAGCGTCGGCTACGGGCGCCTCTGGCGGGACCCCAGA
>JAPOYG010000499.1 GCA_026706755.1 Acidobacteriota bacterium
ACGGTGCGTCAGCCGCCGGCGGCCAGGATCTCCCGGGCGCGGCGCCCGTAGAGGGACTGGATCTCCGGGCTGAGCGACTTGTAGATGGCGCGGATCTCCTGCTGCCGCGCGCTCCGCCGTTCCGCCGGTCGGCTTCTGCTCATATGCGACGACCTGTGTGGCCAGAGTAGCACGGCCCCGCGCGAACCATAGCACGCCTCATGCTATGCTGCGGAAGGAATGAGCGAGGCGACCCTGCTGCTGTCCGTCGTCGGGACCGGAATCGCGGTGACGGCCGTCGTCGTGAGCGTCGTCGCCCTCGTGGCGAACGGCATCAACAGCCGCCTGAGCGCCCTGGGCGGCGACTTGAGCACCCGCATCGCCGAGACGAACGACCGCATCGCCGAGACGAACGACCGCATCGAGAGGACGAACGACCGCATCGACACGACGAACGGCCGCATCGACACGCTCCGCGGCGAGGTGCGCGAGGACCTCGAGAAGCTCCGCCGCGAGTTGCGCGAAGACCATGCTGCGCTCGACGCTCGCCTGCGAGGCGTGGAGATCGGATTCGCGAAGGTCGACCAGCGCCTCGAGACCGTGGAGCGCGCCATCCTCCCGCAGGCCCCGTCCGCCGCCTGACTCCCGATGCGGACCACGGACGAGCGGATCGACGACCTCATTCAGGCGGTCCAGGCCAGGCTCCTAGGAGTCGCGGGCGCGGTCGGCCTCGCCGTCGAACCGGCCGCGCATGTACGCTACGTCTTCGGCCGTCCGGCGAGTCCGCTCTTCCAGGTTGCCAACCGCTACCACCAGCCCGCGGTCGCGCTCTTCGGCACGCGCGTCGACCGCCCTGATCTCGACGCGCAGCCCGGCCGCCTCCGCCTTGATGTTCTCGCCGATCTGCGCGTGCGCGTCTCGGTTCGCGCGGTACTGCAGCACGCCGCCGACGAGTACCGCCAGGAGCGTGATCACGCCGACCAGCCCCGTAACTGCCTCCGCCGAGGTCCAACCGCTCGCCGCCGCCGCCGCTGCCGTCGCCGGTTCCATCGAGTGATTCCCCCCAGAGATCCACCGCGATCGCTTCGGCCGCGCCGGCCCGAACCGGGGCGACGAGGAAGCCCTCGACCCAGGCCCGGCCGAGCCAACGGGTACGTGTGCAGTGTATCACGCCCTGCGCGAAAAATGGCATTCCGGGGGGGACCGCCGCCGGCCGTGGGGAGTGTGGACAGGATGAGCCCGGCGGCCGCAGCACGCCCAGCTCAGAACCGGTAGCTGCCGCCACCGGCGCGCGGTCCCGGGCAGCCTCCTCGGTCGCTCGGCGGTTGCCGTCCATACCGGATCAGGTATCGTGAAGGAATGGACTCGACGCTGGGCGCCCTGATCCGGGAGGCACGCGAGCGGGCGCGGTTGACGCAGGCCGATCTGGCACGGAGCGCCTCCACGTCCCAGCCGGCCATCGCGAGGTACGAGGCGGGGCAGGCCCGGCCGAGACTGGAGACGGCCGAACGCTGCGTCGAAGCCTGCGGCTTCCGACTGCGGATCGAGCTTGAACCGACGAGTTCGCAGCGACGAGCGGCCGCCGAGGCCGCCCTCGCGCGCAGCGTGGAGGATCGCCTGCGAACGAACGATGCGTTCACGAGGCTCGCGGCAGAGCTGCGCCGTGGGTGATCCCGATGCGCCGCCCCTCGACTCGGAATCCCTCGTCGGCACGCTGGATCGGCACGGTGTGGCCTACGTGCTGGTCGGCGGGCTTGCTGCCATTGACCAGATAGGATCAGGGCGCATGAGGGACGCCGGTCCGTCGGTGCGACAACCACGCCGACGCGCGGGCTGTCCTCGTGTTGCCCGCGGCGACGAGGGGCGCTACTCCGCGCCGGCCGGCATACGGTCGCGCGCTCGATGGCGTTCAGAACCGGTAGCTGGCCCGGGCCGCCACCTGGGCGGTGTCGAGGGCACCGTAGCTGCGGAGGACCCGCAGCCAGCGGATGTCGCCGCCGACGCCGAAGCCCCGCCACACCCGCACGTCGACCCCGCCGCCGAGCACGAGGGCCAGCCCCAGCTCGGAATACGCGCTATCCGGGAAGAAGTCGGCGATGATGCTCTCGTGTCCGGCGGCGGGGTCGTCGTCCCAGGGAATCCACGGGATCGGCTCGAAGTAGAGGCCGTAGCGTTCCGTCACCCGGCCGATGCCGCCCCCGCCGGTGAAGTACGGGACAGGAGGCCGTCCGCGATCGGGAACTCGACGGTGAGCTTCGTCAGGAACGTCGTCACGTCTCGGCCGAGGTCCTCGAACGAGATGGAGTGATACGGATCGTCGCCCACGACTCCGAAGGGCGGATAGTCCTCGGGGTCGGCGCCGGCCAGGGAGGTGGCGGCGCTGAACACGGTCACGCCGTCGAACCAGGGCCCGCCGCGCCCCGCACCGTTGCCGCTCGTGAGGTGCGTCAACTCCAGGTCCAGACCGACGTGCCGCGTCAGCCGGAGACCCGCGCCGGCCCCGGTCGCCACGAAGGTGCCGTCGCCGAACGCGCCTCCCACCAGGCCGTACACGCGCCCGCCGCGATCCGGAACCTCGTGCTGCGCCGCCGCGGGTCCCGCGGCCAGGGCCAGCGCCGCAACCGCGGGGAACAGCGCCTGCCGCACGCGTCGCCGCCACCGATCGGTCCGGAGGTGTTCGCCCACGCCCGCCCGCCGCGCGTCGTCCTGCAAGGTCGGCATCTCCTTCACCTACCAAATGTAGCAGTCCGGGGCGTCTCGGGACACGCCGTCGGCGCCAGCGTGCCCGGGGCGGCGCGCGGGGTGAACGGCGGCCGTCCTGTGCGGGCCGGCCGGGCGGCGCACGGGGTCGCTCCGCGTCGGACCCGAGCCGGTCGACTTCGGGTAATCTCCAGCGCGTCGGGCGAGGGTGGCCGGGCGGCGGCCGCCAGGTGATCCGGCTCGGCAGCCACTGCCGGCTCCGGGGGGAGTAGAGAGGCGATGCGGCGAGCAAGCTCCCAGGGCGCGCCCTCGGCGCCGGCCCGTCCGTGGCGGAGCGCGGGGTGGGCGGCGGCCGTCCTGCTCGGGCTGGCCGTGCTGCACACGTGGCCGCTCGCGTCGGACCCGAGCCATCTGTCGCGCCGCAACGACGACGAGTGGCTGAACGCGTGGACGCTCTCCTGGATCGCCCACCAGCTTCCGCGCGACCCCCTCGACCTGTTCGGCGCCAACATGTACTACCCGAGCGGCGACGCGCTCGCGTACACCGAGCCCCTCCTCGTGCCCGGGCTGCTGGGGGCCCCGCTCCGCTGGCTCGGAGCGACCCCGATGGCCACGTACAACCTGCTGGTCCTTGCGGGTCTGACGCTGACCGGGCTGGCCATGTACTGGCTGATCGTCGCCTGGACCGGCGACCCCTGGGCGGGCCTGCTGGCCGGTGCCGTCGTGGCGTTCAGCACGGCGCTGCTCACGCGGATCGCCCACCTGCAGATCCTGCACCTGTACCCGCTGCCGCTGGCGCTGCTGGCGCTCGACCGTCTGCTGCGCCACGGCCGGACGCGCGACGCCGTCTGGCTGGCCGCGTGCGTGGCCGGCGCCGCCCTGACGTCCGGCTATCTGGCCGTCTACGTGGCGGTGGCCCTCGGGAGCGCGCTGCTCGCGCGGGCGCCGGACCTCGGGAGCCGCCGCGGCGCCGCGGTGCTGCTGCGGCTCTCGGCCGCCGCGCTGGCCACGCTGGCGGTGCTCTACGCGGTGCTGCACCCCTACCTGGCGCTGCAGGGCCCGCGCTCGGCGCCGGCCGACGCGGCCAGCATCGGCAGCGCGCTGTTGAGCTACCTCACGACGGCGGCGGACCTGCACTACGAGCTCTGGAGCCACGCCCTCTGGCCCCGCGCGCCGCGGGCGCTGTTCCCCGGCCTGGCGGCCCTCGTCCTGGCCGGCGGAGCGCTCCTCGCACCCCGCGCGGCGCCGCGCGGGGTGCGGCGCATGCTGCTCGCCGTGGCGGGAGCGGGGCTGCTGCTCTCGCTCGGCTCGCTGACGCCGGCCTACGACTGGTTCTCCGCCCTCGTCCCGCCGGTGCAGTCGCTTCGCGCCCCGAGCCGGTTCGGCACCCTGGTGGTCTTCGCGGTCGGTGCGCTGGCCGGCCTCGGCCTGGCGGCGCTCCGCCGTGCCGTCTCGCCGCGGTGGGGCGTTGCCGCCGCCGTCGGCCTCCTTGCGGTGGCGACGGCGGAGACGCTGCACGCGCCGATCCCGTACCGTCCCGTGGACTGGAATCCGCCCATCCATCGGGCCCTCGCGGCCGTCGATCCCGGACCGGTCGTGGAACTCCCGCTCTACTTCGGCGGGCAGTTCCATCGCAACGCGTGGTACCTGCTGGCCTCGACGAACCACTGGAGGCCACTGGTCGCCGGCTTCGGCAACGCCCGGCCCCGCGAGTTCGACGACCTCGCGCGCCTCGCCGCGAGCTTCCCGTCCGTCCTCGCCGTGGCGCGCCTCGAGGCGCTCGGCGTGACGCACGTCGTCGTGCACGTCTCGCGCTATCCGCGGTCGTCGGGCATCCGGGCGGACCTGGACGACCTCGGCGGCAGGTCCGACGTCGCGCTGGTCGCCCAGGTGGGGCCGGACCGGCTGTACCGGATCCGCGAAGCGGCAGCGAGCGGCGGGACCCACGGGCTGGCCGAGCTGCCGTGGTCGGAGCTGCGCGTCGTGACCGGACCTGGCGACGGCAGCTACCTGCGCGGCTACGACGCGGGCTACGCGTTCGGCCTGCAGAGCGCGGAGCGCTTCGTCGCCTACCTCGAGCGCACGACGGCCGACTCGCACCTGCGCCTGCGCCTGCCGGTGCGGATGACGGGCCGGTTCCTCGACGCATTGACCGGCCGCGATCTGGGCCCGGTCGCCGTGCCCGCCGCCGCCGCCGGTGACACTCCCGTGCGGGTGGCGGTGCCCGCGGGGCGCCGCATCGTCGTCAGCCTGCACCCGGTTCCTGCGGCTTCCGCCAGCCCCCTTCGTCCACTTCGCGAGCAGACCGCTCCACCGTATCGAGGGTCTCCCGGACGTCATCCCACGTCGTGTTGTGGTTGAGGATGCACAACCGCAGCACGAATCGACCGTTGACCATCGTGGAGGACAGGAACGCCTGCTCGCCCCAGAACACGTGCGCAAGCACCTTGCGGTTGAGACGAGCCAGAGCGTACTCGTTGAGGCCGCCGGGGTTGACGCGGAAGCACACGATGCCGAGCGACGCCGACACCAGCTCCAGCGTGCGGCACCTGCCGGCGTGCTCCGCGGCGCGGGCGGCCAGATCGAGCCCGTTCTCGATGGCCGCGCGGAAGGCCGCCATCCCGAAGGTCTGAATCGACATCCAGACCTTCAACGCGCGGAAGCTGCGGCTCAGTTGGATCCCCTGATCGGCGAGGTTGGCGTGCCTGGCGCCCCACACCGAATCCTGCAACACGTCGTGCTGAATCGCGAAGGCGCGTTCGAGCGTGCCGGCGTCGCGCACCAGGATGGCGCCGGCCTCGTACGGCTGGAACAGCCACTTGTGCGGATCGACGTTGATCGAGTCTGCCCGGTCGATGCCCTCGAGCGCCGCCGCGCCGCGCGGCGTCAGGATCGCGAAGCCGCCGTAGGCCGCATCGACGTGCAGCCACACGCGCTCGGCAGCACAGATGTCCGCCAGGGCCGGCAGCGGGTCGACGGCGCCGCGGGTCGGGGTGCCGGCGTTCGCGCAGACGACCAGCGGCGTGCACCCCGCCGCCCGGTCCGCGGCCATCGCTGCCGTGACCGCCCCCGGATCGAGCCGGCCCGACGTGTCGGTCGGGAGCACCCGAATCCGATCCGGCGCGATGCCCACGATGCGGGCCGCCCGGACCTGCGCGCTGTGACTCTGGTCGCTCATGTAGGCGACGGCCCGCTCGGGATTGCCGGCCGCCTCGCGAGCCGCCACCAACCCGTGCAGGGCCGCCGCGGACCCGCCGCTGGTCATCAGTCCGCCGGCCCCGTCCGGCAGTCCGAACCATCGGCGGAACCAGCCGATCACGACCGACTCGAGCTGGCTCGGACCGCTCGCCACGAGCCAGGTTGCCGCGTTGACGTTGAACCCGGAGGCGATGAAGTCGGCCAGCACGCCGGGCCAGGTCGGGCACGTCGGCACGAAGCCGAACGACCGCGGATGATCGAGTCTCAGGGTGTTGCTCAACACGTCCCGCGCTGCCCGGTCGATTACCTCCCGCGCCGGCCGGCCGGCTTCCGGCGGGTCTTCATCCAGCCGGTCGGCCAGAGCGTCCTTGAAGTCGCCCTCCCACGCCCGTTCGCCCGGCAGGCGCACGCTCCGCTCTATCAACAGGTCCGCCACATGGTGCGCGAGCTCGCGCATCGTCTCCGGTGCCATCTGCAGCATGCGAGTTCGACTCCCTCTCGTCGAACGGGTTCGCGAACCCGAGCGCAACCCGTCAGCCCGACTTCACCCAGCATGTAGGCGATTCCCGCCTGCGGGGCCGCGTGCCATAGCATGCTACGCGACATGGGAATCCGGCGGATGTGCAGCCTGCGTCGTGTCCGGGGGGCGCGTCAGTCCGCGGGAGGGGGGAGGAGGACACGCTCGAGCGTCAACAGGCGCTGGCCGACCTCGCCGAAGGCGACCTCGACGCGGCGGAGCCGCCCGTCGGGCCGCAGGAACGCGATCGCGCCGCGGTCATCCACCAGGACGCGGAAGCCCTCTTCGTGCACCGCCCGATGGTGCCGCCGGCACAGCAGGACGAGGTTGGCGAGCGCCGTCTCCCCGCCGTCGGCCCAGTGGCGTATGTGGTGGGCGTCGCAGCGCCGGGCCTCGCAGCCGGGGAACCGGCACTGGCCGTCGCGCGCCGCGAGGGCCCGGCGCAGGGCCGGAGAGACGGTCCGCGTCCGGCGGCCGACGTCCAGCACGCCGCCGTCGGGTCCGTGCTGCATGGTGACGGTGGCGGCGTCGCAGGCGATGCGGCGGGCCGTCTCCTGCCCGACGCGGATGCCGCCGTCCTC
>JAPOYG010000093.1:0-3995 GCA_026706755.1 Acidobacteriota bacterium
GCAGCCAGGCCGGCCACGACCGCCGCCACTCCGCACGGGTGAGGCGGACCGGACCACTTACTTGCGCCCGTTCCTCGCCCGCCCCGGGTGCGGGCCGCACCTCCGTGGCCGCGTACCAGAAGACCTCGCCGACCGCGAACAGGCCGACCGTCACCACGACAACGTCGAGGCCGCCGAGCAGTCCCGCCGCCCCGAAGGTGAAGCGCGCCTGCCCGGTCTGCACGTCGATACCGATCGTTCCGATCGCGAGACCGATCAGCGCTGCCGCGACGCCCTTCGCCGGCGACGGTCCGCCGAGGCCCGCGAGCGCGGCCAGCGCCAGCACCATCAGGGCGGCGTACTCGGCGGGACCGAAGGTGAGCGCGACCTCGACCAGCGCCGGCGCGGCGGTCATCAGCATCGCCGTCGCGAAGGTGCCGGCGACGAACGATCCGATGGCGGCCGTCGCGAGCGCCGCGCCCGCCCGCCCCCGGCGCGTCATGCGGAACCCGTCCCGCGCGGTCATCACGCTCGACGCCTCGCCCGGCATCCGTACCAGGATCGACGTCGTGGATCCCCCGTACATGGCCCCGTAGTAGAGGCCGCCGAAGAGGATGAACGCGCCCGCCGGATCGATGCCGAAGGTCAGCGGCAGGAGCATCGAGATGGCCAGCGCCGGCCCTATCCCCGGCAGTACCCCGACCGCCGTCCCCAGCGTGACGCCGGCGAGGCCCAGGAGCAGGTTCGCGGGAAGGAGCGCCGCCCCGAATCCGGCCGTCAGGTTCTCGGCGAGCGGTGGGAGGGCACCCATGGTCACCACCCGCCCAGGATTCCGGCCGGCAGCCGGATGCCGAGGAGCGACCCGAACAGTGCGTAGATCGATGCCGCGACGACGACGCTCGCGGCCAGGTCGCGGCGCCAGCGCCGGCTGCCGAGCAGGCGGGCCTCGACCGCGATGAAGGCCGTCGTCGCCGGCAGATAGCCGGCCGGCTCGAGGAGCACGGCGTAGAGCAGAAAGCAGAGAACGCTCGGGCCGGCCGCGCGCCAGTCGGCCGCGGGGGTGGGACCGCGGCGCGGCTCCGGTCGGAGCCCGATCCGGAGGGCGACGGCAGCCAGGCCGATCCCGATGGCCAGCGGGAACGCCCGCGGGCCGACCGTGGCGTAGCCGCCTTCGGGCGCGGCGATCGCCGTGGCGGCCGCGAGGTACGTGGCGCTGACCGCGAGGAGGCCGAGCGCAAGACGGCGATCGGGGTGCATGACGTGGTTCGGGACGCCGGGTCGATCACGCGCAACGGCGCCGGTGCCGGCCAGACCCTCGGGCCCTATCGGATCAGCCCGATCGCGCGCAGCGTCTCGTCGACGGTGACCGCCTCGTCGCGCAGGAAGTCCCCGAACGCGTCCCCCGCCAGGAAGCTGTCCTCCCAGTGATTGGCGCGCAGAATCGACTGCCACTCCGCCGATTCCCGCATCCGCGCCAGGGCGCCGATCAGCCAGTCGCGCGTCGTGTCGTCGGTGCCGGGCGGCGCCGCCATGCCCCGCCAGTTCGACAGGACGACATCGAGGCCGCTCTCCCGCAGGGTCGGCGTGGCGCGGTCGCCGATCCGCGTAGGAGACGAGACGGCCAGCGGCCGCATCCGTCCGCCGTCGACGTGGGCCCGCCACTCGCCGACCCCCGACACGCCCAGGGTCACGTGGCCGCCCATCACCGCCGCGGCGGCCTCGCCGCCCCCGGCGTACGCGATGTAGTTCACGAGTCGCGGGTCGACGCCCGCAGCCTGCGCGATGAGCCCGGCGAGGATGTGGTCGATGCCGCCCGCCGAGCCGCCGGCCCAGCTCACCCGCGCCGGATCGCGCCGGAGGTCGTCCAGCAGCTCATCGAGCGTCGTGTAGGGCGAATCGGCGGGCACGGTCACCACCTCGTACTCGTGCAGCAGCCGCGCGAGGGGCACCGTCTGGTCGATCGATACGGGGCTGCGGTTGGTGCGGGTAGCGCCGAGCATCACCTGCCCGAAGACGAGCAGCATGTGCGGGTCGCCGCTGAAGCGGGTCACGAAGTCGGCCAGCCCGATCGTCCCCCCGGCGCCGCCGCGGTTGACCACCTCGACCGGGACGCCCGGGATGCCGACGCCGGTCCATACCTGCTGGATCTGGCGCGCCGTCTGATCCCATCCGCCGCCCGGCCGGGCCGGCGCGAGCAGGGTGATGACGCCGCCCGGATACCCGGCCGCGGTCGGCGGCAGCGCGGTCGAGGCACGCTCCCCGACGGAGTTGCCGCCGCCACACGCGCTCGCCGCGAGCAGCACGGCCAGCACGGGCGCCATCCTCGCCGCCGTTCGCCGCTCCACAGCCTCCGTCATCCGGCCCCAGCGTAGCGCGAGCCGGCGGCCGGCGTCATCCCGCGCCCCGCGGGCGGATCTCGCGACCTCCGCCCGTCAGGCCGTTGACGCCGCGCCCCGGCGCCCATAGCATGGCGGCATGACCAAGTGGCCTCGCACTATGCAGGTGCTCGTCGTGGCGGTCGCCGCGGCCTCGGTCCCACTCTCGGCGCAGGCGCCGTCGGACCGCCTCGCCGCGGAGGGTGGCGACGTCGTCATCACGCCCATCCTTCACTCCAGCGTGCAGATCGAGCACGCCGGGACCGTCGTGCACATCGACCCGTGGAGCGCCGGCGACCTGTCCGAGGCCAAGCCGGCCGACCTGATCCTGGTGACCGACGACCCGGGTCACCACCTCGATCCGGCCGCCATCGAGCAGTTGCGCAAGCCGGAGGCGCCGGTCGTGCTGACGGCGGCAGCGCATGCGCGATTCGGCGACGGCGAGGTCCTCGCCAACGGCGAGCGGGGCGTCTTCGCGGGCGTGCCGGTCGAGGCGGTTCCGGCCTACGACATGACGCCGGGCCAGCCTTGGCACCCGAAGGGCGAGGCCAACGGCTACGTCCTCACCCTCGGCGGGCGTCGCATCTTCTTCGCCGGAGTCGGCGAGTGCGTGCCCGAGATCCAGGCCCTCGCGGACATCGACGTCGCGTTCCTCCCGATGAACCTCCCCGTCGACCGGATGCGCCCGCGACCGGTCGCGGAGTGCGCGAAGACGTTCCGGCCCGAGGTTGTCTACCTGATCCACTACGACAATGCGACGGCGCGCTGGTTCGGCGACCCCGCTCAACCCCGGCCCGACAACGCGGAGGAGATCGCGGCCACCATCCAGGCGCTGCGCAACGCCCTCGACGGCGAGCCGATCGAGGTCCGCGACGGCGACTGGTATCCGGCACGGTAGGAGTGCCGCGCGGTGACCGGCGTCGGCTGCCCAACGAGGTGCAGACTCCCCGGAGGCAGGCGCCGTGCCGCGGGGCCGTCAGAGCCGGGCGTCGGTTGTCAGAGCCAGGGCCCGGCGCAGCGGCCGGCATCGAGAGGCGTCGCCAGGGAGAATGAAGGACCATGCGCCGCCTGTACCGTGCCGATGCCGCCGAACGGGACCG
The DNA here is from genome assembly GCA_026706755.1 of Acidobacteriota bacterium. Classification (GTDB taxonomy): domain Bacteria; phylum Acidobacteriota; class Vicinamibacteria; order Vicinamibacterales; family UBA8438; genus JAGWAJ01. The sequence continues at coordinate 3,455 of JAPOYG010000093.1, forward strand.
CGTGCGCCGTGTTCTCGTGGCGGCGCTCCGGTCCAGGCAGGACGTGGAGTGGGCATGGCTTCACGGCTCGTTCCTCGGAGACGCGAGCTTTCACGACATCGACGTCGGCGTTCAGCTGGCGGCTGACGTAGACGCGCGCTGCGAAAGGGCCCTCGATCTGGGCCTGCGCCTGGATCGCGAGGCGCACTTCCCGATCGACGTACAGGTACTGAACGACGCCTCCCCGTCCTTTCTCTTCCACGTCTTCCGCGAAGGGCAACTGCTGCTCAGCCGCGACGACACAGGCTTGGCGAATCGGATGGAGCGCACCGTACGCGAGTACCTCGACATGGCGCCGCTGCTCCGCCGAGCCGCCATCGAGGCGTTCGGCGCGTGACGCTCAACCCGGATCTGGTCCGCGCGCGCTGTTCCGAGATCGAGGAATCGGTTCAGCGACTCGAAGCGCTGGCAGCGCGCGAGCTCGCCGACTTCCTGGCAGATCGGGACGCGCAGGACGTGGCCTGCTATCGCCTCCTCATCGCCATCGAGGCCGCGCTCGCCC
>JAPOYG010000093.1:4258-6865 GCA_026706755.1 Acidobacteriota bacterium
CGGCCGCGGCTGAGGACACCCCCGCGCCCCGTTACTCGTGGCGGGCGAGCCACGCGCGCAGGCGCTCGGCTTCCTCCGTCGCCGTCGGGTCCAGCTCGACCTGGTAGAGGCGGCTGCGGACGATGAAGCGGTTCGTCTCCGTCGGCTCGCCGCCGTCGACGATCTCCCGCACCTTGCGGGGGAAGAAGGTGCCCCAGTCCGGCCGCCGGCCGTCCACGTCGTCGATGCCGTACTCCTTCGACAGCGTCCACGCCGCGAACAACCCGCCGCTCTTGCGGGCGACGTCCGGATCGGCGGCCAGCGCGGCCACCACCCGCCCGACCAGGCAGGGGGTCTCGGACTCGGCGAAGTAGGGGTCCTTCTCGATGGCGTCGCGCCAGTTCGCCTCGCTCACGCCGAAGCTGTCGAGGACGTGTTCCGACCGCAGGAAGCCCGGGGTGACTGCCAGCGCGGTCACGTGGTGGGGCCGGAGGTCGGCGGCCATCGCGTAGGCGAGGCGAACGACCGCGTTCTTCGCCACATCGTAGAAGAGGTTGCCGCGGTAGCCGAAGGTGTCGCCGTCGGTGACTTCGACGATGAGCCCGGCGTTCCGCTCGACCATCAGCGGCGCGCCGTGCCGGCTGGTGATGATGTGGCTGTGGACCGCCCGCTCCAGCAGTTGGAACCCCTGGGCGATGGCGAGCTCCCAGAACGGCTTCCCCCACTCCGTCAGCGCGTCCCCGCCCCAGACGTCGTTCACCAGGAGGTCGAGCCGCCCCTCCTCCGCGCGCACGCGGGCGAAGAGCCGCTCCACGTCGGCCTCGACCGTGTGGTCGGTGCGGACCGCGACGCCCCGGCCTCCCTCAGCGGTGACCAGGTCCGCCGTCTCCTCGAGCGTCTCGGGCCGCCCGGGGGTGGCGGGCCGACCGCGCACGCTGCGCCCGGTGCAGTAGACCGTGGCGCCGGCCGCGCCGAGCATCCGCGCGATGCCGCGCCCCGCGCCGCGCGTCGCCCCCGCGACGACGGCCACCTGGTCCCGCAGAGGAAGCTCCGGCATGCTGCCTCCTTGAATCAATCCCAGCCTTCGCGCGCAAGCAGCCGCTGGATGTGGGCCAGATGATGGCGGCCGTGCCACGCGTAGTCACCGACGCTCTCGGCCAGGACGACGGCGCCCGATTCCGGGTGCACGAACTCCCGCTGCAACTGCGCCCACGTGAGGCCGCGCAGCAGGGCCATCCAGCGGCGGTGCAGGGTCTCGAGGAGGTCGAGCGACGGGGCGACCGGCCCGCGGGAGTCCGGCAACTCCGCCCAGGCCTGCTCGTCGTAGGCCTTGATCAGCGGCCGCTCCTCGGTGAGCGCCCACTTGAACCGGATGAAGCTGTTCATGTGACTGTCGGGCAAGTGGTGCACCACCTGCCGGACCGTCCAGCCGCCCGGACGGTACGGCGTATCGAGCCGGGCATCCGTCAGGGGCGCGACGGTTCGCCGAAGGTCGGCCGGCAACCGAGCGATGTCGTCGATCCAGGCGTCGACCTGGTCGCGCGTGATCTCCTGCGGCGGTGAGAACTCGCCGATGGGGTAGCGCGGATCCGGCTCCGTCAACGTCATTGCGTCCTCGATCCCGCATCCGTCCGGGAGCCGCGAGGCGGGGCCGGCCGCGCCGTTCTGCGGCGCAGACTCCTAGTACGTCCCTGGCAGGCGGGCGTCGAGCACCATTCGCTCCGTCAGAATGCTCCCGAAACCGGGCTCGGTCGGTGCGACGTAATCCCCGTTGTCGAACCGGGGCGACATCGCGGCGAGGATGGGCGACCCCGCCGGAAAGCTCTCGGCCATCGTGCAGGTACGTGCGGTGAGGGCGATCGGCAGCCCCCAGACGCTGCCGCCGCGGTGCGGGATGAGCTCCCGGCCCGCGCCCTCGACGAGGTCGCGAATCCGCTTCGCGGCCGTCAAGCCCCCGCACCAGGTGATGTCGGGCTGCAGCACCTCGGCCGCTTCCAGGCGAACGAGAACGTCGAAGCCGTGCTCCGTGTACTCGTGCTCGCCGCAGGCGACGCGCGTCCAGCCCGGCCCGCCGCCGCCGATCCGCCGCACCAGCTCGGCGTAGCCGAAGACGTTGTCCGGCGACAGCAGCTCCTCCATGAAGTAGAGGTTCGCGGGCCGGAGCTGCCGCGCGAAGCCGACCGCCCAGTCGGCGGTGCCGTTGCGCGAGACGCAGTCGATCATCAAGTTGCCGTCGGGGCCGACCAGGTCGCGGGCCGCCACGACCGCCTCCGCGACGCGGCGCTGCTCGTCGGGCGGCGTGTGCGGGCCGACGCGCGTCCCGATCTTGAAATGCCGGATACCGCGGGCCAGGCCGGCGCGGATGTCGCCTCCGGTCTGGTAGATCGCCAGCCGCTCGCGCGGCCAGCCGCCGATCATGGCGGCCACCGGGAGGCCGGCGTGCTTGCCGGCGATGTCCCACAAGGCGTTGTCGACCGCGCTCAGCGCCATCGGGAACAGCCCGCGCCGGCCGTACAGCAGCGCGGAGCTGTACATCTGGTCCCAGAGCTGCTCGACGTTGCGCGGATCCGTCCCGATCAGCAGGTGCCGCAGGTGCCCGCGGATGATCTCGACCGCGGCGCTGCCGCC
>JAPOYG010000500.1 GCA_026706755.1 Acidobacteriota bacterium
GCGTCGCCGACGTAGCCCGACATGACGTAGAGCAGGCCGTGGGCGCTGAACGGCTGCGGGATGGTGATGGAGTTCATCCCCCGGAAGCTCCAGAGCTCCGTGCCGTCGAGGCCGTAGGAGCGCACCAGGTTGCTGCCGACGGTGATGAGCTCCGTGCGATCGGCGTTCTGCCAGACGTAGGGCGTGGCCCAGTTGGTTCCCTCGTCACGGTCGACGCGCCACCGCTCGTCTCCGGTCGCGGTGTCGAGGGCCACCAGGAACGAGTAGTCGTCGTTGTCGTTGACGATGTAGAGCGTGTCCTCGTGCAGCACCGGCGAGGCGGCCGGCCCCCAGCCGAGGCGCGTCTCCGCCGGGTCGAAGCGCTTCTGCCAGAGGAGTTGCCCGTCCAGGTCCAGGGCGTAGACGCCGACGTTGCCGAAGTAGGCGTAGACCCGCTCGCCGTCGGTCACCGGCGTCGACGACGCGTAGGTGTTCTTCAGGTGCCGGTCGAAGTCCGGCTCGCCGGTGTGCACCTCGGTCGTCCAGAGGACGTTGCCGCTCTCGAAGTCGATCGCCGCCACCACCCAGTGGTGGAGGTTGATGGAGCGCTCGAGCAGGTCGCCCGGCTCGGGGTCGGGGAAGCGGTCGTCGTCGAACGTCTCCGGCGAGCCGTAGGGGAAGTAGAGCCCCATGCGGGGTTCTTCTTCGTCTCCGTCGCTGACGACGGTGGTCAGGAAGATCCGGTCGTCCCAGATGACCGGCGACGACCAGCCGAGCCCGTCGATCGCCGTCTTCCAGACGACGTTCTCCGTCGTGCTCCAGGCGACCGGCAGCCGGGGGTCGTCGCTGACCGCCGCCAGCGCATCGGCGCCGCGGAACGAGGGCCAGTTCTCGGAGCCGGCCAGGACGCCCGGCGCGGCCGCGAGTGCGAGCACGAAAGCCGCGACGACGGACGCGGCGAGCGAACGGGGTCGAATCTGGCGCATCGGGGTCTCTCCCTCTCGAGTGTCGGTGCGAATCGTGCGCCATTATAGTGAACGGAGGAGGGGTCGCGTTGAAGATCCTGGCCCACGCCGGAGCCATCATCGGCCTGTATCTCGCGTTCTCGTTCGCCCTGTTCCTGGGGCTCCAGGTCGACCCCCTCTACGGCAACATCGGCCTCGTGACGGTTGGCATCCTCGTGGCGTCGTACGTCTACTTCGGTTTCGTCAGTAAGTAGCCGCCCGCGGAGGAGCACGAGATGGCGCACTCGGCGCTCGCCCGTCTGGAGAGCGTCCTGCGGGATCTCCGGTACGGACTCAGGCTGATCGGGAGGAACCCGGCCTACTCCTGCGTGGCCATCGCCACCCTGGCGCTCGGAGTCGGCACCTGCACCGCGATGTTCAGCGTCGTGCACGGCGTCCTGGTGAGACCGCTGCCCTACCTGGAACCGGATCGTCTCGTGCATATCCGGGCGGAGCGCGCGTATGCGGGAAGCGGGCGCCCGGCGGCCGTGTCCTTCTCGGCCGACGATCTCCGCGATCTCGCGGCGCGTCTGCCGTCCCTCGAGTCGTTCGCCTTCCATTCGGCGGAGAACCATGCGCTCTCGCGCGACGGCGGCACGGAGGTCGTGCAGGGCGCGACCGTATCCGGCGATTTCTTCTCGACGCTCCGCGGGAGCGTCGTCCTCGGCCGTCCGCTCGGGCCTGCCGACGATGCAGCGCCGGCGGTAGCGATCAGCGAACGGCTCTGGTCGCGCACGTTCGGTCGTTCCCCGGACGCCGTCGGCGCGCGACTGACGCTGAACTCGGAACCGTACGTCGTCGTCGGCGTCGTTGGGGACGACTTCCACTTCCCGACCCCCCTCACGGACGTCTGGACCCCAGCCGGCTACCGGCGCATCGCGACCCCCACCTGCTGCAGCTTCCTGCCGGTCGGCCGACTGAGGCCGGCTGCTTCCGTGACGCAGGCGCGCACCGAGGTCGACCGTGCCGTGGAGGCGCTTGCCGTCACTCGCGCGGCCGCCTTCGCCGACGTTCGCGTGACGACGGTCGGACTGCACGAACGCGTGGTGGCGGACGTCCGGCCGGCGCTGGCGCTCCTGTCCGCGGCGGTGGGGCTGGTGCTGGTCGTGGCCTGTGCGAACACCGCCCACCTCCTGTCGGTGTGGTACGTGGCGCGAGCGAGCGAGTTCGGCATCCGCTTCGCGCTGGGGGCGTCGCGTCGCCACCTCGTGTCCCAGATGCTCGTCAACGCCGTCCTGATCGCCGTCGCCGGGGCCGCCGCCGGCGTGCTGCTGGCGATCGCTCTCGTGGCGGCACTGAAGCGACTCGAGCCCGCCGGCCTACCGCGGCTCGACGGCATTGAGGTCGACGCTCCGGTGCTGCTCTTCGCGCTCGGCCTGGTTGGCGTCACCACGCTCTGCACGGGCCTGTGGCCCTCTTTCCGCTCGGCCCGACCGCCCACGCCGGCACACTTTCAGGGCGGTTCCGGAGCATCCGGCAAGCCCGAGCAGCGGCGCGTGCTGCGCACGCTCTGCGTTTCCGAGATGGCGATTGCGCTCGTCCTGCTGTTGGGGGCGAGCCTGCTCGGGCGCAGCCTCATGAACCTCGTGAACACCGACGTCGGCGTGGACGTCGACAACGTCACGGCGGCAACGCTGGATCTGACGCTGGGGCGGAGCCTGCAGGCCGCTCAGTCCGTCGACCTCGTGGATCGGGTGGTCGAGAGCGTGAGCGCCGTTCCCGGGGTGCAGGCCGCGGGGGTCGGCGCGAGTCTGCCGCCCAACGACGGCGGCGTCGCGATCACGTTGCGACGAGCGAGCGAGACCCATGCGGACTATCGCGCCACGGGCGTGCCCGCAACGCCGGGGTACTTCGAGGCGCTGCGGATCCCGCTGGTCAGGGGCCGTTTCTTCACCCGGGCGGACGGCCTCGATGCCGAACCGGTGGTGATCCTGAGCGAGGATGCTGCCCGGAGCTTCTTCGGCGACGACCTGGATCCGCTCGGGCAGACCGTCTCGCTGCCGGTACTCCGCGACGGGGTCGCGGGAAGCGAGGAGATGACGGTGGTCGGCATCGTGGGGAACGTGAAGTACGCCGGCCTGGGCGTTCCGCCGGACGATACGGTCTATCGGCCGTTCGCGCAGCAGCCCTGGTCGCCGGCGTTCCTGCTGGTGCGCAGCGAACGCGACGTGCCGGGCCTGGCGACGACGGTGCGCCGCCGCATCGCGGCCGCCGATCCCGGGCTGGCGGTTCGAGCCGTGGAGCCGCTGGAATCCGCCGTCTCCCGCGCGGCGGCCGTCCCCCGGGTCCGCACGGCCCTGTTCGCGTGGCTGGCCGGCCTCGGGGTCGCGCTCGCGGCGGTGGGCTTCTACGGCGTCCTGGGGCACTCCGTTGCGCAGCGCACCAACGAGATCGGCGTGCGCGTGGCGCTGGGCGCCACGCGGACCCGCATCCTGGGCCTGTTGCTTCGCGAGAGCGCCACCATCGCACTCCTGGGCGCCGTCGTCGGGCTGGCGCTCGCCTTCACGGGACGGGGCATCCTGGCGGGGTTCCTGTACGGCGTCGAGCCGACCGATCCCGGCGCGATCGGCCTGGCGGTCGGAGGCCTGGCCGTCGTCGCGGCCGCCGGGGCGTACCTGCCCGTACGCCGGGCCCTGCGCGTCGATCCTGTCGTAGCGTTGCGCATGCGATAGCCGCGGAGGGCTGGACCTGTCGATCCGCGCGCGAACGAGTCGGCCGGCTCCGAGACTGGAGCGGGTCGGGATCATCCGCTCGCCGTAGGCGCCAGGGCCGGCGGATCGCCGCGTGCCGCCTGCTCGGTCGCCGAAGACCCTGTGTCGGGGAGAGCCTGTGCAATTCGTGTACACAGCCGATCCCTCCGTGGATGGCTCGTCGGAGATCCGTCGCTGGCCCGCCTCGACGCGTTTGCCGCAACTCTAGCCACGTCAAGGGCTTGCAGGCTTCGGCGACGGCTGGAACAGCCCTTGCTATTCAGTCCTGCGACCGACGCCGGCGACCATCCCGGAGGATGGTTCGGCCGGAGGATGGTTCGGCCACCAGAGCCGGACCGACCCGGTCGCGGGGAGGTTCAGATGATTCGCGCCACGGCAGCTGCGCTGGCCGTCGCCATGGCACTCTCGGGTCCGGCACCGTTGCTCGCACAGGGCGCTCAGCCCTCCGAGTCGCCCGGCCTGGAGAGAATCCTCGGACGGCTGCACCCGGCAACGCGTTCGGTGCTTCTTCGAGTGAACGGCGCCGGTCGGCTGACGGTGCTCCGTCCCGCTGTCTCGCGTCTCGAGGCCGGCGTCCTGCAACCGCCGGCCGACCCGCCGAGACGCGGGGGCGATGCCACGATGATCGCCTTCTACTCGTTGTTCTTCGGTGGCATCGCGATGACAGTCGATGGCTTCGCGGACGACCCGAACAGCAAGCGGAAGGTCGTCGGCGGGCTGGCCCTGATCGGAGGCGCATTCGCGCTGAGTTGCGCCACCGGCAAGTGCTAGTTGGCGCGACCTTGCAGTCGCGCTGGGAGTCTGCGCTCGCGAGCCCTTGTGGCAGCCGGTTTCCGCGGCGCAGACCCGGGGACGAAGGGAGGTCCGAATGGGAGCGGAGCGTGCGAGAGGCGTAGGGGGCTGGCTGCTGGTCTACCTCGTCTGTTCAATCCCGGTGTCGCTGTTCTTCGCTGCCGGCCTCTCCGGCTGGTTCCTCGACTATCCCTTCGCTCTATGGATCGCGATCTTCCTCGTGCTTGCCAGCCCCCTCCTGCTCATCGTGCTGCGATCCTCCGCGGCACCACGATGGAACATCGCCGTGTTGTGGATCGCAGCGATCTCGATAACGGTTCGCATCGTCCATGGCGTTCTGTTTCAGAGGATCCTGGAAGGCCTGCCGCGGTTGACGGGGGAAGAGCTGCTCGACGCCCTGCCGGTGCTCCTGGGGATCGTGTTCTTCGCCCTGGGATGGGCGGCGGCATGGACGAAGTACTTCCGGACCTCGGTGCGCGTGAGCAACACCTTCGCACAGTGAGGATTGCACTTTGGCACTGGTCCTGCGGCGGCGCGCTCAGCACGATACGGTCTGCCGGCACGAACACCATCGCCTCGCCCGCCCGCAGGCCTCGGCGGCCGCCGCCACCGCACCCGCACCTGGCAGCGTCCCCCGCGCCATACGTCCGCTACGATGGCGGGGTGTCGATGGCGCGCCGCGTCAACCGGGAGGCGATCGTCGTCCTCGGCTGGGGGCGGGCGATCCTGATGCAGCTCGCGCATCCTCTCGTCGCGGCCGGGGTCGGCGCCCACTCCGGTTTCGACGCCGGTGCCCTGGCCTATGTCAGGCGCATGCGCAGCACGATCTCGGCGATGCTGTCGCTCACGTTCGGGACGGACACGGAGGTCAACGAGGCCGCGGATCGGATCAACGCCATTCACCGCCGGGTGCACGGCGAGCTGGCGCAGCCCGTCGGGCCCTACGAGGCAGGCACGCGCTACGACGCCACGGATCCGGCGCTGCTCGCCTGGGTCCACGCCACGCTGGTCGACAGCCAGCTTCGGACCTACGTCCTGTTCGTCGCGCCCCTGACGCCGGCCGAGGAAGACCGCTACTGCGCCGAGGCGGCCGAGATCGGCCCCCGCCTGGGCGTTCCCCCGGGGGTGCTGCCGCTCACCCGCGACGGCCTCGACCTCTACCTGCGGGAGATGCAGCAGGCCGGTCGGCTCGCCGTCGGGCAGGAGGCCGTTCGCCTGGCGAAGGCGCTCCTCGCGGTTCCGGGCGGGCCGTGGTCCGCGCCGGCGCAGTGGCTGGGCCGGCTCGTCACGGTCGGTCTGCTGCCGCCGGCGCTTCGCGAGGCGTACGGGTTCCCCTGGCGGGAGCGGGATCACAGGCGCCTGCGGCAGGTCGCCGCCGTGGTGCGCGCCGCCCACCGGATGGCGCCCCGGGTGCTGCGCGAGTGGTCCGCAGCCCGCCGCCGGCCGCGATCGGCGGGTGCGCGCCTCACGCGGTGAACACGGCGACGATGGTCCAGCAGACGGCGGCCAGGCCGGCCGCGACGGACGCCTGCGGAATCTGCGTCTTGACGTGATCCATCAGGTCGCAGCCCGTGCACACCGAGCTCAGCACGGTCGTGTCCGAGATGGGCGAGCACTGATCGCCGTAGACGCTCCCGTCCATCACCGCCGCGAAGCAGAGGGTCATGAAGAGCTCCGGGTGCGACAGCCCCTGCGCCCCCGCCACGGCCCAGGCGAGGGGCATCGCCAGCGGGAACGCCACCGCGTAGGTGCCCCAGCTCGTCCCGGTGGAGAAGGCGATGACCATCGTCATGAGCTGCAGCAGCACCGGCAGCAGGAAGTAGGGCACGGCGTCGCCGAGCTGCTCCACGAGGAAGACGCCGCCGCCCGTCTCCGTGCTGATGCCGCCGATGGTGATGGCGAGCAGCAGGATGACGGAGCCCAGCACGACGCCCTTGATGCCGTCGTGGAATCCCGAGAGCAGGTCCTTGAGCGCCATCCCCTTGCCGAGCGCCATCCCCGCCGCGAGGAGCAGCGCCGCGCCGAACGCCCACTGCACGTTGGGCGAGCCGAAGGCCACGAACGTGCCGACCGCGATGGCGATGAGCGCGCCGAGCGGCAGGAAGAACTCGATGACGTGGGGGGTGTAGCCCTCCGGAACGTGGCTGGCCTGCAGCTCCCGCGCGCTCAGCGGATCGGCGCCGGCGGCGTCGAGCTGTCCCGTCGTGCGGGCGCGCGTCATGGCCGCCGCGAGCTGCGGGCCGAGGAAGATCGGCCTCTCGATGCTCAGCAGGAACGTGCCCAGCACCGCGAAGATCGCGTAGAAGCAGAACGGCACGCTCTGGAAGAAGAAGGCGATGCGGT
>JAPOYG010000293.1 GCA_026706755.1 Acidobacteriota bacterium
GGCGGCAGGTCGAGGTGGGCGATGGCGGGGTGGTTCCGCGGGCCGTCGCCGTTCGGGACCATCCAGACGTGCTCGCCGGTCTTCATGTCGATGGCGGTGATGCGGCCGTAGGGCGGCCGGGTCAGCGGCAGGCCGCGCGGCCCGTTCGGGAAGGCGCGCGTGCCGCGGGTGTAGCGGACGTTCATCCGATCCGGATTGCCCGGCGTGAGATCGGCCGCGAAGGCGCCGGTGACCGAGGGGACGTAGAGCATTCCCGTCTCCGGGTCGAATCCGGCCCCGCCCCATTCGGCGCCGCCGACCGAGCCCGGCAACTGCAGCGTGCCGCGCGTGTCCTCGGGGCCGTCGCCGCGCACCGAGGGCGGGGTGAAGATCTCGCCCAGGATGAACGGCTCGACGATCTCCAGCGCTTCGGCCCGCAGCTCCGGCGTGAAGTCGATCAGGTCGTCCTCGGTGATGCCGTGCCGGTCGAAGGGCAGCGGCTTCGTCGGGAAGGGCTGGGTCGGCGAGATCCACTCGCCGGGCGTGTCGGAGCCGGGCACCGGGTGCTCGACGATGGGCCAGATCGGCTCGCCGGTCACCCGGTCGAAGGTGTAGGCCATGGCCTGCTTCGTGAGCTGCACCACCGCCCGCGTGATCCCGGGCCGGCCCTCCACCTCGAGGTCCATCAGGATCGGCGCGACGTTGTTGTCGTAGTCCCAGAGGTCGTGGTGGACCATCTGGAAGTGCCAGACCCGCTCGCCCGTCTCCGCGTCGACGCAGACGAGGCTGTTGGCGTACAGGTTGTTCCCGGGCCGGTGGCCCCCGTACATGTCGTTCGTGGGCGCTCCGGTCGGGAGATACACGTAGCCGAGCTCGAGGTCCGCACTGAACATCGTCCAGACGTTGGCCATCCCCGAGTAGGTCCAGGAGTCGTCGAGCCACGTCTCGACGCCCGGCTCGCCGGCGCGCGGAATCGGGCTCCAGGTCCAGCGGAGCTCCCCGGTCCGGACGTCGAAGGCGCGGACGTCGCCCGGGTGCTGCTCCTTCGTGAAGGGATGGTCGGCCATGGCGCTCCCCAGGATGACCACGTCGCGGACGACCAGCGGTGGCGAGGTTCCCCGGTAGGCGGTCTGGGCGTCGTAGGTCAGGTCGACCCGGCCGCCCGCTCCGAACGTCTCGACCGGCCGGCCCGTGGCGGGGTCGGTGGCGATCAGGTACGGAGGCCGGATCGAGAAGATCCGCCGGTCGTCGCCGTCGGCCCAGTAGGCCACGCCACGGTTCGCGGCGCCGCGCGGGGTGGCCTCGCCGAGGAACGTGGCGTCCTGCACCCAGAGCGTCTCGCCCGTGCCGGGGTCGAAGGCCTCGACGAGGCCGATGCCGTTGGACGCATAGAGGACGCCGTCGACCAGGATCGGCGTCGAGCGCAGCTCGTTCGAGTAGCGCAGCTCGGGCCAGCGCTCGTGGAGCGACGCGTCGACGGATGCCCGGCGCCAGGCGATCGCGAGATCGCCCACGTTCGTGGCGTCGATCTGCTCGAGCGCGGCGTAGCGCGTGAACCCGGCGTCGCCGCCGTGGACCCGCCACTCGCCGCTCACGCCCTGCTGCGCGAGGGCCGAGCCGGCCGAGGCCAGCGTCACCGCCGCGACGAGGACTCCCGCCCGCCGCGCGTGCCTTCCGAGGGGATTGCTGCTCTGTGCCATCGAGATCATCTCCGCGTGCGTCGCGGCTGCGCACGGCCGCCACGGACCTTGGCCGCCGCCTACTTCAGGGCCGAGTACGACGTCGGCTCCAGGATGCGCGCGTCGATCGAGGCGACCAACCGGCGCTCCTCGTCCCGTTCGACGGCGATGATCAGCTCCTGGAAGTCCTCGTAGGTGCCGAGCTCGCTCCACATCTCGTCGCGCGCCTCGCGGGACGGGTAGGCCAGCATGTAGATGAAGGTGTTCTCGATGTCGTCGCCGGTCACCGCGTTCCAGTAGCCGACGTTGGTCATGCCGGCCCGCTCGAACATCCCAGACGTGTGGTCCCGGAAGCGGTCGGCGAGCGCCTCGCGCTTGCCGGGCTGCGTCTTGTAGATGCGCAGCTCGTAGACCTGGGACGCCGCACGCTGCCGCTCCGCGACCGCCCAGCCCGAGCCGAGCAGGCCGAACGTCACACCCGCGATCGCGAGAATCCGCCACTTCAGCATCTGTCTCCTCCCATCCCGGCTGCGCCGCCCGGACAACCTTGCGCCCGATGCGGGATTCCACCTCCTGCGGGGCCCGGGCCGTACCCACGGCCTGCGCGTCGTCGATTCTACTTCGCGGTAGCCGCAAGCGGCGCGCGGCCGCGGTTGCGACGGGCGCCCTCGCCCGGGGGAGCCGGCATGCCGGGGCCCGGTCACGGGCGATGCACGGTCGCGGCCCGCGCGGCGGATGCTTGACGGAGCCCGCCCGCGTGTCTACGTTCGCGGGATGCGGAGCGTGCGGTCTCCGGCCGGCGCGACGCGGGCCCTCAGCCCGGTCGATGCGGCAGGGCTCGGGTGCGCCCTGGCCTACGGTGGGCTGGCGTGGCTTGCCCGCCAGCCGGGCGAACCGCCCCTCGCGTCTTTCCTGGGCATCGCCGCGGGGACTTCGCTGCTGACGTTCGGCCTGTATGCATACCTGCGCCGCCGGCCGGCGGACGCGCTCACGGTGGGCCGGCTCTTCGGCTGGGCCGTCGTCTTCCGCCTCTGCGGCCTCGCCGGCGGACCGATCTACGAGGATGACTTCTACCGCTACCTGTGGGACGGCTACCGCTTCGCGCAGGCCGGCACGCCCTACGGCGTGGCGCCGGAGGCGTTCTTCACGGATCCGACCGTTCCCGCCGCGTTCCAGCGCATCCTCGACCAGGTCAACTACCCGGAGCTCCCGACCATCTACGGACCGGTGACGGAGCTCCTCTTCCTGGCCGCCTACGGCCTGCGCCCGGGCAGCGTGGCGGCGCTGCAAATCCTCGTGGTAATCGTCGATCTCGTCGCGGTCGGCCTGCTGCTGCGGCTCGCGCCTCCGCGGGCGGTCCTGCTCTACGCGTGGTGCCCGCTGGTGATCAAGGAGGTCGCCTTCACCGCGCATCCCGACATCGCCGCGGTCGGCCTGCTGCTCGGGGCCGTCGCGCTGGGCCGGCGGGACCGCCTGCGGGCGGCGGCGGTCTGCCTGGGGCTGGCCGTCGGGGCCAAGGTGCTGGCGGCGCTCCTCGTGCCCTTCGTCCTCGTGCGCGCCCGCCCGTCCGACTGGGCGGTGTTCGCGGCCGTGCTCGCGGCGCTCTACGCGCCCTTCGTCTGGCAGGGCGGCACGGACCTCGCCACCCTGCTGGTGTTCGCGCGGGAATGGGAGTTCAACGCCGCCGTGTTCGGGCTCCTGTCGCCCTGGATGCCCGCGCCGCTCGCCCGGGCGGCGTGCGGGGCGGCGCTCGCCTGCGGCCTCGCCTGGTACTATGCGCGCTACCGGAGGGAGCCGGCGACGGTCCCGCGCGGCGACTGGATCTACGGCGCGCTGCTGGCCCTGTGGCCGGTCGTCAACCCCTGGTACCTGCTCTGGCTGCTGCCCTTCGCGGCGATCCGACCGAGCGCCTGGGCCTGGACGGCGTCGGTGGCCGTGCTGCTGGCGTACGTGACGGGCTTGAACCTGGACGACCTGCACATGGACCCCTTCGCGCATCCGGCCTGGGTGCGTCCCGTGGAGTACGGCCTGATCCTGCTGGCGCTGGCGTACGACGCGCGCCGGTCCGCGCTCCGCCGTTCCGTGCGCCCCGCGCCGGAGGGCGCGTAGCCCCGCCGTGCACGCCGGGATGACGGTCGGTGCGGTCGTGCCGGCGCGGGACGAGGAGCGCAACATCGGTCCGGTCGTGACGGATCTGCTCGCGCTGCGCGACGGTCGGGGCGGCCGCGTGGTCGACGACTTCGTGGTCTGCGACAACGGATCGGCCGACGAGACGGCCGCTCGGGCGCGCGAGGCGGGCGCGCGGGTGGTGCGCGAGGACGCGCCGGGCTACGGCGTCGCGTGCCTGACGGCCCTGGCCGCGCTGCGGCCGGTCGACGTCGTGCTGTTCACGGACGGCGACGGCTCGTTCGCGGCGGAGCAGGGCCTCCGCCTGCTCGAGGCGATCGCCGGCGGGGCCGATCTGGCCATCGGGTCGCGGACGTTGGGACGACGGGAGCCAGGGGCCCTCTCGGCGCCGCAGATCGCAGGCAACCGGGTGGCCGCCTTGCTGATCCGCCTGCTGTGGGGGGCGGTGGTGACGGACCTCGGCCCATACCGCGCCATCCGCATCGAGGCGTTGCGGCGCCTCGACATGGAGGACCGCACCTACGGCTGGACGGTCGAGATGCAGATCAAGGCTATCCAGCACGGCCTGCGGGTGGCCGAGGTGCCGGTCGACGCCCTGCGGCGGCGCTTCGGCCGGTCCAAGGTGGGAGGCACCGTGCGCGGCGTCGTCGGCGCCGGCGTCGGCATCCTCTCGATGATCGCCCGTCTCCGCTGGCGGCAGGCGTGGCAGGAAGACGGGCCGTCGAAGTAGGGGGCAGCGGAGCGGCTGCCGTCCGCGCCGCGCGTGCGGTCGGGCCTGCGGCCTCCGTCGCCGTCGCGGAGGGAGGCGCTGTCCCGTTCTACGGCGCGGGCGGAGCGTTCAGGCTCCAGTCGTACTCGTGGTCCAGCGATCCGTCGAAGTCCTGGAGCATCTCCGCCAGCTCGCCCTCCGCGTACTTCCGCAGGTGCTCCAGCACGCCGGCTTCCGAGTTCCCGAAGTCCTCGGGGAACCAGAAGTAGATGCTGGAGACGACGCCGAACGCCTCGTCGAGCAGCTCGGCCCCCCGGGGGTGATTGATGTACTCGCGCGCCCCCAGCTCCAGCTGCCGCTCCAGGTTCTCCCCCGTGAAGACCTCGGGCAGGAGATTGGGGCAGCCCATGCTGGCGCAGTTCACGGCGTAGTGGATGCGGGGGTCGCGCCAGATCGGGCGCAGGATGTCGTGCTCGATGTTGTCGAGGGTCAGGGGCTGGCCCGCCGCGCTGGTGTGGATGTCGCCCCACGGCCCCGTCCAGGGGATCACGCCCTCGTGGATGTTCTTGATCGAGTCGACGGGGTACTCGCCCAGGACCACCTTCACCGTCACGGCGTTGTAGAGGTTGATCCAGTACGCCATCTGCTCGTCCTTGGCGTAGCGCCTCGGGTCGAGCCCTTCCAGGTGGTCGATGTAGCTGTCCAGGCGCTCCTGGTCGGCGGGGTTCGCCTGCAGCTTCGGGTAGTCGACCAGGTTGACCCCGGACGGGTCGTCGGTGATCAGGTAGGCGTCGAGCAGCGCCTGCCACTCGCCGTGGTCGATCCGCTCCGTGCTGGTCGCGTCGTGGTCGGCCCAGGAGACG
The DNA here is from genome assembly GCA_026706755.1 of Acidobacteriota bacterium. Lineage (GTDB taxonomy): Bacteria > Acidobacteriota > Vicinamibacteria > Vicinamibacterales > UBA8438 > JAGWAJ01. The sequence goes on from JAPOYG010000293.1 coordinate 5,358, forward strand.
TCGGCGGACGGCGCGGCGCAGGATGCCGCGCCCAGCCCGACGAGAGCCGCAAGCGCCCAGGGGCCGAGCCGTGCGGAGTCGAAGATGCGCCTGCTGCCAGGGTGCTTCACGAATGTCATCGGTGTCCTCAGAAGCTGCCGCCGAACCCGTAGCTGAGGCCGACGCCGACGATGCGCGAGGCGGCGGTGTTGCGCCCCGCCACGACCTGCCCGAAGAAGCCGTTCACGCTGACGTATTCGGTGACGTTGGCGATCACCCGTCCGCCGACGATGTGGTTGTCTTCCTCGAGCCCGGGGAAGCGGCTGGGCGAGAACCCCTCGCCGCCGAGCTGGATGCCCGACAGCGCGTTGACCATCCGGTAGTCGACGCCAATCGTAACCCGGCCCCCGGTCGGGATGAAGAGTCCCAGGTTGAAGAACATGTCTTCGGGGATGTCGACCATCTCCGCGACCGACATGCCGGCCCCGACGGCCATCGGATTGACCTCCGTGCTCGTGCGGTTCCGATAGCCGAGTTCCGCCGAGATCCCGGCCGCGTCCCAGAACTTCCCGATGAGGAGCGACGCCTCGACCCCGTTGCCGCCGTCGCCCAGCGAGTTGATGTAGCCGGTGTCGTAGTTGCCGGAGAGGATCGCCCCGACCCGCACGGCGACGCTCGGTGCGTCGCTGATGAGCTCGTCGACGATGCGCCACGTGATCGCGATGTTGGAGTCGTACAGGCCGCTGTAGCTCTCCTGGCCGCCGGCCGGACCGACCGCTCCCGCCACGAAGCTCTGGGCCCAGGCCGACTGCACATCCAGTGCCACGGCGTCGTGCAGCGCGTAGTTGACGCCGATCCAGACCGTGTTCTGGGCCAGGTTGGCGTCGGTCGCTCCGAGAGCCCCCGTTCCCTTGACGGTCTGGCGGAAGTACTCGCGGGCGTTCTGGTTGACGTACGAGATGTTGACGCTGCCGGTCCCCGGCTCGGCGATCCATGGCGAGCCCTGCGCCAGGGCCGGTTGGGCCGACAGGCACGCCACGAGACCCGAGCAGGCGGCGACGGCCACCCGGTTGCGAATGTGCATGACTCTGTGTCTCCTTGGTTCCCGCAGATCCCGTGCGCCGGACGTCCTGCGCCGGCAGTGACGGTCCTACAGCTTGAAGCGGCGGGTGAGGAAGTAGTGGACGACCTCCATGCGGACGTTGCAGTCGTCGGCCCCCGGGCCGCGAACCGCCTGGACCGCGTCGTCGTCGGCCGGGCTCGTCGCGTTGCCCTCGCAGGCCGCCTCCAGGCTGGTCGTCAGGCTCCGGGCACGGTCCGCGTCGAGCTCGTTGCGCTGCAGCGGGCAGCCGTCGCACGCCAGCGCGTCGAAGGTCAGCTTCTTGCCCTGCGAGTACGCGGCACGCGGGCTGATCTTGCCGGGGCCGGGCCCGATCGAGCCCGACGCCGTGACCGAGGTGTAG
>JAPOYG010000227.1 GCA_026706755.1 Acidobacteriota bacterium
TCGAGTCGAACGAACGCACCGTGTTCGTCGCGTCGTGCTTCGCCATCACCTGCGTAATCGCCGCCGTCAGAGTCGTCTTCCCGTGATCAATGTGCCCAATCGTCCCGATGTTCACGTGCGGCTTCGACCGATCGAATCGCTCCTTCGCCATGACCTGCGCCCCTATCTCCCCGTGATGCGAGCGATGACATCCTCACTGACGTCCTGAGGCACCTGCTCGTATCGGTCAAAGTGCATCGAATACGTCGCCCGACCCTGGGTCCGGGACCGGAGGTCGGTCGCGTAACCGAACATCGCTGCCAGCGGCACGCGGGCGTTCACGATCTGCGTGCCACCGCGCGCCTCCAGAGACTTTACGCGGCCGCGCCGCGTGTTGAGGTCGCCGATGACGTCGCCGGTGTACTCCTCCGGTGCAACCACCTCGATCCGCATCACCGGCTCGAGGAGCACGGCAGCTCCCCTGCGCGCCGCGTCGCGGAACGCCATCGACCCCGCAATCTTGAACGCGGTCTCCGAGGAATCGACATCGTGGTGCGATCCGTCATGCAGCGAGACGCTCACGTCCTCGATCGGGTACCCCGCCAGCACGCCGGTCGTCATTGCGTCGCGTACGCCCTCCTCGACGGACTTGACGAACTCGCGGGGGATCGCGCCGCCCACGATGGCGTTCCGGAACTCGAGCCCCTGCCCGGGGGAGCCGGGGGCGACGCGAATCTTGACGTGCCCGTACTGCCCTCGCCCGCCGGTCTGCTTGACGTAGCGACCTTCGGCTTCGGAAGGACGCGTCAGCGTCTCCTTGTAGGCGACCTGCGGGCGGCCGACGCTGGCCTCGACGCCGAACTCGCGGCGGAGGCGGTCGACCAGGACCTCCAGGTGCAACTCGCCCATGCCGGAGATGACGACCTGACCGGTGGCATCGTCCGTCTGCACCTGAAACGTCGGATCCTCGACCATCAGCTTCGCGAGGCCCGCCCCCAGCGCCTCCTGGCCCGCCTTGGTCCGCGGCTCGATGGCGAGGCTGATGACGGGGCTCGGAAACTGCATCGATTCGAGCACCACCGGGTGCTGCGGATCGCAGATCGTGTCGCCGGTCGCCACGCTGTTGAGCCCGACCGCGGCCGCGATGTCACCGGCGTAGACCTGCTTGATCTCCTCACGCTTGTTGGCGTGCATCTTGAGGAGCCGGCCGATGCGCTCGGTGCGGCCGCGCCGCGGCACGGCTATGGAGGAGCCCGACTTCATCACTCCGGAGTAGACCCGGATGAAGGTCAACTGACCGACGTAGGGATCGGTCATCACCTTGAACGCCAGGGCGGCGAAGGGAGCCGTATCGTCGGCCGGGCGCTCGACGTTCCGGCCGGAGTCGTCGTCGCGCCGCTTCGGGTTGACGCCGACGATCGGGGGCACGTCCAGGGGCGCCGGCAGATAGTCCACCACCGCATCGAGGAGCGGTTGGACGCCCTTGTTCTTGAAGGCCGATCCGCACAGGACGGGTACGAACGGCGCCTCCTCGTTGCCGACGGAGGAGATCAGCCGCTGCCGGATCGCGCCGCGGACCGCCGACTCGGGCAGGGGCTCGCCGCGAAGATACCGGCTCAGCAACTCGTCGTCGACCTCGCAGACCTTCTCGACGAGCTGCTCGCGCAGCCGCATCGCCTCGTCCCGGTAGGCGTCGGGAATCTCCTCGATCTTCGCCTCGGCCCCCAGCGTGGCCTCCTCGTAGCGCACGGCCTTCATGCCGACGAGATCGATGACCCCCGCGAATCCGTCCTCCGACCCCATGGGCAACTGCAGGGCGACGGGGTTCGCCTGCAGCTTCCCCCGAATCTGGTCGAGCGCTCCGGAGAAGTCGGCGCCCACCCGATCCATCTTGTTGACGAAGCAGATCCGGGGCACCCGGTACTTGTCCGCCTGACGCCAGACCGTCTCGGACTGCGGCTCGACGCCGGCCACGGCGTCGAAGACGGCAACGGCTCCGTCGAGCACCCGCAACGACCGCTCCACCTCCGCGGTGAAGTCGACGTGGCCGGGCGTGTCGATGATGTTGATCCGGTGGTCGCGCCAGAGGCAGGTGGTCGCAGCGGACGTGATCGTAATGCCCCGCTCCTGCTCCTGGGCCATCCAGTCCATTACCGCCGTGCCGTCGTGCACCTCGCCCAGCTTGTACGTGATTCCGGTGTAAAAGAGGATGCGCTCGGTCGTCGTCGTCTTGCCGGCATCGATGTGCGCCATGATGCCGATGTTGCGCGTCCGATCGAGCGGAACCGCTCTGGACATGTCTCGTGTCGCCCGCGGGCGCTCCCGTCGCTTCGGCGCTGCGCCCGCCGCTTCAAAGGTGGTCACTGTCAACCCGTACTGCCTCGCCTGCGGCGCCGCACTCTCGCTGCGGGGCCGGACGGCCCTTGGTCGCCCGCGATCCGGGCGCCTTGCTCGCGCCTCCGGCCCGCGGGCGAACGCGATCTACCAGCGGTAATGCGCGAACGCCCGATTGGCCTCCGCCATGCGGTGCGTGTCTTCCCGTTTCTTGACGGATCCGCCGCGCAGGTTCGATGCGTCGATGAGCTCGTTCGCCAGCTTCTCCCGCATCGTCTTGCCGTCGCCGCGCGACCTCGCGAACGTGGTGAGCCAGCGAATGCTCAACGAGAGCCGCCGGTTCTGGCTGACCTCGATCGGTACCTGGTAGTTGGAGCCGCCGACCCGCCGCGACTTCACCTCGAGGCTCGGCTTCGTATTGTCGACCGCCTTCTTGAAGATCTTGAGGGGGTCGTCGCCCGTTCGATCCTTGATGATGTCGAGACTGCCGTACACGATGCCCTCGGCCACGCTCCGCTTGCCGCTCTTCATGATCATGCGGACGAACTTGGTGACGAGCGTGCTGCCGTACACCGGATCGGCGGGCACCTCCCGCTTCGGGACCTCGCGTCGCCGTGGCATCGCTCTTCTCCCCTCGCCGGCGCTACGCCTTCGGACGCTTCGCGCCGTACTTCGAACGCGACTGCTTCCGCTCCGCGACGCCCACCGTGTCCAAGGTGCCGCGCACCACGTGATAGCGCACGCCGGGCAAGTCCTTCACACGTCCGCCGCGAATCAGAACGAGCGAGTGCTCCTGCAGGTTGTGCCCTTCACCGGGAATGTAGCTCGTGACCTCGATGCTGTTCGTCAACCGCACGCGCGCCACCTTCCGGAGCGCCGAGTTGGGCTTCTTGGGCGTCTGCGTGAAGACCCGGACGCATACGCCCCGCTTCTGGGGGCAACTCTGCAGCGCCGGGCTCTTGGTCTTGTTGACCGCCTGCACCCGACCCTTGCGTACCAGTTGGCTGATCGTCGGCACGGACACTCCCTGCGCGGCACGGCCGCGAAGATCGCTGGCCCAGGCCTGGAAGCCACCGCCCCCGCGACGGCGACTTGGCACCTGGGCCGATGCCCTGGCTCAGTGTGCTCGTCGTGCGGGCTCACCTCGCCCGCACACCGCGAAACCCACGGACTCTATCACGTCCGTCATCGCGCTGCAAACCCGGGAGCGCGGCTCCGCCGACGCGATCCGGGTCGCGTCAATCGCCGTCCTTCGCCAGCGATGCTCCCCCTCCGGGCTCGTCGGTCACCGCGGCCGACGCCGCCGGCAGCGATCGGTACCCGCCCACGGTGCCGAGCGGAGCCGTCCCCTCTGACGGCTCGACGAAGAACTCGACCTCGCGCTCGTAGTCCAGGTCGTCGAGCGACGGCGGCGGCGGAGGCGGAGGCTCGTCCGGCTCGATCTGCACGCTACGGCAGTAGTCGAACCCGGTGCCGGCCGGAATCAGCCGGCCCATGGTGACGTTCTCCTTGAGACCGCGCAGGTGATCGACCTTGCCCGAGATGGACGCCTCCGTGAGCACCCGGGTCGTCTCCTGGAACGAGGCGGCCGAGATGAACGACTCCGTCGACAGCGACGCCTTGGTGATGCCCAGCAGCATCGGCCGGCCCGTCGCCGGGGTGCCCCCGAGCTCCGCGACGCGCTCGTTCTCGGCCAGGAAGCGGAACTTGTCCACCTGCTCGTCGACCAGGAACTCCGTGTCCCCGACATCCTCGATCTTCACCCAGCGCATCATCTGGCGCACCATCACCTCGATGTGCTTGTCGTTGATGGCGACGCCCTGCAGCCGGTAGACCTCCTGGATCTCGTTCACGAGGTAGCTCTGCAGGGCCTTCTCGCCGAGCACGTTGAGAATGTCGTGCGGATTCGACGGCCCATCCATCAGCGGCTCGCCGGCGCGGACGCGGTCGCCGTCCTGCACGTTGACGTGCACGCCGCGCGGGAGGGAGTAGTCGCGCTTCTCGGCCCCCGCCTCGTCGGGCACGATGCTGATCTTCTGCATGCCCTTGACGATGCCCCCGTGCTCGACCGTGCCGTCGATCTCGCTGATGATCGCCGTCTCGCGCGGCTTCCGCGCCTCGAAGAGCTCGACGACGCGCGGCAATCCGCCGGTGATGTCCTTGGTCTTGGTGGTCTCGCGGGGAATCTTCGCCAGCACGTCGCTCGCGCCGACCGACTCCCCGTTGGCCACCATCAGATGCGCATGCGACGGCATCGGGTACTTGCGCACGACCCTGCCCGTCTCGCCGCGGATCTCGATCGTCGGCTGCTTCTTCTCATCCGGCGAGTCGACGATGATGAGACGCATCAGCCCGGTGACCTCGTCCACTTCCTCGTGAACGGTGACGCCCTCCTCGATGTCCTTGAACCTCACCGTGCCGGGCTGCTCGGTGAGGATGGAGAACGTGTACGGATCCCATTCGACGAGCACCTTGCCCGCCTCGACCTCCTCTCCGTCGTGGACCCGGAGGTGCGCCCCGTACACCACGTCGTAGCGCTCGCGGTTGTGCCCCTTCTCGTCCTGGACCACGACCGACCCCGTGCGGTTCATGACCACCAGCGAGCCGTCCTGCTTCTCGACGACCTGCACGCCCTGGAACCTCACCGTGCCCGCATGCTTGCTCTCCAGCGTCGACTGCTCGGATACCCGCGACGCGGTCCCGCCGATGTGGAAGGTCCGCATGGTCAACTGCGTGCCGGGCTCCCCGATCGACTGGGCGGCGATTACGCCGACCGCAAGGCCGAGCTCGACCAGCCTGCCCGTCGCCAGGTCCCGCCCGTAGCAGCGCGCGCACACGCCCCTCCGCGAGGCGCAGGTCAGCACGGATCGGATCTTGACCTTCTCGACGCCGGCCTCCTGGATCCGCGATGCCAGCTCCTCGTCGATTTCGGTGTTCGCATCGGCCAGGACGGTGTTGTCGATCGGGTCGCTCACCGCCTCGAGCGCCACCCGCCCGGTGATCCGGTCGCGCAGCGGCTCGATGATCTCCCCGCTCTCGACGATGGCCCGCGCCTCGATGCCGTCGAGGGTGCCGCAGTCGACCTCGGAGATGATGACGTCCTGCGCGACGTCGACCAGGCGGCGCGTCAGGTAGCCGGAGTCGGCGGTCTTCAGCGCCGTGTCGGCCAACCCCTTCCGCGCTCCGTGGGTCGAGATGAAGTACTGCAGAACCGTCAGGCCCTCGCGGAAGTTCGAGGTGATCGGCGTCTCGATGATCTCGCCCGACGGCTTCGCCATCAGGCCCCGCATGCCGGCGAGCTGGCGGATCTGCTGCTTGCTGCCCCGGGCGCCCGAGTCGGCCATGATGTAGATGGGGTTGAACGAACGGCCGTCGTCGTTCAGGTCCTCCATCTCACCGAACATGTGGTCCGCGATCTTCTCGGTCACGTCCGACCAGATCGCGATGACCTTGTTCTTCCGCTCGCCGTTGGTGATCGCGCCGTCGCGGTACTGCTGCTCAACCCGGTCCACCTCCTCGTTCGCGTCCTTGATGAGGCCGACCTTGCGCTGCGGAATGACGAGATCGTCGATTCCAATCGAGAGCCCCGACTTGGTGGCGTACAGGAAGCCGAGATCCTTCAGGCTGTCGAGCATCCTGACCGTCAGCTCGATTCCGTGCCGCAGGTAGCTGTACTGCACCAGTTGCTGCAGGCCCTTCTTCTTGAGCAGACCGTTGACGAACGGGATCTGTTCGGGCAGGGCGGAGTTGAACACCACGCGGCCCACCGTCGTCTCGACAATCCGACCTTCGACCGCTTCGACCTTGGCGTGAAGCACGTCCTGGTCGTCACGTTCGGCCGTCAGGTCCATGAAGTTGCCGGTATAGCGCAGCCGAACCGGAGTGAGGGTCTCCACGTCGCCGGACCTGAGGGCCAGCAGCACGTCCTCCTCGTTGCGGAACACGACACGGGCGTCGTCCTTCCTGAGCGCCCTCGGGCGGCCGTTCTCGTCCTCCTCGATGCCATAGATCCGACCCACGCCCCGCGCCCGCGCCTTCTCCTTCGTCAGGTAGTAGCAGCCGAGCACGATGTCCTGGGACGGGACGGCGATCGGCGTGCCGTTCGACGGCGACATGATGTTGTTCGACGACATCATCAGCACCGACGCCTCGATCTGCGCCTCCGGCGAAAGCGGCACGTGCACCGCCATCTGATCTCCGTCGAAATCGGCGTTGAACGCCGTGCAGACGAGCGGGTGAATCCGAATCGCCTTGCCCTCGACCAGGACCGGCTCGAAGGCCTGGATGCCGAGCCGGTGCAGCGTGGGCGCCCGGTTGAGGAGGACCGGATGCTCTCGGATCACCTCTTCCAGGATGTCCCAGACCTCAGGCTCGTACTGCTCGACCATCTCCTTCGCCTGCTTGATGGTCGTCACCATGCCGCGCTCTTCGAGCTTGTTGTAGATGAACGGCTTGAAGAGCTCGAGCGCCATCTTCTTCGGCA
>JAPOYG010000175.1 GCA_026706755.1 Acidobacteriota bacterium
GCCCTCGAGCAGCAGGTCGAGGCGGGCGAGATCAAGAAGATGCTCGGCGGAGAGCACGACGCGCTCAACGCCATCGTCTCGATCCACCCGGGGGCAGGCGGCACGGAGTCGCAGGACTGGGCGGAGATGCTGCTCCGCATGTACCTCCGCTGGGCGGAGCGCCGCGGGTTCGGGCGCGAGGTGATCGAGGCCCAGCCGGGCGACGAGGCGGGCGTGAAGAACGCCACGGTCGTGATCTCCGGAACGCACGCCTACGGCCTGCTCCTGCCGGAGGCCGGCGTGCACCGGCTGGTGCGCATCTCGCCGTTCGATCAGGCGGCCCGGCGCCACACCTCGTTCGCGTCCGTCTTCGTCTGGCCGGAGCTGCCCGACGACGTCGAGGTGGAGATCGACGAGAAGGACCTGCGCATCGACACCTACCGATCGAGCGGCGCCGGGGGGCAACACGTCAACGTCACCGATTCGGCGGTGCGCATCACGCACCTGCCGACGGGCATCGTCGTGTCGTGCCAGAACGAGCGCTCCCAGCACCGCAACCGCGACGCGGCGATGAAGGTCCTGCGGGCTCGCCTGTACGACGTGAAGCGGCAGGAGCAGCAGGACCGGCTCGCGGAAATAGGCGGCGAGAAGAAGGAGATCGCCTTCGGCAGCCAGATTCGCAGCTACGTGCTGCACCCGTACCGGATGGTGAAGGACCACCGGACCCGCGTCGAGGTGGGCAACGTCGACCGCGTGCTCGACGGCGACCTCGAGGAGTTCATCAAGAGCTTCCTGATGCGGAAGGCAGCCCCGGGAGCCGCGGCCGGCTGAGCGGGAGCGCAGACTCGTAGGAGCTTGCGCCGTAGAACGCAACGCAGTGGAGTTCCGCGGCGCGAACTCCTGGGGCGGTGGGGGCTGGGGCCGACCCGAAGCCTGCGACGGGTTGGCGGCGCTAGAGCGCCCTTACGGGCGCTTTGGGAGTCTGCGCGGGCACGGAGTGCCGGTGACACGTTCTACGGCGCAGACTCCTAGCGCCGGAAGGTGGCCCCCGGTTCCGTCCCGGCGATGAACACCTCCGGGATCGCGCCGGCGCGGCGGGCGACGACTTCCCCCGTCATCTCGTCGACGTGGCGGAAGAGGATGTTGCCGGGCGCCTCGAAGCCCCGGGGCGTTTCGCGGGTGGCGCCGTAGGCCTTGAGGAAGTCGATCCAGATTGGCAGGGCGACCCGGGCGCCCTCCTCGTTGCGGCCGAGGGTGCGCTTCTCGTCGTAGCCGACCCACACCCCCACCGTGATGTCGGGATCGAAGCCGACGAACCAGGCGTCGGTGTAGTCGTCCATCGTGCCGGTCTTGCCGCCGACCGGCCAGTCGAGCTCGCGCCGGGCGCGCTGCGCGGTCCCGCGCTGCACGACCCCCTGCATCAGGCTCACCATGACGTAGGCCGTATCGGCGCGCAGCGCGTCCTGCGCCTGCGGGCGGTTCTCCTCGAGGACGTGCCCGTCGCGGTCTCGCACCCGCTCGATCCGGAACGGGATCATCCGCTGGCCGCCGTTGGGGAAGACCGAGTAGGCGCTGGTCACTTCCATCAGGGTGGACTCTGCGGATCCCAGGGCGACGGACAGATACGGCGGGATGGGCGCGGTGAAGCCGACGCGCCGCGCGAAGTCGACGACGGTCTCGGGCCCGACGGCGTCCATCATCCAGACCGCCGGCACGTTGCGCGACTTCTCGAGCGCGCGGCGCAGCGTGATGGGCCCCTCGTACCGGTGGTCGTAGTTCGTCGGCCGGTAGCGCGGCTGGCCGGGGCCGACCTCGTAGGCGACCGGCTCGTCCATGACGATGGAGGTCGGCGTGAATCCCTGATCGATCGCCGCCGCGTAGAGCACGCCCTTGAAGAGCGAGCCGAGCTGGCGGTACGCCTGCGTCGCACGGTTGAACTCGCTGCGGTCGAAGTCGTAGCCGCCGACCATGGCGAGCACCCGCCCCGTGCGATTGTCGAGGGCCAGGAGCGCCGCCTCGACCTCCGGCTCCTGGTCGAGAGTGGCTCGCGCCATTCCGCGGGGGCCGTCCGGCAGCGTCGCGATCCGGACGTCCACGAGGTCGCCGCGCTCGACCAGCTCGGCCGCGGGCCGGCGCGTCCAGGCGAATCCGTCCGGCTCGATCGTCGCGCGGTACGCTCCGAAGCGCACTCCGATGCGGTTGCGGCGGACGCTGGTCACGACCGCCGGCACGACATCGCCGGCGTCGATGGGGTAGACCCAGTCCGGATGCTCGAAGTCCTCGGGGGTGGGGCTGGCGTCGGGGCCCACGAGCACGTTGCGCCGCGGGCCGCGGAAGCCGTGTCGCTTGTCGAGCACGCGCAAGCCGTCCGCGACGGCGCGGTTCGCCGCGCGCTGCAGGTCGATGTCGAGGGTGGAGCGGACCACCAGGCCGTCCTGGTAGAGCCGCCGGGCCCCGTACTCGCGCTCCAGGTGCTGCCGGATTTCCTCGAGGAAGTAGGGCGCGATGGTGTTGCTGCGCTGCCGGCGCGGGGCGAGCACGATCGGCTTCGCCATCTCGTCGGCGGCTGTTTCCTCGGTGATGTAGGCTTCTTCCGCCATCCGGCGCAGGGCGTAGTTCCGCCGTTCGGTGGCCGCCTGCATGTTCACGAGGGGGCTGAGGCGCGAGGGCCCCTGGATGATGCCGGCGATCACCGCCGCCTCGCCCAGCTCGACGTCGCGAGCGGACTTGCCGAACAGGAGTTGCGCCGCGGCCTCGACCCCGTCCGCGGCGTGCGTGGCCGTGCCGAGCCAGACCTGGTTCGCGTACAGCGCGAGGAGCTCGGGCTTCGTGTAGCGCTTCTCGAGATGGAACGCGTAGTACATCTCGAGCAGCTTGCGCTGCCACACCTTCTCGCGGCCCAGGACTTGGCCGCCCACCTCGACGTTGCGCGCAAGCTGCATGGTCAGGGTGCTTGCGCCGCTGAACAGCTCGCCCCGCAGCACGTCCTGGATCGCGGCGCGGATGATGCCGGGCACGCTGATGCCGTTGTGCCGGAAGAAGGCGTCGTCCTCGGCGGCGATGATCGCCTGCCGCAGGACGTCCGGGATGTCGTCGTAGCCGATGATGACGCGCCGCTGGACGGCGAACTCGCCGATCAGCTCGCCCCCCCGGGCTTCCACGCGCGTGATCGTGTTGGGCGTGTAGTCGTCGAGCGCGGCGATCTGGGGAAGGTCCGGCGCGTACGCGAACAAGACCCCGCTGACGACGCCGAGGATGGCGGCGATCGCGAACAGCCCGACGAGAGTCGCTGGTGGGTAAGGGCGTCTGGACGATCGGGGCACGCGTTACCTGGCCTTTGAGTGAGGTAGCGGCGCCCGACGCTCGCGTGTCGAGCGTTCGGCCGCCGTTCCGTCCGACCCGACCCCGCAGAATAGCACGTCGCGACCGGTGCAGGCGAAGGTGCGCCGCGGAGGCCCAGTTTGACAGGGGGAAGCTCAACTTTCTATACTCTTTCGAAGGCAAGTCGTGGGAGGGAGAGGCTCCCTCCCTTTTCCGCGTTTCTTCCGGCCCCCCCGGCCGGGACACGCGTTTGAGGACGCACATCACATGAGCAAGATCATTGGCATCGACCTCGGGACCACGAACTCGGTCGTGGCGGTGATGGAAGGTGGCGAGCCGACCGTCGTGACCAACCCGGAGGGAAGCCGGCTCACGCCGTCGGTCGTCGCGTTCACCAAGGCGGACGAGCGGCTGGTCGGGCAGGTCGCCAAGCGGCAGGCGGTCACCAACCCCGAGAACACCATCTTCTCGATCAAGCGCTTCATGGGGCGCCGCTACGACGAGGTGAACGAGGAGATGAAGATGGTGCCGTACGCCGTCGTGCGGGCCTCGAACGGCGCCGCGCGGGTCCGGGCGAACGGCAAGGAGCTCTCGCCGCCCGAGCTGTCGGCGATGGTGCTCCAGAAGCTCCGTCAGGCCGCCGAGGAGTATCTCGGCCAGAAGGTCGAGAAGGCCGTCCTCACCGTCCCCGCCTACTTCAACGACGCGCAGCGGCAGGCCACGAAGGACGCCGGCCAGATCGCGGGCCTCGAGGTCCTGCGCATCGTCAACGAGCCGACCGCGGCCGCCCTCGCCTACGGCCTCGACAAGAAGAAGGACGAGACGATCGCCGTCTACGACTTCGGCGGCGGCACCTTCGACATCTCCATCCTGGAGGTCGGCGAGGGAATCGTCGAGGTCAAGTCGACCAACGGCGACACCCATCTCGGTGGCGACAACCTCGATCAGCGCATCATCGACTGGATCGTGACGGAGTTCCAGGGCGACGAGGGCATCGATCTCAGCAAGGACCGCATGGCCCTGCAGCGCCTGAAGGAGGGCGCCGAGAAGGCCAAGATGGAGCTCTCCACCGTGATGGAGACGGAGATCAACCTGCCCTTCATCACGGCCGACCAGTCCGGTCCCAAGCACCTGCAGAAGAAGCTCACGCGGGCGAAGTTCGAGCAGCTGGTCGACGACCTGCTGCAGCGCACGGTGCAGCCGGTCCAGCGCGCCCTCGCGGACGCCGGCCTCGACCCGTCGAAGATCGACGAGGTGGTCCTGGTGGGCGGCTCGACGCGCGTCCCGCGGGTCCAGGAAATCGTGAAGGAGCTGTTCGGCAAGGATCCCCACCGCGGCGTGAACCCGGACGAGGTCGTCGCCATCGGCGCGTCGGTGCAGGCCGGCGTCCTGGCCGGCGAGGTCAAGGACCTCCTGCTGCTCGACGTGACGCCGCTCTCGCTGGGGATCGAGACCCTCGGCGGGGTGATGACCACGCTGATCCAGCGCAACACCACCATTCCGACCAAGAAGAGCGAGGTCTTCTCGACCGCCGCGGACAGCCAGACCAGCGTGGAGGTGCACGTCCTGCAGGGCGAGCGCCCGATGGCGAAGGACAACCGCACCCTCGGGAAGTTCCACCTGGTGGGCATCCCGCCGGCGCCGCGCGGCGTCCCGCAGATCGAGGTGACGTTCGACATCGATGCCAACGGCATCGTCAACGTGTCGGCAAAGGACCTCGGCACGGGCAAGGAGCAGAAGATCACGATCACGGCGTCGAGCGGCCTGAGCAAGGACCAGGTCGACTCGATGATGCAGGAGGCGGAGCTCCACGCCGACGAGGACAAGCGGCGCAAGGAAGAGGTCGAGACCCGGAACCGCGCCGATCAGGCCGCCTACGCGGCGGAGCGGATGATCAAGGACGCCGGCGACAAGCTGACCGAGACCGATCGGCAGCCCATCGAGGCCGCGATCGCGGGGCTGCGGAAGGCGAACGAGGGGACGGACCTCGATGCGATCAACAGGGCGATGGAGGAGCTGAACGCCGCCCAGCAGAAGGCGGCGGAATCGCTCTACAAGCAGAGCGCGCCGGGAGCGGCGCCGGGCGGCCCCGGGGCGGGCGAGTCCGCGGGCGGGCCGGAGGCGGGCGCGTCCGGATCGGGCGGCGGCGGCGACGACGTAATCGACGCCGAGGTCGTGGAAGACGACAAGCGGAAGTAGCTTCCGACGCGACCGCAAGGTCGCGCCAGCGCCGGAGCGGCGATGGACTTCTACGTCATCCTCGGGCTGAAGCCCGGTGCGAGCCAGGGCGAGGTCAAGCGCGCCTACAAGCGGGTGGCGCGCCGCTACCACCCGGACATCAATCCCGGCGACCGCGAGGCCGCGGCGTTCTACCGGACGGCGACCGAGGCCTACGAGACGCTCGTCGACCCCGATCGGCGCCAGGAGTACGACGCCCACGGAGCGGTCTCGCCGGCCGACGAGCCGGCGACGGTGGAGTTCCAGGGGTTCGACTTTTCCGCCTCGGGGACCGGCGGGGGTGTCTCCGCGACGTTTCGCGAGCTGTTCGCGGAGGTGCTCGGGCCGGGGGGCACGGGACGGGCGGCTTCCGAGGTCCAGCGGGGGAGCGACGTTCACGGCGAGATCACGCTGGGGTTCCACGAGGCTCTGCGGGGAACGGAGCGCCGCCTCGCCGTCACCCGGATGGAGCTCTGCGAGGGATGCGGCGGGACCGGGCGGCGCCGGGCGACGGCCGGCCCGTGCCCCGCCTGCCGCGGATCCGGGACGACCCGCTGGCGGCGCGGCCACATGATCTTCAGCAAGTCGTGCGCCGACTGCGGAGGCTCCGGACGCATGCGGCATCACCCCTGCCGGGCGTGCGGCGCCGAGGGGACCGTGGCCCGCGACTCCACCATCACGATCCATGTCCCCGCCGGCGTCGGCGACGGCGCCTGCCTCCGGGTCGAGGGGCAGGGGAATGCAGGCCGGCGGGGCGGGGCGCGGGGGGATCTCTACGTCACCGCCCGGGTCGAGGGGCACCGCTTCCTGCGCCGCGAGGGCGACGACCTGTTCGTCGATCTGCCGATCGCGGTGCACGAGGCAGCGCTCGGCGCCGTCGTCGACGTGCCGACGGCCGATGGGCCGGCGCCGCTGCGGATCCCGCCCGCCACGCAGTCGGGAGACCGGTTCCGGCTGCCGGGGCGCGGTGCGCCGTCACCGCGCACCGGGCAGCGCGGCGACATGGTCGTGTCGGTGACCGTCGTTCTGCCCCCGGCCCGCGACGAGCGGTCGCGCCGGCTGCTGCGGGAGCTCGGCCGCCTGCACGGGAATGACGTACGGAAGGACCTGTTCGAGGGCTAGCCGCATGACGCCACGAGCCGCTTCCAGAGCGCACTTCATGATCAGCGCGGTCGCCCAGCGCTACGACATCCATCCGCAGACGCTGCGCCTGTACGAGCGCGAGGGACTGCTCAAGCCGTCG
>JAPOYG010000482.1 GCA_026706755.1 Acidobacteriota bacterium
TCAGCTCGCGGTCTTGACGTCCTCGTAGAGCAGCTCGCCCTGCTCGTCGTAGAAGCGGAAGGCGGCGGTCGGCTCGTCGCCGGGGGTGACCACGACGTTCAGGAAGCCGCCGGTCGGCTCGTCGTAGGTGTAGTACTGCATCACCAGCGCCTCGGGGTCGTTGGAGTCCGGATCGCCCGGCGGGCGGCCGACGCGGGAGTTGGCATCGACGAGGGCGCCGGTGGAGAACTCCTCGAAGCCGCTCGGGTCGAGCGAGTGGTACTGCCAGTGGCGGTCGCCGGTCACGATGTAGAAGTTATTGTCCAGGAAACCGTTCTCGATGAGCCAGTCGAACAGCTCGTCCCGCTCGTGGCGGAAGCCGCCCGGATTGGAGTGGTTGTCGCGCTTGACCGGGTCGTGGTTCTCGGCCGCGCGCCCCGCCTGGTTGGCGTCGTCGGGGCCGACCATCGGAGTCGGCGAGATCAGGATCTTGAACGTCGCGTCGCTCTCTGCCAGGGTGCGCTTGAACCACGCCAACTGCTCGGCGCCCCACAGCGTCTTGTCCGGGCCCGGCTCGGCCATGTTCGGGCTGCGGTAGTCGCGTCCCTCCGAAAGCCAGATCTGCAGATCCCGGCTCACGCGGTGCGTGCGGTAGGTAACCGGGTTCGGGTCGTCCGGATCCGCCACCGGCACCTGCTCCAGGAACATTCGCCGGCCGAGGTCGGGAAGGGGCGCCACGTCGCTCGTGTTGTCGCAGTCGTTGTAGCGGTAGTCGTGGTCGTCCTTCTCCCAGTAGGTCGGCGTGCGGGCGAAGAAGTCGATGAACCGCTGCTGCCCGAGCTGCTCGTGCCACTTCCGGCGCATCGTCGGCGCGGTGTCCGCCCGCCCCTCGTACGGCGTGTCGTAGTAGACGTTGTCCCCGGTGGCGACGAAGAAGTCGGGCTCGAGCGCCAGCATCGCGGCCAGCCCCGGATAGCCGAGCTCCTTGTCGGGACCGGTGTAGGCGCGCCGGGGGTTGTCATGGAAGTGGTAGTAGTTCATGCCGGTGACTACGGTGAAGCTCGTCTCGGCTGCCGCGTCGGCGCCCGGATGGGTGGCGAACGAACGAGTCGCGCCGGTCTCGGTGTGCTCCGGATCGGGGCCGTAGACGGCGCGGTAGCGATACTCGGTTCCCGGCGTCAGTCCGCCCACCCTCGCCTTCACGATGTGGTCGCTCTCCGCCGATGCGGTGAGCCACTCCGTCGTGATCGGCTCGGCGAAGTCGGGGCCGGTCGAGATCTCGAACCGCGCCACGCCGTCCACGCCCGGCAGGTCGCCGTCGACCCATCCCTCCTTCGAGGTCAGGCGCGTCTGCAGGATGACGGAGGTGCTCGTCACCTCGCCCGCAATCTCGCCCTGGCCGTTGGTCATCGTGATCTCGACCGGCGGAGCCGCGCACGCCGCGAGTGCGGCCGCGGCGGTCAGCGCGGAGATTGACAGATACCTCATCACGGTCTCCTCATCGAGCCGCCTCGCGGGCTTCGCAGGGCGTGCGGCCGCGCCGGAAGACGGAGGGGTGGGAGCGGGTAGGTAGCCGAAGCCGCGGACGTGGGAGCATGCACCCCCACGCCCGCGCGAATCCAGGTCCGCGACGGAGGAGCTTCGCGCAGCGAAACTCCCGACGCGCCCCGTCAGGGGCGCGCCGCGGCCGCCTCTTCGGCATCCTCGGCGCGCCCGCCGGCGAGGATGCCTTCCATACCGATGTTGCCCTCGTGACAGGCGTACTCGTACATCACGTCCGAGGAGAGAGCGAAGGGATAGGCGACCGTCCACGGCCGCGTGTACATCTGCGGGTCGTGGACCTCGACCTCATACTCCAGCGAGTCCGGCCCGGTGCGGGTGAAGCGCTCCACGAGGCGCATGTCCTCGCCCGACCCGTCATAGGAGCTGAAGGCCGACCACGGCTGCAGACCGCTCACGCGCGGATCGAGGTTCGTCGTCTCGACCACGAGCGTGTCTCCCTCCCAGTGGCCCCGCGCGTCGCCGTTCCACTGACCGATGTTCGACGCGATGTGCGGGCGGCCGTCGAGCGGCACCACGCGCAGCTCGTGGACCTGCTCGAGCAGCATCACGACGTAGCCCGGCACCTGAAACACCTGCATGTTGTTGTTGTAGGACCGGGGGAACATTGCGTTGGGCATGCCGCCGCGCGTGAGGCAGCGCTCCCAGATGTGGCGGTCCTCCCAGGTGTCGTCGCCGCGCGGCTGGTTGTCGCGCGCATACTTCCCGGCCTCGGTGAGCGGCGGGAAGCGGCCGTCGGGCGGGTCGACGATCATCGACGTCCGGTTCGACCGCACACCGCGCTCCATCCAGAAGTTGTTGTAGGCGCCGACGTTGCCGCCGGCCTGGGTGCGGCGAGCCTCCGCCTGCGCCAGCTCGTCATTGCGCGCGGCGATCTCGCCGCGCAGCCGGGCGACCTCCTCGTCGGTCAGCCGCTCCCGCCCCTGGAACTCGTCGGGCCGCTCCATCGGGGTGGCCCCGGAGGAGGACCAGATCCCCTGCAGGTCCGGGTCGCCCCAGGCGGTGCGCGGTGCGCCGGACGCACCGCCTTCGGGACCCTGTCCCGCTACGGGCGCCGCCGCGTGCGCCAGGGCGGCGAGCGCCAGGGCCGGCAGGGCGAGCGGACGGATCATGCGACAGCTCATCGGTAACCTCCTTCGAAACCGCGGCAATGCACACGGTCGGCAACGTTTGCGGTTCGAATCGTGACCATCGCACATGCCTGGGGCCGGGTCAAGGGCCCCGGGCACGGCCGTGGGCGAGTCCTCGGGCAGGCTGGACGGACGGCGCCGCTACGTCGAGGCCGGCGCCGTGACGCCCTGCTTGCGCCAGTAGCGGGCGAGGCCGAGCCAGCACTGATCGAGGGGCGCCGCCGAACCGTAGAGGTCGGCCTCGGCGGCCGGGAGGTGGCGCTCCATGTACCCGCGCATCGACTCCGTGAACCGCTCGGCCTGCGCGGCGTCGCTCCCGCCCGCCTCGACCACGGTGCGCGCGATCTCCGTCATCTTCGCCAGGTGCGTCCGCATGGCGTCGAGATGCGCATCCGGGTCCTCGTGGGCGCCGAAGTGGGTCACCAGCAGCGTCGAGGCCCGCCACCGGCGCACCAGCTCGATGCTGTCGGCCCACGTCTCGACGTCGATGTCCGGGGGCGGTGTCGGGGGCAGCACGAAGAGCTCCCGTCCCGTGCGCACCCCCGCGACGTCGCCGACGAAGGCGATGCCGCTCGAGCGGTCGAAGAAGCTCACGTGGTGCGAGGCATGGCCCGGCGTGTAGGCCACCTCCAGCTCGCGATCCGGGGCCGCGATGCGCTCGCCGCCGGCGAGCACGCGCACCCGGTCGGCGGGCACGGGCAGGAACGGTCCCCAGAGCTCGTCCATGGCGTCGCCGTAGAGGCGGGCGGCGCTGGCCAGCAGCTTCGAGGGATCGATCATGTGCGGGGCGCCGCGCTCGTGCACGCAGACCTCGATGTCGGGGTTCTCGCGGAGCAGGGAGCCGCTGGCGCCGGCATGGTCGAGGTGGATGTGCGTAAGCAGCAGCTTGCGGATGTCGCCGATCCCGATGCCCGCGCCGGCCAGGGACGCGCGGAGCGTATCGAGGCACGAGGACGGCCCCGGATCGACCAGCGCCACGCCGCCGGCACTCTGCAGGACGGCGGTCGCGATGATGCGCGCCCGCCCCGCGTGCATGAGATCGGTGTAGGCGATGCCCCGCGCGATCGTCTCCATGGGCGGTGCGATTGTACTACGGCCCCCGACGCCGGCGGGAGACATGCTTGACCGCCCCGCGGGCGTGTCGCTACGCTCGGGTGAGGTCGCCGCGCGGAGGCCTGCGAGACCGGCATGACCGCCAAGGGTTCCGAGCAATCCGGCGCCGGCGTGCTCGAACGGCAGCGCCGGAAGACCGAGACGCCCCGGCTCTACCGGGTGCTGCTCATCAACGACGACTACACCACCATGGACTTCGTGGTGCGCGTGCTCGAGGGCGTGTTCCAGAAGAGCCCGGCGGAGGCGTTCCGGCTCATGATGCGCGTCCATACCCAGGGGCAGGCCGCCTGCGGCGCCTACACGTACGAAGTGGCCGAGACGAAGGTCGCCACCGTGCGCGACCTTGCCGCCGACGCGGGCTTCCCCTTGCAGGCCACCAT
This sequence comes from Acidobacteriota bacterium, assembly GCA_026706755.1. Taxonomy (GTDB): domain Bacteria; phylum Acidobacteriota; class Vicinamibacteria; order Vicinamibacterales; family UBA8438; genus JAGWAJ01. The sequence continues at coordinate 4,163 of JAPOYG010000482.1, forward strand.
CGAAGAGGACACCTGACGGCCCCGGCCGGACGGAGCGGACAGGATGTTCAGCGCGTCACTCGAGCTCATTCTCAACGTCGCCTACCGGGAGGCCGCGTCGCGCCGCCATACGCACCTGACCCTGGAGCACCTGCTGTATGCGCTCGCTCACGAGCCCGAGGGCGAGCGCATACTGGGCGCCTGCGGGGCGGACCTGCCGGTGCTCAGACGCACGCTGGACGAGTTTCTCGGCACGCTCGAGACCTTCGGGCGCGGGGACCGTTCGCGCGAGCCGGCCCAGACGCTCGCGTTCCGGCGCGTGCTCCAGACCGCCGTGCTGCACGTCCAGAGCGCCGGGAAGGACGAGGTTCGCTCGGGCGACGTCCTCGCGGCCATCGTGAAGCAGCCGAAGGCCTACGCCGCGGAGGTGCTCGAGGCGCAGGGCGTCACGCGGCTCGACATCCTCAACTACATCTCGCACGGCATCTCCAAGGTGCCGCGGATCACGGGCGACACGGAGGCGCAGGGTGCCCGCGCCGAGGCGGGCGCCGGCGAGGAGGGCCCCGCGTCGGCGCGGGATCCCTTGTCCGCGTACACGGTCGACCTCTCGGCGCGAGCGCGCGCGGGGAAGCTCGATCCCCTCATCGGCCGGACGGCGGAGCTGCGGCGCACCCTGGAGATCCTCTGCCGGCGGCGGAAGAACAACCCCGTCTTCGTCGGGGAGGCCGGCGTCGGCAAGACCGCGCTCGCCGAGGGGCTGGCGGCGAGGCTGCTCGAGGACGACGTCCCCGCGCCCCTGGCCGGGGCGGAGGTCTACTCCCTCGACACTACCGCCCTCCTCGCGGGAACGCGCTTCCGGGGCGACTTCGAGGAACGCTTCAAGGCGGTCATCACCAGCCTCGCCGAGCGGCCGCTGCCGATCCTCTTCATCGACGAGGTGCACGCCACGGTGGGAGCCGGCGCCACCACGGGCGGCACGATGGACCTGGCCACCCTGATCAAGCCGGTGCTCGCCGCGGGCGAGCTGCGCGTCATCGGCTCGACCACGTTCGACGAGTTCAAGCACATCGAGAAGGACCGGGCGCTGGCCCGACGGCTGCAGAAGGTCGCCATCGAGGAGCCGACCGTCGACGAGGCGTCCAGGATCCTGGCCGGGCTCAGCCCCCGATACGCCGAGCATCACAAGGTGACCTACGCGGACGACGCGGTATCCGCGGCGGCCGCCCTCGCCAAGCGGCATCTGCGGGACGTCCGGCTGCCCGACAGCGCCATCGACGTGATCGACGAGGCCGGGGCGGTGCTGGCCATGCAGCGGCCGGCCGGCGGCGACGAGGACTCCGACGCCGTGCCGGAGGTGACGACCAGCCAGATCGAGAGCGTCGTGGCGCGGATGGCGCGCATTCCGGCGAAGCAGGCGAGCGCGTCCGACAAGGAACGGCTGCGGTCGCTGGAGGAGTCGCTGCAGCGCGTCGTGTTCGGCCAGGAAGAGGCCGTGCGCAACGTGGTCACGGCCATCAAGCGCTCGCGCGCCGGCCTCGGCGTTCCCGACCGCCCCGCCGGCTGCTTCCTGTTCGCGGGTCCGACCGGGGTCGGCAAGACGGAGCTCGCCCGCCAGCTCGCCCTGCACCTCGGGAACGAGTTCCTCCGCTACGACATGAGCGAGTACATGGAGAAGCACGCCGTGGCGCGGCTGATTGGCGCCCCGCCCGGCTACGTCGGCTTCGAGCAGGGCGGGCTGCTCGTCGACGCGGTGCGGACCCACCCCTACGCCGTGGTGCTGCTCGACGAGATCGAGAAGGCGCACGCCGACATCTACAACATCCTGCTGCAGGTGATGGACCACGCCACGCTGACGGACAACGGCGGGCGCAGGGCCGACTTCCGGCACGCGGTGCTCATCCTCACCTCGAACGCCGGCTCGCGGGAGGCGAGCGCCGGCGCCATCGGGTTCGGGGACGACGCGGCGGGAGCGGCCCGCGGGCGGATGCAGGCGGCCATCGAGCGCATCTTCAGCCCCGAGTTCCGGAACCGGCTCGACGCCGTCGTGACGTTCGGCGAGCTGTCGCCGGCGGTGATGGAGACCATCGTCGAGAAGTTCATCCTGCAGCTCGAAACACAGCTCGCCGAGCGCCGGGTCGCCATCACGCTCGAGCCCGAGGCGCGCGCGTGGCTCGCCGCGAAGGGCTACGACCGCAAGTACGGAGCACGGCCGCTCGCGCGGGTGGTGCAGACCGAGGTCCGGAACCCGCTGACGGACGAGATCCTTTTCGGCCGGCTGGAGCACGGCGGCACGGTCCGCATCGGCCTCGCGGACGACGCGCTGACGTTCGACATCGAGCCGGCCTCCGCGGACGGCGCGCGGAAGGATGGGCCGCGTGCGCCCCGGCGCAAGCGCCGGGCCAGCGAGTCCGCGGGGCGGGCGTGATCCGATGCGCCTCTACGTGGAGCCCATGGACGCCGTGCTGGTCGAGTTCGACGAGCACGGCCGGGTGCGGTTCGAGGACGAGGAGTGGGCCGCGCCGTCGCTGCAGGAAGCGCGCGCCATCCTCTACGCGGCCGGCGCCGAGGC
>JAPOYG010000652.1 GCA_026706755.1 Acidobacteriota bacterium
TTCGTCGCCGCGCTCGCGGACCATCCGTGGTTCCGCGTCACCTGGGTGGCGGCGGGCGAACGATGGGTCGGCCGGCGCTACGGGGACGTCGCGTCGTGGCGCATGTCGTCGCCGCCGCCGCCCGCGGTCGCCGATCTGGAGCTGCAGCGCTCGGAGCCGGAGGGCGCTCCCCGCCTGGTATTCTCGGGCCTGGATGCCGCCGAGGCCGGAGACGTGGAGGCAGGCTTCGCGGAGGCGGGGCGCGTCTTGTTCAGCAACGCGCGCAGCCACCGCCTGGACGACGACGTCCCGCTGCTGGTTCCCGAAGTCAATCCAGAGCACGTGGCCCTGCTCGACCGGCAGGCGACGGTGCGCCGCGGGCCCGGCCGCATCGTGTGCAGCGCGAACGGCCCGACCGTCGTGCTGGCGATGGTGCTGGCGCCGCTGCGGCGCTTCGGCCTGCGATCCGTCACCGTCTCGACCTTGCAGGCGATCTCCGCCGCCGGCTACCCCGGCGTCCCGGCGCTCGACATCGTGGGCAACGTCGTCCCGTTCATTCCCGGCGAGGAAGAGAGGGTCGAGCACGAGACGCGGAGGGTCCTGGGACTCCTGAAGAAGGGGACGGTCGAGCCGCACCCGGTGCGGGTCAGCGCCCAGACCACCCGCGTGCCGGTGGTCCATGGACACACCGCCCTCGTCTCCGTGGGCTTCGAGTCGCAGCCCTCGCTGGACGACGTACGGGCCGCGTTCACCGGGTTCAGCGGTCGGCCTCAGGCGGAGCGCCTCCCGAGCGCGCCGCGGCGGCCGCTCATCTACCTCGACGAGCCCAACCGCCCGCAGCCGCGCCTCGACCTTGACCTCGACCGCGGGATGTCGGTCCTGATCGGGAATCTGCGGCGATGCTCCGTGCTCGACTGCAAGTTCGTGGCGCTCGGCAACGAGGTCGTCCGCGGCGCGGCGGGCGGCGCGTTGCTCAACGCGGAACTCATGAGCGTGGACGGCCTCGTAGACGCCGGCCGCCCGAAGCGCCGCCCCTCCCGGCGTGGCTCCGCCAAGTCACGGTGAGGGAGGGCGTACGAGCCCCTCAGTCGCCCGCCGGCGCCCCGGTGGGCGTGTAGTCGACAAGCAACCGAATCGGCGGGGCGCTCTCGATGCCCAGCAGGGATACGGACGGCGTGTGCTCCGCGGCCGGAGGCAGCACCGCCGCGACGGTGAGCGCCGTGCCCCGCGGCGCCTCGATCGGCTCGTCGAACCAGTAGCGGGTCGGCCACGCGGCGCTCGGCTCCCGCAGGAAGAGCATGGGAATCTCGGTGCCGTCGGGAGTCGTCGCGAGCACCCGGACGTCCGAGGCCTCGATGTCGACTTCCGGGAGCAGCGCCAGGATTCGGACGTCCTCGTCCAGGGTGTAGGTGAAGGAGGCCTCCTGCCCGTCGAGGGTAGCCGGCGAGACCGCGACGAGCGATTCGATGCCGGCCATCTCGCCACCCCCAGCGTAGAGGCCGACCGCGGTCCGATCGCGGAACTCCTGTCCCTCGGTAATCCACGTCTTCTTGTAGTGCATGCGGAGGACGAGGTCCGCACCCGCCGGCAGCGTCCGCGCGACGCCCTGCTGAAGCACCGGCGCCTGGCCGGGGGACCAGACGGCGACGGGAGGCGTGGTGGGGAACACGCCGGCGTCCGGGGTCGCGAAACCCGGCCCGTCATCGGCCTCGTCGAGCTCCCGGGCAATGCCCTCGGCGTCGAAGTAGACCATCGCGCCGCGCACTACGGCGCCCGCCTCGGGCAGAACGTCCACGCCGGCGATCGCGAGCGCATCCGCCGTACCCGTCGGCAGCACGAAGTACCGCACTGCCTCGCTGGTGCCGGCGTCGAGGACGAACGGCTCGGCCATCTCCAACGCGAGCGCGGGCGCTCCGAGCTGCCAGCCCTGCGGGCCCGCGACGGTGGGCAACTCCAGGTTCCGTGGCCCCTGCGGGTAGCCGCCGCTCGACCACTCGAGAATCATGTCCATCTCGTGGGCGGGCAGGGAGTGTCCGTTCCGGAAGTTGCCGAACCCGTCCTCGGCCTTCCAGGGCGGCATCCGCAGCCCCAGCACCTCCTCGCGGATCGACTGCGACCACGGGAACGCCTCGCGGTAGGTCATGAGCGACATCGGCGCGATGCCGTCCGTGCGGTGGCAGGCACCGCAGTTGTCGCGAAAGACCGGAAAGAGGTGCTCCTTGTAGTTCCACCGCGACGCGATCGGCGTATGGCTGTCGGTGACCGGACCCGACGTGGCCGCGAACCCGACCGCCAGGAGGACGACGCACCACCTGAATCGCCGCATCGTTGCACCTCTCTTCCGCCGACGCCAACCGACCGCAGGGAACCGACCGTTGACGGCGGCAGGAAACCCGCTCCTGCCGCGCCGGGAACTCGCGCCGCGACACGCTCGCCGGGGCGTTCCCCGATGCCGGCGCCTAGGGAGCGGCCGCTTCCCCGTAGACGCGGGAGATCTGCGACACCGCGGAGCCGAACACGCCGTAGGCGTCGTCGACCTGTTGCTTGTTGCCGAGGTCGCCGTACCAGTCGAGCAGCCACGCGGCACGTACCAGGCTCCGGACCGCGATCCGCACGTCGTCCCGGGCGCGTGCCGGAAGCGCCTCCGCGCGGTCGTGCAACGCGAGGGCGAGCTCCTTGGCCTGCAGGGCGGGAATGAAGATCTCCGTGAATGCGCCGCGCGTCACGAGATCGACGATCTCCCGGTCGCGAGCCTCGATCCCCCCCACGATGTCGCTCGTCCGCTCGGGGATGCGGGGACGAATCCGCTCGGCCAGGGGCAGGGCGGCCGGAACGTTGGGGCGGTCGAGCGTCAACGTCTCGCGCGGCGCGTCTCCCGAGAAGCCGGCGAAGATGAAATCGAAGCGTTCCTCGGGGAAGTCGTCCGCGAACTGCAACTTGGCGATGATCTCGGCCGGTACCGCGACGTCGCCGACCTCGGCCTCCAGGTAGGCGCCCCCCGGAGCGGGCAGCATGGCGAAAGCGGTGACCTCGAGGAACTCGTCCGTGGCGGCGTCGTACTCTTCCTCCAGGACGGCGCGGCCCATCCACAACGTCACGTCGACCGGTTCCCGGTAGTTGTCGGTCGCATAAATGCGGAACACGCCGGGCTCGGGATAGGCGCCCTCGATGTGGTGGAAGCCGTCCGGGGCCATGAACACCGTGCCGCCGTGGCGGGGCGTGTGGTCCATGTGGGCGCCCGGCGCCGCATCGACCACGCCACAGGTGAGCATCGTCGAGCCGTAGTAGGGGTTCCGCACCGGCCCGTCGAGCTGAACCCAGTTCGAGCCGCCGTCATACATGGGGCAGTAGGCCCGCGCGTATCCCCGGGGCAGATCGAGGGCGGCCAGGAACTCGGACAGCGGCTTGAAGCGCTGCCGCATCGTCTCGATGTCGTCCGCTCTCGCGACGGCCTGCACGAGGGGCCGCGTGACGTCGTCGGCCACGGCGATCAGGCGCTCGAGCGCGGCCCTCGCCCGGTCGGCGTCGTCGGCCGCAAGCGCCTGCTGCGCGCCAACGTACTCGATGAGCTGCGCGACGATTCCGTCGTCCTGCGTCGCGGATCCTCCCGGCGCTTCCGACGCGGGCGCGGGGGAGCCCGCAAGCAGCGCGAGCGCAGCGAGCGCGCCACCGATTGCAGCCGGCCTACGCGAGCGTTGAGCCATCACGTCGTCCCTCTGGAATGGTCGCAATAGTCGATTCAATCGGCGGCCGACGCCGGGGCGAGCGGCCGAACGGCCCCTCAGTATACAACCGGCCGGAGCGGCGGCGCAATGGCCGGCCGTGCCCGCAAAGTCATTGTGTTCCATTGGTTTAGGGGCAGCGGTCGAGTCTGGCGCAGGGTCCGGGAAGCGGCTGCCGATAAGGTAGGTGTGGGCCTCGCGGATCGCAACGCCGCCCTCGCCGACAGCTACCTGGAGGAGCTTCGCGTCGTCCGCCGGCTGGCCGACCTGACGGTCGAGAGCTACGCGCGCGACGTGGCGGACCTGGTGCGCTTCGCCGACGGCGCGGGCAAGAGCCTCGACGAGCTCCGCCGGCGCGATCTCGAGCGCTTCGTGCGAGAGGGGATGGCTTCGGGGCGCTCGCCGCGTTCCGTGGCCCGGAGCGTCGCGTGCATCCGGGGGCTGTACCGCTTCCTGGTCACCGACGGGCGGCTGGACGCCAACCCCGCCGACGAGCTGCGGGCGCCGCGTTCCTGGCCGGATCTGCCGCACTGCCTGTCGGCCGATGAGGTCGATCGGCTCCTCGAGCAGCCCGATCCCGCTACGCCGGCCGGCCTGCGCGATCGCGCAATGCTCGAGGTGCTGTACGCCTCGGGGCTCCGTGTCTCGGAGCTCGTGGCGCTGCGCACGGGCGACCTGCGTCTCGCGTCCGGCTGCCTGACCTGCATCGGCAAGGGAGCGAAGGAGCGGCTGGTGCCGGTCGGGGAGGTCGCCGTGCGCTGGGTGCGCGAGTACAGCGAGGCGGCGCGCCCCCGGCTGCTCTCCGGGCGAGCATCGGAGTGGCTCTTCGTCAATGCCCGCGGCGGTGGACGGCTGAGCCGCGTCGGCTGCTGGAAGATCCTGAAGAAGCACGCCCTGCTCGCCGGGCTCCCGCGCGGGATCAGTCCGCACGTCCTGCGGCATTCGTTCGCGACGCACCTGCTCGAGCGCGGCGCCGATCTCCGCTCGATCCAGACGCTGCTGGGACATGCGGACCTGTCGACGACCCAGATCTACACGCACGTTCTCGAAGCGCGGCTCAAGGCGGTGTACGAGGCCTGCCACCCGCGCGCCTGAAACGGCCGGCGGCCTGCGCCGCACGACGCGCGCTGCGGAACGTCGCGGCAGCGCCGACCTCCACGCGCCGGTACGGGCGCGAGCACGGCTACCGGCGAGCCGCCGAGCGACGCCGGTGGCCGCCGTGGACCGCCGGAGCCGCCCGATCGACCGGCCGACTGCCCCCGGCGCCGCCTTTATGCTAGGCTGCGGGGTTGGATTGGGCACGGAGCCGTCAGCAGGAAGGAGCCCCATGCGCCGGACAGGGCGATACGTCTTCACCTCCGAATCGGTCACCGAGGGACACCCGGACAAGATCGCGGATCAGGTCTCGGACGCGATCCTGGATGCCGTGCTCGAGCAGGATCCCACGGGCCGAGTCGCGTGCGAAACGCTGCTGACGACGGGGCTCATCGCGCTCGCGGGCGAAATCACCACCACGTCCCGCCCCAACTTCGGCGACGTGGCTCGGGCCGCGGTGCGGGACGTGGGGTATACGCGGGCCAAGTACGGCTTCGACGCGGACACGTGCGCCGTCATCTCGGCCCTGCACGGGCAGTCGCCGGACATCGCACGGGGCGTCGACCCCGGCGGGGCGGGCGACCAGGGCCTGATGTTCGGCTATGCCTGCTCCGAGACCGACGAGCTGATGCCGCTGCCCATCATGCTCTCCCACCGGCTCGTCCGCGCCCTGTCCGAGGCGCGCCGGGCCGGCGATCTGGACTACCTGCGGCCCGACGGCAAGTCGCAGGTAACGGTCGAGTACGACGGTGATCGCCCGTTGCGCATCGACGCGGTAGTGGTTTCGAGTCAGCACCGCGACGACGTCTCCATCGAGCGGATCCGCGACGACGTGCGCACCCGCATCATCGAGCCGGTCGTTCCCGCCGCGCTCATGGACGAGCGCACGCGGGTCTTCGTCAATCCGACCGGACGCTTCGTGACCGGCGGCCCGCACGGCGACTCGGGGGTGACCGGGCGCAAGATCATCGTCGATACCTACGGCGGCATGGCCCCCCATGGAGGGGGGGCGTTCTCCGGCAAGGACCCGACCAAGGTAGACCGGTCGGCGTCCTACATGGCACGGTACATTGCCAAGAACTGCGTCGCGGCGGGCCTCGCCGAACGCGTGCAGGTGCAGCTGGCGTACGCCATCGGCGTGGCGGATCCGGTGTCGGTCCTGATCGAGACGTTCGGAACGGGGCGGATCGACGAATCGACGATCGGGGGCATGGTCCGGGAGCACTTTCCGTTGACCCCCAAGAGGATCATCGAGACCCTCGACCTGCGGCGTCCGATCTACCGGAACACCGCCGCCTTCGGGCACTTCGGCCGGAGCGAGCCGGAGTTCACGTGGGAACGGACCGACAAGGCGGCCGGTCTCCGCTCCGCCGCCGGTCTCTGAGCTACCGAGCCGGCCGCCTCGCGCCCCGCAGCGCGCGGCGCGTGCGGCGCCTCGCACCGGCGGCCCTGCTGGTGGCCGGTGCCCTCTGGCTGATCGTCCCCCCCGCCGCGCGCCGCGCCGGGCCCGAGGACCACGCACCGTTGCCGGGCCGCGCGCCGGTGGTCGTGCGGGGGGCTCTTCACGTCCACAGCGTCTGGTCGGACGGCAGCGGGACGGTTCCCGAGATCGCCGCCGCCGCGCACCGCGCAGGTCTCGACTTCGTCGTGCTGACCGACCACGGCGACGGGACGCGTCCCCCCGCGCCCCCGGCCTACCGATCCGGTGTGCTCTGCCTGGACGGCGTCGAGATCAGCACGGACGGCGGGCACTACATGGCCCTCGGTCTGCCGCAGGCGCCGTATCCGCTCGGGGGGGATGCGGCCGGCGTGGTGGAGGACGTCGCTCGCCTGGGCGGCTTCGGGATCGTCGCTCATCCGGCGTCGCCGAAGCCGGAGCTCGCCTGGCG
>JAPOYG010000263.1 GCA_026706755.1 Acidobacteriota bacterium
GGCGCTGGCCCTCGGCGCGACGGCCGTGGGCGTGGGGCGCCCCTACATCTTCGGCCTCGCCGCGTTCGGGCAGGCCGGCGTCGAGACGGCGCTCGACATCCTCGACAGCGAGCTGCGGATGGTGATGCGGCAGGCCGGCACCCCCAGCCTCGGGCGCATCACCAAGTCCTACGTGCGCGACCGCCGGATGCCGGCCTGGTAGGCTCGGCGCCTCACAGGGCCCCCGCCGCATGTGGAGGCAGCCGGTCGGGCGCCCCGCTCGTTCATTTCGCTTTCCGGCGCCCGAGATGTGCGACGACCGCCTCCGCCAGCAGGCCGGACCGGCCGCGCGGGCCGGCGGCCCGGTCGATGAGGGTGAGCAACCGGGAGGGCAGGGTGACGCTCACGCGGATCGCCTTTTCGCTCAGCAGGCCATCGTCGAGCGGGACGGCGGCGACGATCCCGCCGTCCGGGTCGACTTCGCTGGAGGGTTCGGGGACCGGCTCCGCGGACGCCAACACGTCCTCCACGTAGAGCGCAATCGCCTCGCGCGCGTTGGCCAGTGCTTCCGCCAGCGTGTCGCCGGCCGAGAAGCACCCTGGCAGATCCGGAACCGTTACCCCGCACGGACCGTCCGGCCGGTCACGATGCACGACCACCAAGTACTCCATCGCTAGCTGCTATGGAATGACCCTTGTCAACCACTCATACGTTCGTCAGCGCCCGTGTCCACTGAGCGGCCGGGGGCGCTGTCGCTGAACAGTCCGAGAGCGGGCCGCCGAGACGACGAACGATCGAGGTCGCTTCGACGACGAGTCACACTGCTATTCGGTGATTATCACGGTTGCCCGTGACAGCGCACGCATGACGGTGATTCGTCGGGAGAGTGGACCGTCTAGGAGTCGCGAGTTGGGAGCGGCAACGCCGTCCGGATCGCATCGCTAGCTCGCCCGTTCTCCAGATCGTGCCTCTGATCGTTCGCCGTCTCGACGGCCCCTCCTCGGGCCGTTGCGCGTTTCCGGTCAGTCCTGGCCGGAAGCTCTGCTTTCGGCCGTATAGGCTGTTCCCGCCGTGGCGGGCGTCGTGTCACCCGGAGGGCCGTAGCGAAGCGAAGGAGCCGCGTCCGAGCGGCTTGACGCGACGCCCGCCACGGCGGTTCACTGGTGCCGCGCGGCCCCGTCTCGTCGGCGACTCGAGCGAATGCGAGTTCCGTCACGCGGCCTCCGGGTGCAAGGCCGCCCACACGAAGCCGACGAGTTCGCGGGCCACGGCCACCGTCACGACCGGGCCTGGCTTGGAGGCGGCCAGCCGTCGAAAACGCCGACACAACCGCTTCTGCGCCTTGTCCGCCAGCGCCACCACCCGCGGCGGCTGGCCACTTCGCCGTCGGGCCAGCGTCGGACCGACACCAGGCCGATGCCGATAGTGCCATGCCGCTTCCACCACCAGGCGCCGCGCCAGCGCGTTGCCGGTCTTCGTGATCGGCCCCCGACGATGGCGGTCGCCGCTCGAGTGCTCCCCGGGCACCAGTCCGAGATATGCCATCAACGCCCGAGCCGTCGGAAACCGACGCACATCGTGCAACTCCGCCAGCAGCAGCATCGCGGTGAGCGTGTCGATGCCTCGGAAGCAGCGCAACCAGCCGACCGGCTCCCGATACGGCTCGCTCGTGGCCACCGCCGCCAGCTCCGCGTCCAGCTCGCCCAGTCGGGCGTCGACCTGGTCGATGGCCAGCACGTAATCCTCCACCACGACCCGGTCGGCGGCGTGGGGCCACATCAGCTGGTTGACCCACCGGCGGTGCCCCATCGTCCACGCTCGACCCGGATAGTGCAGTCCCCGGCGCAGCAGCAGCTTGCCGAGCCGGTGCCGGCATCGCTGCCGGTCCGCGCGCGCGTCATCCCGAGCTCGACACAGGTCGCGGACGGCTTCCTCGGCCGGCGTCGGGGCCCGCACCGCCGTCAACAGCCCCGCCCGATGCAGCTCCGCCAGCTTGCGCGCGTCCCGCCGGTCCGTCTTGATGCGCTCGCCCGGCTTCCGCGGCACCAGCGCCGGCGCGATCACCTGGCACTGCACGCGACCTCGTCCGAGCTGCCGCTGCAATGCATAGCCGCACGGGCCAGCCTCGTAACAGCACGAGATCGCTCCGGCCACGGTCCGCTCCAGCTTCCGCCGCAGCCGCTCCACCGCCCGTGCCTCGTTCGCCACCGTCCAGGTGACCGGTTCGGTCGCGTCCGGCGCGAGCAACGCCACCTGCAGATTCGCCTTGTGTGATGGGGTGGACGCCTCCCCCCGAACGGCATCGCAATGTGCCAAGGTGGAGCTATTGCAGCGCACCACCTGGAGGAGGAGGCATCCAATGGAGCAGGCTACCATCATCGGAATCGACTTGGCGAAGCGCAGTTTCCAGGTGCACGGCGCGCGGCCCGACGGGTCGGTGGCCTTCCGCAAGAAGCTCAGCCGAGCCAAGGTGTTGGACTTCGTAGCCTCGCAGCCCCGATGCGTCGTCGCGATGGAGGCGTGCGCGAGTTCGCACCACTGGGGGCGGGCGTTCGGGGACCAGGGTCACGAGGTGAAGCTGATCCCGCCGGTCTACGTGAAGCCGTTCGTGAAGCGGCAGAAGAACGACGCTGCCGACGCGGAGGCGATCTGCGAGGCCGCGTCGCGCCCGACGATGCGCTTCGTGGCGGTGAAGTCGCGCGAGCAGCAGGCTCGAGGCATGCTGTTCCGCACGCGCGATCTGCTGGTGCGTCAACGTACGCAGACGATCAACGCGCTGCGGGGGCACTTCGCGGAGTTCGGGGTCATCGCGCCGCAAGGGCCGGCTCATGTGGAGCGGCTCGCGGATGCGGTTGAAGATGCCGATTCGGGACTGCCGGAGCCGGTTCGGGAACTGGGCGCGCTGTTGTTGGTTCAGGTCGCCGACCTCGATGAGAAGGTCGGAGAACTCGACAATGACCTCCGCCAACAGGCGCGCGAAGACGAGGAGACAAAGCGGCTGATGAGTGTCCCGGGAATCGGGACCCTGTGCGCAACGGCGATCCAGGCTTTCGCGCCCCCGATGGAGAGCTTCCGCAGCGGCCGCGACTTCGCGGCCTGGTTGGGCCTGGTGCCCCGGCAGAGCTCGACGGGCGGGAAGCCGAAGCTCGGTAAGATCTCCAAGAAGGGTCAGCGTGACCTACGGCGGTTGTTGATCAGCGGCGCGATGGCGACCGTCGGCGGGGCGGTGCGACGTGGCGCGACGAAGGACCCGTGGCTGGCCCGGATGCTGGCGCGCAAGCCGCGCATGCTGGTCGCGGTGGCCCTCGCAAACCGGATGGCGCGCATCGCCTGGGCGTTGATGACGAAGAACGAATACTACCGTGCACCACAGCCGACCGCCTGAAGGGAGTCAGGAGGCCGGCGCGGCGCCGTCGGGGAATGCGAGCAGGTCGGACGATGGTAAGGGCAAACGGTCAACGAGACGGGGTCGGGAGAACCAGCTTTGATGCCTGTGCCTTTGAGCACTCTTGTGCGATCTTGGACCCGATCCGCGTATCTCCATACAGGCCCGCGGCGCGTGACATGCCCGCAAATGAGGCCGGACACACGACAGCACCTGACCGCATGCAGCGGACCATCCGCACGAAGTGCATCTTCCCGACGCACGGTCGACGGCGGCCGTCAAGCCGCTTCGCGCCTCCTCCGCTCCGCTCCGGCCCCTCCGGGGTGACCGCCGCCGCCGACCGTGCGGGAAGCTCTCGACGGCCAGCCCGGCGGCTGGCCGTCCTTCAACGGAACGCCGCGTCCGACAACGGGTGCAGCAGAACTCGAGGATACTGACGGCAGAGCGAGGATCCAAGAAAGGGCTTGCAGTCGCGGAGGCGTCCACACACGCATCGATTCCCACGTAGGTGATAGGCTCCATGGTGACCGGCTCCCTTCGTCTGCGGCTCTGACACCGCGAGGTGTTAACCCGCGAATCGTAGGAGGCCTCGGCCACCTTGTCGCGTGCTCGCGCACGACGACGGCACGATTGCGAGCCGGTCATTCCATATCGTCTAGCGGCGCTCCCTCGGGGAAGGCGTCAAGACGTGCAGGCGCGGATCCTCCGCCGCGCCCTCGCCGTCCCGATGCTCCAGCGTTGCCATGATGCCACCGAAGGCGTAGGCCGCGAATCCGGTGCTCAGCACCAGCACCTGCAGCGCCATTGTGCTGATGCGGTCCAGGTCGACCACCGATCCCACGAGGAAACCCGGGCCTGCCATGACGACCCAGATGAGGAGCCAGAGGCCTGCCCGGCGGCGGGTCACCGTCGGTCCCATGAAGTCGAACCTGCTGTCGCCCATCGTGATGGCCATCGCGAGCGCCAATCCGCCCGCGGGCAATCCTGCCAGGACGGAGAGTCCCGGTGGCACGCCCATGAACGCGAGTGCCCCGGCCGTGACCACCGCGGTTCCGGCGCCGACCGTGGCCGACCGGACCGTGATCACCTTCGTCGGCCACCACGTCAACGGCACTTGCCGGAACACCCACACGAGCCAGACCGCCACCACCAGCAGCGTGAGCCAGAACAGCATGGGCCTTCACCTCACGGCGAATCGAGGTCGCCTCGGTCTTCAGGAAGTCAATCACGGTGGCGAGGTCCTCGTCCACGCCGACTGCCGCTCTCGAGGAGAGGCGTCTGCCCGATCGTCCGGTTCCGCCTCCGGGGTATCGCCGTAGAAAACGACCAGCGGCCGGCCGTGCCTACTCGGGGGTCGAAGCCGTCTCTTCGTCGGCCAGAAGCTGCTCCATCTGCTCCTGTATGGCCTCGTGCGCCTGATCGAGCAACAGAAGACGTCCGTTGAGCTGGTAGAGATCCTCCTTGAAGTCGAGAGGGTGCGCATCGGACGCTGCCCTGGCCAGCACCAGGCTGATGGAGTCGAGCATCAGGTCGCGGGCCCGCTCGTAGGCATCGAGTATGTCGTAGACCTGCGAGACCCGAATGATCCAGTCGTAGTCGAAGTACGGTGCGGCCTCGCTCGCCTGCGCCGTGCGCCAGGCGGCGGAGGAGACGTTCGGAAGGGCAAAGGAAATCTCGAAGCTACCGTCGCTGAAGACGGGATCGGACTCGTCCTCGGCTCGCACGAACACCGCGATTCGCTGCAGGAGACTCCTCAGCGAGGGCTGACTGCTCCTGAATTCATCCAGATTCTCCTGCATCTCCAGCTCGATCGCGGCACGCGCCGACGCGGCGAACTGCCGGAGCTGCCGCTCCTCCCGCCATTCCTCGACCCCGAACGCAACGAGGACGGCGAACACCACCATGAGCGCCTCGGCCGCCATCGCCGGGAGATCCCAGCGCGTCCGTTGACCCGTGACTGCGGCGATGCCCCCGCGGACTGCCCCGTTGCTCATGACAGAACGATATTCCGAAGCCGGCCGCGTCCCCAACCGCGGTTGTGGCGGAGGATTCGACGCGGTGCTGTACCTCGGCTTCGCCGCCCCTGGCTGTTGCCGTAGCGGTCGGACCTGCCTCCTACTCCGCCAGGTGCCGCCGGAGGAAGGCCAGCGTGCGCGGCCACGCGTCCTCCGTGGCCCGGCGATTGGCGTCCAGGCCTTCCTGGGCCTTGAGGAAGACGGTCGCGCCGTCGTAGACGATCGACTCGAACGACTTCCCGGCGGCCGCCATCGCCGCCTCCGCGCGCGGGAGCGTCGTGGCCGTCCCGAGGTCGCCGCCGTACAGGCCGAGCACCGGCGCGTCGATCCGCGCGTAGTCGGATTCCGCCTCCGGGGTCTCGCCGTAGAAGACGACCAGCGCGTCCAGCTCGGGGCGGTCCACCGCGTAGGCGAACGCGGCCGCACCGCCCCAACTGAACCCGACCGTGCCCAGGCGGCCGTCGGCGGCCGGCAGGTCGAGCGCCCAGGCTCCGACGGCGTCGAGCCAGGCCGTTCGTTCCCGCGGCTCGATGCGCGGCGCGGAGGGGAGGAACCCGCCGGGCCGCTCGCCCGCGAAGAGATCCGGGGCGACCGCGACGAATCCCTCGGCGGCCAAGGCGTCGGCGACGCTCCGGACCCAGTTCGAGAGCGCGTAGAGATCGTGGACGACCACCACGACCGGCGCCGGCGAGTGCTCGGGGTACACGACCCAGGTGCGGACGGGCGCGGCGCTCCCGGGAAGTGGGACGTCGACGAACTCGGAGCGCCGGGGCGACGCGGCGAGGTCGCCTCGCGAGGTGGCCCCGCTGGGCGGGAGATGCCGCGCGGAGACGGGGGCGGGACCTTCGCCGCGAGCGATGACCCCCACCACCGTGGACCAGGCGCCTACCTGCAGCAGGGCGACCACCAGGAGGGCGACGGCACCGATTGCGAAGATGGGCACGCTCCTGTTCGTGATCATGACGTCCCTCCTGAGCCGCGCCGCGGCTCGTGCGCAACAGGCCCCGATGCTCTGTCGCCAGAACCAGCGGGCCGACCGACCGCGTTGCCATTCTTCGTGCAGATCGCCCACCAGCGGGTCGCACGAAGCGTCCAGCCTGCCGAGCAGCCACGTCGCCAGCCGGGGCGGGCGCCTCAGGTGCATGCCCGCTCCAACTGCGGCAGCCCCTGCCACAGCAGGGAGAGCGTCTCCCGCGTGGAACGGGCCTCGCGCACCCCCTCGGGGGTTGCCCGGAAGTAGCGCTTCGCGCGCCCTCCGCGCTCCGGCGTGGGATCGCCCAGCC
>JAPOYG010000457.1 GCA_026706755.1 Acidobacteriota bacterium
CTCCGCTCGGCGCCCAACCCAATCCTTCAGGAGTCCGCGCCGTTCTACGGCGCAGGCTCCTAGCCGGCGGCGGCGCCCCGTCCGACGCTCGCGCGCTCGTCGCGGGCCCGCCGGTCGCGCGCGCTCTCGAAGTCGGCCACGTTGGGCTCCGTCAGGATGCGGAAGCGGCGGTAGTAGCGCACCGCGGAGGTGACCGCGGTCACCAGCACGAGCCAGAGTGCCAGTTGGCCCAGCACGTCGAACAGCCAGACCCGGCTGCCCAGGATCAGCAGCAGGACCGCGACGACCTGCAGCACCATCTTGAGCTTGCCCAGCCTCGAAGCCGGCATCGGGAGCCCACGGCCGTGAGCGAGGCTGCGGAGCACGGTGACCGCCAGCTCCCGGCCGAGAATGATGGCCACCATCCACGTCTCGGCCCGGCCCATCTGCACGAGCGAGACGAGCGCCGCCGTGATGAGCAGCTTGTCCGCGAGCGGGTCCATCATCTGGCCGAACTGCGTGATCTCGTTGCGCCGGCGGGCCAGGTAGCCGTCCAGCCAGTCGGTCAGGGCGGCGAGGCCGAAGATGGCGGCTCCGAGGACCTCCTTCGGCACGCCGAAGACGAGCTCGGCCTCGAACTTCGTGAGCAGCACGACGACCAGCAGGGGAACGAGGAAGATGCGCCCCAGGGTCAGCGCGTTGGGCAGGTTCATGGGGGTTCCCGGCGCGCGCCGGCGTGCACCATCCATTGTAGCGCCTCGCCCCCGCGCCCCCAAGCCCCGCGCTATGATCGCGCCGCATGAAGGCGGTCCTTCTCGCGGGCGGTTTCGGCACGCGCCTCCGCCCGCTGACCGTCAACACTCCGAAGCCGATCGTGCCGATCTTCGATCGGCCGTTCCTGTATCACCAGATCGACGTTCTCCGGCGCCTTCCGGAGATCGACGAGGTCATCCTGAGCCTCAACTACCAGCCGGACCGCATCCGCGAGCAGGTCGGGGACGGCGCGGGCGCCGGCCTGCCGATCCGCTACGTCGTCGAGCCCGAGCCGCTGGGGACCGGCGGAGCGATCAAGTTCTCCGAGCCGCACCTCGACGGGACGACCGTCGTCTTCAACGGCGACGTGCTCACGGGGATCGATCTCGCGGCCCTGGTGGCGCTGCACCGCGAACGGGGGGCGAGGGCCACGATCGTCCTTGCCCCGGTCGACGATCCGGCCCGGTACGGGGTGGTCGAGACCGCTCCCGACGGCCGCGTAATTCGCTTCGTGGAGAAGCCCGATCCGGACGAGATCCGCTGCAACACCATCAACGCCGGCATCTACGTGCTCGAGCCGGACACGTTCGATCGCATCCCGCCCGGCACGAAGTACTCCATCGAGCGAAGCTACTTCCCGTCGCTGGTCGAGCGGGGCGAGTCGTTCGTCGCCCACATCGAGCGAGGCTACTGGCGGGACATCGGCACGCCGGCCAGCTACCGGCAGGCCCACCGCGACATCCTGGAAGGCCGCTGCGCGGCTCCGCCGTTCGCCGGCGCTCCGGGCGACCGGATCGTGGCCGACGGCGCCGCCATTCAATCCGGCGCACGGCTCGAGGGTCCCTGCTTCGTCGCCCCGGGGGCCACGATCCGCCGCGGGGCGCGGATCGGGCCGGGCAGCGTCATCGGCCGCTCCGTCGTCGTGGGGCAGGACGCCGTGGTGGGCGGCGCGATCCTCTGGCCGGAGACCGTCGTCGGCGACGGCGCCGTCATGCGGCAGGCGATCGTCGGCCACCGTTGCCGGATCGGCGCCCACGCGGAGCTCGGCCCGTCGGTGGTCCTCGGAGACGACTCCCAGGTTGCCCCGTACACACGCGCCGGCTGACGCCACCATACCCGTCGCAGGCTCCGTGTCCGGCCCCAGCCCCCACCGCCCCAGGAACCTACCCATGACAACCGCTCCCGACCCCGGCATCTTCAAGGCTTACGACATCCGCGGCATCCACCCGGATCAGATTACGGCGGACCTCGCGTTCCGCATCGGTCGGGCGTTCGTCGCCTTCCTCGGTGCGAGGCGCATCGCCGTCGGTCGGGACATGCGGCTGTCGTCACCCGAGCTGGCGGCGGCCTTCATCGACGGGGCGCGCACCCAGGGGGCGGACGTCGTCGACTACGGCCTGGCCGGCACCGACATGCTCTACTACGGTGTCGCCCGCGACGGACTCGACGGAGGCGCGGAGATCACGGCGTCGCACAATCCGAAGCAGTACAACGGGATGAAGCTGGTGCGCCGGCAGGCGCTCCCGCTGAGCGGCGACGCGGGCATCGCGGAGATCCGCGACATGGTGATCGGAGACCGCATTCCCGCGCCGCCGGCCGCGCGCGGCCGCCTGCGGTCCGCGGACATCCTCGATGACTACGTCGAGCACGTGCTGGGCTTCATAGACCCCGCCGCGGTCCGCCCCTACTCGCTGGTGCTCGACGCCGGCAGCGGCATGGGGGGGCTCGTCGCACCGCCGCTGTTCGACCGCCTGGCCTGCCGGACGACGCGGCTCTGCTTCGACATCGACGGGTCGTTCCCGCACCACGAGGCGAATCCCCTCCTCGAGGAGAACCGGCGCCAAGTCGTCGAGCGCGTCACGGCCGAGGGGGCGGACGGGGCCATCGCGTGGGACGGCGACGCGGACCGCTGCTTCTTCATCGACGGAGAGGGCGGGTTCGTGCCCGGCGATTTCGTCACGGCGCTACTCGCCGAGGCGTTCCTCCGCAAGCAGCCCGGAGAGACGGTCATCTACGACGTCCGGGCCAGCCGCGCCGTCGCGGACGTCGTGGGATCGCACGGCGGCACGGCCCTGATGAACCGTGTGGGCCATGCCTTCTTCAAGAAGCGGATGCGGGAGGAGAACGCGGTCTTCGGTGGCGAGGTGACCGGACACTACTATTTTCGGGAGAACTTCTTCGCCGACAACGGCTTCGTTCCGGCCCTGCTGGTCCTCGAGCTGATGTCGGTCCGCGGGGAGACCCTCGGCGAGCTGCTGGCTCCGCTCCGACAGCGATACTTCATCTCCGGCGAGATCAACACCGAGATGGCCGACATGGATGCCGTGCGCGATACGCTCGAGCGGCTGGCGGCGCGCTACGCCGACGCGCGCGTGCACCGCATGGACGGCGTCTCCGTCGACTACGCCGAGTGGCACTTCAACGTGCGCCCTTCGAACACCGAGCCGCTCATCCGGCTCAATCTCGAGGCGGCCGACCGGGGGCTGATGGAGGAGAAGCGCGACGAGGTGCTCGAGGTGATTCGGCGCGGCGCCTGACGCGGACCGCATTTGGCAAGGCGGTCGGCGACCGGTAGACTGGACTGGCCGCCGAGTCTTCTGAGCGGGAGTAACTCAGTGGTAGAGTGTCAGCTTCCCAAGCTGAAGGTCGCGGGTTCGACCCCCGTCTCCCGCTCCACTTCGTGCATTGCCGCCGCGACCGATCGGCGGGCGGAGGGACGGCGTGCCCAAGCTGCGGCCCATTCAGCTCCCTGACGAGGCACCCGTTGCCGCCCCCGGCGGAGGCCCGTCGGAAGACGTCACCCGCTTTGGTCGGACGGTCAGCATCAAGGGCGAGGTGACGGCCTCCGAGCACCTGATCATCGAGGGCCGCTTCGACGGCACGCTCACGGTACTGGAGCACGGGGTGGCCATCAGCCACGATGCGACCGTCACGGCCGACGTCGCGGCCCGTACGGTAACCGTCCTGGGGCGCGCGACGGGCACGTTCTCGGCGTCCGAGCTGGTGGAGATCCGACCCAGCGGATCGGTGGAGGGCCGCATCGCGTCGCCGGCCGTGGCCATCGACGAGGGCGCGTACTTCAAGGGCTCCGTGGATCCCAAACGTGCGGAGGCCGCGCTCGCGGTCAGCCGGCATCGCCTGCAGCGGCGCCGGGCCTAGGAGCTTGCGCCGTAGAAGGCCGATGCGAGCCCGGAACCGGTACCGCTCATCCGGGGCTTTCGGACTCGTCGGCGTCGCCGCGGGGCTGGCGCTGTGGCTCGTCGCGGCGGCCGCGTGCGCTCCCGGCCCGCCCGGGCCGTCCTGGAGCGACGTCGACCGCCTGATCGCCGAGCGCTATTCGGGCGTGCCGCAAATGACGACCGAGCTCCTGGCGGAGACGCTCGATGCAGGCCGGCGGCCCGTCGTGCTGCTCGACGCGCGGGAGGCGGAGGAGTACGCCGTCTCCCACCTGGCCGGGGCCCACCACGCGCAGACGGTCGAAGAAGCGATGCGCATCCTCCGCAACTCGCCGCCGGATGCGCTCGTCGTCGCCTACTGCTCGGTCGGCGTCCGCTCGTCCGCCCTGGCCGCCCGGCTCCGGGAACGCGGCATCACGGAGGTCCACAACCTCCAGGGTTCCCTCTTCGCCTGGGCCAACGAGGGCCGCCCCGTCTACCGCGGCCGCACCCGCGTCGCGGAGGTGCACCCGTTCGACGCGTGGTGGGGTACGCTGCTCCAGGCGGCCCGCCCCGGGGAGTCTGCGCCGTAGAACCGGCGACTCGCGACTCCACGCCCGCAGCGGGTTGCCGACGCGCGCGGGGGGGCTCGCGCGCCCTGGCGGGCGCGTTGGGAGTCTGCGCGGGCAGCAAGAAGCCGAATCGCGCGTTCTGCGGCGCAGACTCCCGGCTACCCCTCACGGGCCGCGGACGCGAGGCGGCGCGCCTGCACGATGCGCTCGACGGGCGGGCGGTCTCCCGGCCCGCTGCCGACGTGCACGAGGCGCGCGATTCCAGCCGGGTCGATCAGGACGTCTCCACCCTGCTGGAACGTGTCGGCCGCCGGCCAGCGCGGCAGGACGCCCTGCCGCAGCTCGCGCCAGTAGGCCACCCAGGTCGCCGGCCCCACGAGATGGCGCAGCCTCGCTCGCCGCATCCCGTACGCGTCGTACAGCGTGCGGGCCTCGTCGGAGACGACGGGCCACGGACAGCCCGTCTCGCGGGCGTAGCCGGCCGCCGCCGCGGCCGGCTCGAAGGTCACGACCAGGACGCGTACGTCCAGCGCCGCCAGGATGGGTGCGGCCTGCTGCAACTGCAACAGGTGGCGGCGGCAAGGCAGTCAGCGCAGGTGGCGGTGAAAGACGAGCAGCAGCCAGGCGCCGCGGTAGTCCGCCAGCCCGTGCTCGCGCCCCTCGCCGTCCCGCAGGCGGAAGCCCGCGGCGGATGCGCCGATCGTGATCGGGGTCCGCCGTCGCATCCGCAGCCTCCAAGCCCGGTTCCTCCGGGCCGTCGCCTGGCGCGCGGCAACCGCCCGCAAGAGCCGTGGAGCGAAAGGGCCCGGCCGGCAGCACCGGCCGAGCCCCTGAATCGGAAAGGCGGCGCCCACCCCGGGGCGCCGCTACTCCGCCTAGTCCATTCCCTTCCCGTAGCGGGTGACGCCGCCGCCCGCGAACGGCCGTGAGCCCGGGCCTTCGGCGACGAACACCGTGCCATCCTCGTCGACTGCGATGCCCTCGCCGGCGAGGCCCTGCAGCACGCGGCCCTCCTCGGGGACGTGGGGCGGGATGAAGGCGGTCACCTTGTCCTCACTCGCGGGCCCGATGCGGACGCCGGTCTTCCACCCGTAGTGGTTGCCCTCGGAGGACTCGGAATCGATCGCGTAGAGCGTGTCGTCCGCGGTGATGTAGATCCCGCTGATGCGGCTGAACTGGTGGTAGATGTCCAGCAGCTCGCCTTCCTGATCGAAGATCTGGATGCGGTGGTTGCCGCGATCCGCCACGAACAGCCGGCCCTGCGAGTCGAACTCGATCGCGTGCGGCGTGCGGAACTGGCCCGGCCGGAAGCCGATCTCGCCCCACTGCTTGATGAAGTTGCCGTCCTTGTCGTACTTGAGGATGCGCCCGGTCCGCCCCTCCGGCGGGTTCGGGTTCTGCCCGCTGTGGCCGTCGGACACGAAGATGTCGCCGGTCGGACCCCAGGTGACGACGTCGCACGGCTCGTTGAGGTGGACTCCCTCCGGGTCGCTGCCGGGCTGGCCGGCGACGCCGAGCGTCATCAGGACCTCGCCCTCGGGGCTGAACTTGATGACCTGGTGGCCGATCTCGCCGTTGCCCTGCGAGTCGGTGACCCAGACGTTGCCGTCGTCGTCGACGTGCAGGCCGTGCGGCAGCACGAAGAGCCCCTTGCCGAAGCTGGCCAGCAGCTCGCCCGTATGCCGGTCGTACTTCAGGACGGGATCGACGGTCGGGTTGGCGGCACATCCGCCGTCCAGGCCGTTCGCTCCGCAGCGGTCATAGACCCAGACGTGACCGTCGGTCGGGTCGATGTCGATGCCGGCGGTCGAGCCCCACGTGCGCTCGTCGGGGAGCTTCGCCCAGTCGGTCGTGACCTCCGGGTTCGGGTTCGGAAGCACCCGCTGCACGAGATCGGTGTTGCCTTCCCCTCCCTGCGCCGCCGCCGTCCCGGCGGCGACGAGCGCCGCGAGCGCGACGACCGGAAGGATCATCCATCGCCGCTCGATTCCGCTTCGTACTTGAGACATGCACACTCTCCCTCTTGCTTGCTTCCGGCGTTCGCGCCGGCCCTAGCCTCCCACTCCGAGAGCGGGCCTGATCCTACCGGATCGGCGCGACACGTTGAAGTGCCAGGAGCTTGCCCCGCGGACTTCAC
>JAPOYG010000268.1 GCA_026706755.1 Acidobacteriota bacterium
GCCTGGATGTGGTCGCCGTTGTTGGCGAGGTACATCACCCCGTCGTAGACGAGCGGCTGCACCTGCTGCGGGCCCTCGTCCATCGCGCGCATCCAGGCCACCTGCAGCGTGTGCACGTTGTCCCGGTTGATCTGGTCCAGCGGGCTGTAGCCCTGGAAGTCGAAGGTGCGATGGGCCATCAGCCAGTCCTCGGGATCGGGATCGCGCAGCATCGCGTCCGTCACCGGGACGAAGGGCCGTACTGCCTCGCGGGTGATCGTCTCGCCCTCCTGGGCACCCAGGGCAGGCGGAATGGAGAGCGCCGCGAGGGCGATGAGCAGACTCGCGATGGTCGGGGGTCGATTCCGCATCGTCGTCACCTCCGAAGGGGCCGGGAACGGCGAACGCGCCCGCGGCGCGGGCGAAGCGATTGTATCGCGGTCGGCGTCCCCGGACGCCCGTCCGCGAATCCCGCCTGCCGCGGGCGCGGCCGCGTGGCGCCGCCGTCGCGCGAGCGCGTGCGACCACCGGGAGCGGTGGTCGTCGGCGCGGTGCGGGCCGAGGGATAGAATGGCGCCAGCCTCCGGAAGACAAGGAGTTCCGCCGATGCGATTCAGATCCGGAATCGGCGCTCGGGCGCAGCGAGTGGGCCGTGTGGGCTTGCTGCTCGGCGTCGTCGTCGCGATGACGGTCGGGGCGTCCACCGCGCTCGCCCAGGCTCCGGGGCGCAGCCCCGACGCCGACTGGCCGACCTACAACCGCGACCTCGCCGGCACGCGGTTCTCGCCGCTCGACCAGATCGACGCCGGCAACGTCGCGGAGCTGGAAGAGGTCTGGTCGTACCGGTTCCATCCACCGAGCGGCTTCGGCTTCATTGAAGGGCCGACCCCGACCGAGCTCTTCCAGCAGGTGACGCCGATCGTCGTCGACGGCGTCATGTACCTCGCCGCCGGCAACCGCGTCGTTGCCCTGCGGCCGGAGACAGGCGAGGAGATCTGGCGGCACGAGCTCGCCGAAGGGCTGGCCTCGTTCCGCGGCGTCGCCTACGGCCCGGCGACCGACGCGCACGGGGCGCGAATCTACTTCACCAGCCTGTCGAAGGTCATCGCCCTCGACGCCGCAACCGGCGCGCGCGACGCGTCGTTCGGCGGCGACGGGGAAGTCGAGCTGCGGATCCCGTACACCGGGGTCCCGGTGGTCTACCGGAACGCCCTGATCCTCGGCTCGAGCGCCTTCGGCCCCGGGCAGGAGCACATCGCGCCGCACCTCAATCAGCCGCGCGGCGGGGGAGAGCCGGTGTACGCCTACCCGCGGGCCCTGGACGCCGCCACCGGCCGCCTGCGGTGGGAGTTCCCGACGCTGCCGACGGAGTCCGACTTCGGCAGCCAGACCTGGGGCAACCAGAGCTGGCGCAACCGCATCGGGAACAACGTCTGGGCGTTCACGCTGACCGTCGACGAGGAGCGCGGCCTGGTCTACATGCCGGTCAGCAGCCCCGGCTCGAACTTCTACGGCGGCGACCGGCCCGGCGCCAACCTCTTCGCCAACTCGACCATCGCCATCGACATCGCGACGGGGGAGCTGGCGTGGTACTTCCAGAACATCCACCGCGATCTGTGGGACTACAACCTGCCGCCGGCGCCCGGCCTGCTCGAGATCGAGCGCGACGGGGAGCGGATTCCGGCCGTGGCGCAGGTGGGGAAGTCGGCCTTCATGTTCATCCTGAACCGCGTGACGGGCGAGCCGATCCACGGGGTGGAGGAGCGCCCGGTGCCCGCCGGCGACGTGCCGGGGGAGGAGTACTGGCCGACGCAACCGATCCCGCTCAAGCCGCCGCCGGTGGCGCGGGTCAGCATGGGGCCGGAAGACATCGTCACCGCGGACGACACGACGCCCGAGCACGCCGCGGCCTGCCGCGAGCTGTGGGACGAGGTGGGCTACTACAACGAGGGGCCCTACACGCCGCTCCGGCTCAGGCAGGAGGGGACGCCGCCGTCGCTGGTCTTCCCAGGCACGGGCGGCGGTGTCAACTGGAACGGGACGGCCTACGACCCGGAGCTGGGCTACATCTTCGTGAACTCGAAGGACCGGCCGATCAGCGGCTGGATGGACGTCAACCCGGAGTACGGCCCGGACGTCGAGGACCACGTGGCCTATGTCCGCTCGCCGGGGCCGCCGTTCGAGGCGCCGATCTTCGACGCGGAGGGCGAGCGGCTGGGAGCGCTCCCGTGCTACAAGCCGCCCTGGGCGCGGCTCTACGCCGTGCACGCCGCGAGCGGCGAGATCGCCTGGGAGGTGCCGCTGGGCATCAACGAGCTGTTGCCCGAGGCGAAGCAGCGGGTCGGCACCCCGTCGGTCGGCGGCGCCATCGTCACCGCCGGGGGCCTCGTCTTCATCGGCGCCACCACGGATCGGCGCTTCCGGGCGTTCGCCTCCCGCACCGGAGAGGAGCTCTGGTCTGCGGCGTTCGACTACAACGTCGAGGCGGTGCCGATCACCTACGCGGGCAGCGACGGCCGGCAGTACGTGGCGGCCAACGTCTCCGCGCCGGCCACCGGCCAGCAGCGCGGGAACGAGCGCCTGGTGGTATTCGCCCTTCCGGAGCGGTAGGGCGCTCCGCAGGCTCGATGCGGTCGCGGAGGAACGCCTACCGATTGCCGGAGCGTATCGCCGTCTTCCGGGGAGACTCGCACGCGTTGACATCAGCACGTCAGGCCACCTTGCGTGGCTGGGCTGGCCGGGGAGGCTCACATGCAGACATCCGGGTCCCGTTCGCAGCAGGTCGCATACGTTCGGTTCGGACTGGCGCTGGCCGTCCTCGCCGCGCTGGCTCTCGGCACCCCCGGCGCTGGGGAGGCGGCACAGTCCTGCCGTGACCTGCCGGTGGCCCAGGACATGGAGACGGTCTCGTCGGCCGCGGCGGTGCCCGGCGTGTACGTCGCCCGCCTGAACGCCGGTGATGCCGAGCGCGTGACCGACCTCTTCGCGGACGACGCGGTGCACCGCGGACCCGACGGGCAGATCCGGCGCGGGCGGGCCGCGATACTGGCTTTCTACGAAGGCGTCCTCGCCAACGGAGCGACGGGCATCGCGGTGGGCAAGAGCGTGGCGGACGGCGGCCGGGTGGCCTTCGAGCTGATCAACGTGGAGGGGTGCAACGAGGAAGACCCGGCCATCGCGGTGGACCTGATCGAGGTCGACGACGCCAATCGGATTCGGGACTTCACCGTGTTCTTCCGGCCGGACGGTCTCTGAGAGTTCGTCCCGAGCACGAAGCGGCCACGGTCACGACAGGAAGCAATCTGGCGCTCAGTTCGGGATCCGGGCGGGACAGGGACTCCGACATCCGTTCGCGAAAGGGAAATCGAATGGCAGGAACGCAGGCGGCATGCGGCGCCGCTCGAATGGGACGGCGCTCCGGCCACGCGCTCCCAGCGCCCTGGGTCCTGATTCTGTTCCTGCACCTGGCGGGACCGACAGCGCCGCTTGCGCAGTCCCCCGATCCCATCTCGTACACGGTCCGCTTCGCGGCGCCCGCCACGCACTACGCCGAGATCGAGGCGGTGCTGCCCGTGGACGGACGGCCCGCGGTCGAGTTGATGATGGCGGCCTGGACGCCCGGCTCCTACCTGATCCGCGAATACGCGCGGCACGTCGAGGCGGTGAGCGCCGCCACGCTCGGCGGGCGGCCGCTCGCGGTGGCCAAGTCGAGCAAGAACCGCTGGCGGGTCGAGACCGGCGGCGCCGACCGGATCGCGGTGGCCTACCGGGTCTACTGCCGGGAGATGAGCGTCCGCACGAACTGGGTCGAGGCCGACTTCGCGATGCTGAACGGCGCGCCGACGTTCCTGACCCTGGCCGACGCGGCGCCGCGCCCCCACGACGTGCGTATCGAGCTGGCCGGGGGCTGGACCGAGAGCGTCACCGCCCTGCCCCCGGCCCCCCACGGCCGTCCGCACAGCTACCGGGCGGCGGACTTCGACACGCTGGTCGATTCGCCCATCATTGCCGGCAACCCGACGACCTACCCCTTCGCGGTGGACGGCACGCCCCACGCCCTCGTCAACGTCGGCGAAGGCGGGGTGTGGGACGGTCCGACGTCGGCCGCCGACGTCGAGCGCATCACGCGCGAGCAGCTCCGGATCTGGGGCTTCTTCCCCTACGACCGCTACCTCTTCCTGAACATGCTGGTCGAGGCCGGAGGCGGGCTCGAGCACAGGGACTCGACCCTGCTCATGACGAGCCGCTGGACCACCCGCGACCGCCGTCGCTATCTCCGCTGGCTCGGCACGGTGAGCCACGAGCTGTTCCACGCCTGGAACGTCAAGCAGTTGCGGCCCGCCGCCCTCGGGCCGTTCGACTACGAGCGCGAGGCCTACACGCCCAGCCTGTGGATGGTGGAGGGGTTGACTTCCTACTACGGCCCCCTGGTCGTTCACCGGGCGGGGATCTCGACGCGCGAGGAGTACCTGGAGGCGCTGTCCGGCCAGATCCAGGCGCTGCAGACGACGCCGGGCCGGCTGGTGCAGCCGGTGGCCGACGCGTCGCACGACGCCTGGATCAAGTTCTACCGCCCCAACGAGAACAGCCGGAACACCACCGTCAGCTACTACACCAAGGGGGCCGTCATCGGCTTCCTGCTCGACGCGCGCGTGCGCGAAGCGACCGGCGGCCGACGCAGCCTCGACGACGTCCTGCAGGTCGCCTACGCCCGCTATTCCGGCGATCGGGGATTCCGGCCGGGCGAGTTCGAAGCGGTGGCGTCCGACGTCGCCGGCGTCGACCTGGGCGACTGGTTCGATCGGGCGATCCGCTCGACCGAGGAGCTCGACTACCGGGCGGCCCTCGACTGGTTCGGGCTCGAGTTCGCATCCGGCTCACCGGCGGACAAGGACGCGGCGGCGCCGGCCTGGCTCGGCCTCGGGACGCGCGCGGACGGCGGCCGGCTGCTGGTCGCCGGGGTGCCCCGCGGCACGCCGGGCCACGAGGCCGGGTTCAACGTCGGAGACGAGATCATCGCCATCGACGACTACCGGGTCGCGGCGGCGGGATGGAGACAGCGCCTTGACCTCTACCGGGCCGGCGACGAGGTTGCCTTCCTCATCGCCCGGCGGGAACGCTTGCTGCGCCTCGACGCGCGCTTCGGAGAACGGCCGCCCGAGGGCTGGCGGCTGCAGCCGGTGGAGTCGCCCTCCCCCGCGCAGGCGGAGCACCTCGACGCCTGGCTGGGCCGGGGGGCGGCTCCGTAGGAGGTGCTGGCCCGATAATCGTCGCCTGCGGCTTCTCCCCTACGGCAGGGCGAAGACGAAGAGGTTGTTGCCTGCGCTGGGCCGCAGCTCCGGGGTCAGGTTCAGGAACCGGGCCGTCCCGGTGCTGACCGCCACGTACTGCCGGCCGTCGACGGCGTAGGTGATCGGGAAGCCGGAGACCGGCGACCCGAGGTTCACCTCCCAGAGCACCTCGCCGGTCTCGTGGTCGAGGGCCCGGAAGCGGCCGTTGACGTCGCCGCCGAAGACGAGGCCGCCGCCGGTGGCGACCAGCGACATCGTCGCCGACCGTTGCTCGTGGACCCAGGCCGTCTCGCCGGTCTCGGCCGAAACGGCGTGCACGGTGCCGACCTGGTCCGTGCCCGGCGCGATCCGCGGGCGCCAGGCGATGGCGTAGATCGACGTGCTGTCGGGACCCTCCGCCCGCATGTTCGCGCAGACGTTGCGGAGCGGCATGTACATCAGGTTGGTCAGCGGGCTGTAGGCGCCGGCTTCCCAGTCCTTGCCGCCGCTGGCGTGCGGGCAGGTCAGCATCTCCTGGCCCTCGGCGGTGAAGATGAGCTCGGGGTTCTCGGTCACCGCTCCGGTGGCGCCGTCGATGCCGCTGATCACGTTCTGGGTGATGGTCGGCCGCGCCCAGAGGAACTCCCCGGTCCCGCGGTCGAGGGTGTAGACGACGCCGGTCTTGCCCGGAATCCCGGTGAGCACCTGCCGGACCTCGCCCGCGCGGATGCGGGGGTTGATCCACTCCACCGCGCTCGGGTCCGGCGCTACCGCGGTGTCCACGAGCAGCCGCTCGAACGGGTGGTCGAGGTCCCAGTGGTCGTTCAGGTGCTGGTAGTACCAGGCAATCTCCCCCGTGTCGGCGTCGAGCGCCAGGGTGGAGTTGTGGTAGAGGTGCCGGTTGTCGGTTCCGCCGATCAGGAACTTGGGCGCCGGCGACGTGACCGACGTGCCGATGTAGACGAGGTTCAGCGCCGGGTCGTAGCTCGGCACCATCCAGGCGCCGACGTGCTTCCGCTCCTCGAACGGCACGCCGCCCCAGCTCTCGTCGCCCGGCTCGCCGGGCGCAGGGATCGTACGGCGCCGCCACAGCTCCTCGCCGGTCCGCGCGTCGTGGGCGGTGATCACGCAGCCGTCGGGGCCGCCGGCCGGCATGCAGCTCCGGCCTGAGACGGCCTTGCCGTTGGCCACGATCGGCCCGGACGTCTGCGTGGCGGGGTTCTCGGTGTAGTCGAGGATCCTGGTCTCCCACGCCAGGTCGCCGGTCGTGGCGTCGAGCGCGAAGATGTGGTCGTCGGCGCTGGTGTCGATGATCAGCGAGCCGTAGATC
>JAPOYG010000615.1 GCA_026706755.1 Acidobacteriota bacterium
AAGACCAAGATGCCGGACCTCAACGCCAACTCGCTGGACATGGCGGTGAACATCATCGCCGGCACCGCACGTTCGATAGGCCTCGAGGTGGAGGGGTAAGCCGATGCCGAAGCGTTCGAGGAAGCTGGTCGAGGCGCGATCGAAGGTCGAGAGCCGGCCGTACCCGCTGTCGGAGGCGATACCCCTTCTGCAGAGCGTCCGCTACGCGGGGTTCGACGAGACGGTCGAGGTGGCGATGCGGCTCGGCGTCAATCCCCGGCACGCCGATCAGATGGTGCGGGGCACGGTCGTGCTTCCGCACGGTCTCGGGCGCAGCAAGCGCGTCCTGGTGATTGCGAACGCCGACGGCCAGCGGGTCGCGGAGGAGGCCGGGGCCGACATCGTCGGCGGCGACGAGATGGTGGACCGGATCCAGGGCGGCTGGATGGACTTCGACGCCGTCGTCGCAACGCCCGACATGATGCGCTCGGTCGGCAAGCTCGGCCGCATCCTCGGCCCCCGGGGGCTGATGCCCAATCCCAAGACGGGGACGGTGACGGTCGACGTCGCCAAGGCGGTCGGCGAGATCAAGGCCGGCAAGGTGGCCTACCGTGTCGACAAGGCCGGCGTCGTGCACGCGCCGATCGGCAAGACGTCGTTCGCGGCGGAGAAGCTCGTCGAGAACGCCAGCGCGCTGGCCCTCAGCGTCATCAAGGCCAAGCCGTCCACGGCGAAAGGCAAGTACGTGAAGAGCGTGGTCGTGTCGTCGACGATGGGACCGGGAATCCGGGTCGACGGCGCGAGCGTGGAAGCGGCTTCGAAGTGAAGGTGTGACGAATGGCGATAAGCAGGGCGGAGAAGGAGGCGCGCGTCGACGACCTCCGATCGGCCTTCGAGGGCGCTGCGAGCGTGATCCTCGTCGATTTCAGGGGCCTCGACGTGCCCCAGGTCACCGAGTTGCGCCGCAGCGTCCGCGCCGCGCAGGGCGGCTACCGGGTCGTGAAGAACTCGCTGGCTCGGCGCGCGGTGGATGGCACCCCGTTCCACGTCCTCGCGGACCAGTTCCAGGGGACGACGGCCGCGGCCTACGGCAGCGAAGACCCGGCCGGGCTCGCGAAGGCCCTCATCGAGTTCGCGAAGTCGGCTCCTGCCCTGGAGATCAAGGCGGGGGTCGTGGAAGGGCGGGCCCTGGACGCGAAGGCCGTGGCCGACCTGGCGACCCTGCCCGGCAAACCCGAGCTGCAGGCGACGCTCCTCCGCGTCCTGCAGGCGCCGATGGCGCAGGTCGTACGTGTTCTGAGCGCCGTGCCCCGGGACCTGATGAGCGTCCTGAGCCAAGCGGAACAGAAGAAGTCGAAGGAGAGCTGAACATGGCTGACGTGACCCAGGATCAGGTGGTTGACTACATCAAGGGAATGACGGTCGTCGAGCTGTCGGAGCTCGTCAAGCGGCTCGAGGACGAGCTGGGCGTCTCGGCGGCGGCGATGCCCGTGGCGGTGGCCGGCGTGGCCGCAGGCGCCCCCGCGGAGGCGGCGGAAGAGCAGACCGAGTTCACGGTGCAGCTCGTCGAGATCGGTCCGAAGAAGATCAACGTCATCAAGGTCGTGCGCGAGGTGACCAGCCTCGGCCTGAAGGAAGCCAAGGACCTCGTCGAGAGCGCGCCGGCCGCCATCAAGGAAGAGATTCCGAAGGACGAGGCCGAGGCGGTCGCGAAGAAGTTCGAAGAGGTCGGGGCCAAGGTCGAGATCAAGTGAGGTCCGGCGGGCCCTGCCCGCCGCCCCCGCGCGCCCGCGGTCGGACGGCCCGCTGCGGCCGGCCGCGGAAACGGGCGATCCCGAGAGGACGCCCCGGCGCTCTCGTCGCGGCCGCGGCCGCGACGAGAGCGCGAGACGCCGCCGCCCGGCGTCGCTCGTCGTGCTTCAGGCGCCTGAGCTGACCGATCTAGACACAGAGGATTCCAGACCGTGCAGACTCTGCCCAAGAACGTCTACCGGGAGCGTATCGATTTCTCGAAGATCCGGGCGACGGTTCCGATTCCGAACCTGATCGAGATTCAGAAGAGGTCCTACGAGCGCTTCCTGCAGATGAACCGCCTGGCGAAGGAGCGTGAGGATTCCGGTCTGCAGTCGGTTTTCGAGTCGGTCTTCCCCATCAGCGACTTCCGCGAGAACTCGTCCCTGGAGTTCATCGAGTACTCGATCGGCAACTGGGAATGCAAGTGCAGCCAGTTGAAGGGGCTGGAACACCTTCGGCAGCCTTCCGGTGGGAAGGCCAGCCCGGCCCGCGGTCCAGTCGTCTGCGACATCTGCGGAACCGGCGTGGGCCTGAAGCTCAAGTACGACGTGGAGGAATGCCAGGAACGCGGCATGACGTACGCCGTGCCGCTCAAGGTCACCATTCGCCTCGTGGTCTGGAACAAGGATCCGGACAGCGGGGTCAAGACGATCCGGGACATCAAGGAGCAGGAGGTCTACTTCGGCGACATCCCGCTGATGACCGGCAACGGGACCTTCATCATCAACGGCACCGAGCGCGTCATCGTCTCGCAGTTGCACCGGTCCCCGGGAGCGTTCTTCCACTCCGAGGACAAGGCGTCGTTCGTGGCCCAGATCATCCCGTATCGCGGCTCTTGGGTCGAGTTCGAGTACGACGCCAAGAACCTCGTCTACGTGCGGATCGATCGGAAGCGGAAGTTCCTGGCCACCGTGTTCCTGCGGGCGCTCGGGCTGCGCACCGCCGAGGAGATCGTTCGCGAGTTCTACGCGGTCGAGCGGGTCGAGACGACGTCGTCCTCACTCGAATGGGCGGTCGGCGACGGCCTCTTCGGCCGGCGCGTCGCCGAGGACGTCGAGATCCCCGGTTCCGAGGTGACGATTCAGAAGGGGAAGAAAGTCACCCGGGGCGCCCTGCAGGCGCTCCGCGCCGCCGGCGTGCCGACGGTGGCCGTGTCCGACGCCGAGCTCGACGGCGCGTTCGCCGTCGCCGACGTGGTCGACCCGCAGAGCGGCGAAGTCGTCGTCGAGGCCAACAACGAGGTGACGCCGCGCATCGTCTCGATGCTGCAGGAGTCGGACATCGACGCGATCGAGGTGTTCTTCCCGGAACAGGACGAGGTCGGGCCGATGCTCTCGGCGACCTTGAAGAAGGACCCCATACTCACGCACGAGGACGCCCTTATCGAGATCTACCGGCGCCTGCGCCCCGGCGACCCGCCGACCCTCGACAGCTCGCGCTCGCTGTTCGAGAACATGTTCTTCAACGCGCAGAAGTACGACTTCTCGCGCGTCGGCCGGCTGAAGCTCAACACCAAGCTCGGTCTCGACACGCCGCTCGACGAGCGGGTGCTGCACCCGCAGGACTTCTACGAGGTGATCCGGTACCTGCTGAAGCTCCGGGCCACCCCGGCCAACGTCGACGACATCGATCACCTGGGCAATCGGCGCGTGCGGTCGGTCGGGGAGTTGCTCGAGAACCAGTTCCGGATCGGACTCGTGCGGATGGAGCGGGCCATCAAGGAGAAGATGTCGGTCTACCAGGAAATGGCGACCGCCATGCCGCACGACCTGATCAACGCCAAGCCGGTCATGGCCGCCATCCGGGAGTTCTTCGGATCGTCCCAGTTGTCGCAGTTCATGGACCAGACCAATCCGCTGTCCGAGGTCACCCACAAGCGGCGGCTCTCGGCCCTCGGCCCCGGCGGGTTGTCGCGCGAGCGGGCGGGCTTCGAGGTGCGCGACGTCCACCCCACGCACTACGGACGGATCTGCCCCATCGAGACGCCGGAAGGACCGAACATCGGACTCATCTCGTCCCTGTCGTGCTACGCCCGGATCAACGAGTTCGGCTTCATCGAGTCCCCCTACCGGAAGGTGAAGGACGGGCAGGTCGTCGACTACGTGCGCATAACGAACTCCGGGGGCACGCGGTACAAGGTCGGCCAGGTGGTCGAGGCGAACGACGTTACGGCAGACAACGCCGCCGCGAAGGGCCGCAAGAAACGGGCGGCCGACCACGAGCCGCACTCCTTCTACCTCACCGCCTGGGAGGAGGACAAGTACCTGATCGCGCAGGCCAACGCGCGTCTCGACGATGGCGGCCATCTGGTCGACGAGCGCGTGAGCGCCCGCATGGCGGGGGACTTCCTCCCCGCCTCGCGCGAGGAGATCGAGTTCATCGACGTGTCGCCGAAGCAGCTCGTCTCCGTGGCGGCGTCGCTCATCCCGTTTCTCGAGAACGATGACGCGAACCGGGCCCTGATGGGTTCGAACATGCAGCGTCAGGCCGTCCCGCTGCTGCGCGCGCGGGCGCCCCTCGTCGGCACGGGGATGGAGTACATCACCGCTCGCGACTCCGGTGCGGTGGTGACCGCCCGGCGCGCGGGGACGGTGGATTTCGTCGACTCGCAGCGCATCGTCGTGCGGGTGGAGGGCGAGCAGGCGAGCGAGGTCTCGGGCGAGATCGGAGCGGACATCTACAACCTGACGAAGTTCCGCCGGTCCAACCAGAACACGTGCATCAACCAGAAGCCGATCGTCGCGGTCGGGCAGCGGGTGGACAAGGGGCAGGTGCTGGCCGACGGCCCGTGCACCGAGCTCGGCGAGCTGGCGCTGGGGTGCAACGTCCTGGTCGCGTTCATGCCGTGGCGCGGCTACAACTTCGAGGACGCCATTCTCGTGTCCGAGCGCATGGTCAAGGACGACTACTACACGTCGATCCACATCGAGGAGTTCGAGATCGAGTCGCGCGACACGAAGCTCGGACCGGAGGAGATCACGCGGGACATTCCGAACGTCTCGGAGGGCTTCCTCAAGGATCTCGACGAGAGCGGCATCATCCGCATCGGCGCCTACGTCAAGCCCGCGGACATCCTCGTCGGCAAGGTGACCCCGAAGGGGGAGACCCAGTTGACCCCGGAGGAGAAGCTGCTGCGGGCCATCTTCGGCGAGAAGGCGGGCGACGTGCGCGACGCGTCGCTGCTGTGCCCCCCCGGCATCGAGGGCATCGTCGTCGGCGTCAAGATCTTCTCGCGCAAGGGCATCGAGAAGGACGATCGGGCCAGGGCCATCGAGGCCGAAGAGCTCGAGATGCTGGAGACGAACCTGCAGGACGAGATTCGCATCCTGCACGAGGAGGTCAAGAAACGGCTGCAGACCATGCTCGACGGGCAGACGCTCGGGGCCGATCTGTTCGACCAGGACGGAGCGGAGTGCCTGCTGGCGAAGGGGGCGGTGCTCTCGGAGGAAGTCGTCCGGGGGCTGCCGTACACCGACATCGCTCGTATGCGGATTGCCACCGCCGACTCGACGCTCAAGGCGGCTCTCAGCGAGATCGAGGACCGGACGGAGCGCCAGGTGGAGGTGATCCGGCAGCTCTTCGACGAGAAGAAGGAGAAGATACGCCGCGGCGACGAGCTTCCTCCAGGCGTCATCAAGCTGGTCAAGGTCTACGTGGCGATGAAGCGCAAGCTCTCCGTCGGGGACAAGATGGCCGGTCGCCACGGCAACAAGGGCGTCATTGCGCGCATTCTGCCGGAGGAGGACATGCCGCACCTTCCCGACGGAACGCCGGTCGAGATTGTCCTCAACCCTCTCGGCGTGCCGTCGCGGATGAACGTCGGGCAGATCCTGGAGACGCACCTCGGCTGGGCCGCCCACCAGCTCGGCCTCTACTTCGCGTCGCCGGTCTTCGACGGGGCGCAGGAGCCGGAGATCAAGAACTGGCTGACGCAGGCGAAGCTGCCCGCTGGCGGGAAGTCGATCTTGTACGACGGGATGACGGGGGAGCCCTTCGAGCAGGACGTGACCGTCGGCTACATCTACATGCTCAAGCTGTCGCACCTCGTCGACGACAAGATTCACGCGCGTTCCATCGGTCCGTACTCCCTGATCACCCAACAGCCGCTCGGCGGCAAGGCGCAGTTCGGCGGCCAGCGGTTCGGAGAGATGGAGGTGTGGGCGCTCGAGGCGTACGGCGCGGCGCACATTCTTCAGGAGCTCCTGACCGCCAAGTCGGACGACGTGACCGGGCGGGCGAAGATCTACGAGGCCATCGTCAAGGGCGATGCATCCTTCGCTCCAGGCCTGCCCGAGTCGTTCAACGTACTGATTCGAGAGCTGCAGGCGTTGTGCCTCGATGTCGATCTCGTGAAGACAAAGCGCCCCGTCGACATACCGGCCCCGGAACCGCTCGCGGAGGAGACGGAGGCGGTGGCGGAGGCGGAAGCGGTGCTATCCCCTGCCGACGTGGAAGCTGAACCCGTGACCGAGGGGCTGGAGCAGGCATGATGGTTAGTGACTTTGCCACGGACGTCCGCGGAGGGCACTCCCTGAGACCGGCCTTCGCGGATCGGGGTTCGTTGACCGTCGATTTCGACGCCATCCGGATCAGTCTGGCTTCGCCGGAGAAGATCATGTCGTGGTCGCACGGCGAGGTCACGAAGCCGGAGACCATCAACTACCGCACGTTCAAGCCGGAGCGCGACGGGCTGTTCTGCGCCAAGATCTTCGGTCCGGTGACGGACTGGGAGTGCCTCTGCGGCAAGTACAAGCGGATGAAGCACCGGGGCGTCATCT
>JAPOYG010000484.1 GCA_026706755.1 Acidobacteriota bacterium
CTGGAGTACGACACGAAGGCGCTCATGCTGGAGGGGACCGACCTCACGCTCTACGGCGAGCGCAACGCGGCCGGGTACCTGAACTTCGCCCACCCGATCGCCGTGCCGCTCCCGCGCTGGAAGAGCCGCTGGTCGGCGTCCTACGACTGGGGCAACCAGATGCTCTCGAACTACGTGAGCTACATCTCCGCCTACGAGGACTTCGGCGCGGACATCGTGCCGACCATCGATCCGTTCCTGACCTGGGACATCAGCTTCCTGTGGCGCTTCCCGGCCAGCGGGCTCGACCTGACGCTCTACGCGCTGAACCTGACCGGCCAGATCCCGCCCTGGGTGAACGTCGAGCAGGGCTACGACGGCTTCACGCACGACCCCAAGGGCCGCCGCCTCAAGATGGCGCTGAGATACCGCTTCGGAGGCTGAGGGGGGGCGCTGCCGCCGGACGGTTGGAGCACTCCTCTGCGTCCGGCGCAAACGCGCGGCGGCAGGACCGCCGGCACGACTGAGGGCAGAGGCGTTGCGGCCTTGCGGGCTCGGGGCGGAGACTACCGGCTCCGCAGGCCCTCCGTGAGGGCGATGCGAACGCCCCACGGGTCGGTCAGGAAGGCGTAGCCGATGCCCCCGTGATCTCGCCGGTAGGGTTCGTCGAAGGTGACGCCGCGCGCTTCCAGCGTACGGCAGAAGCGCTCGAGGTCGTCCACCTCGAAGCCGATGTGGTCGAGCATGCGGCCCTGGGTGGGCACCCCTCCCGCGTCGGGGTTGAACGAGAAGTTGAAGTTGATCCCCGGCAGGTCGACCGCGTCGTACTGCCAGCGCATGCCGGGCACGCCGCCGAAGGTCGTCGCGTACCAGCGCTGCGCTTCCTCCACCGCGTCGTCGACCAGGTAGAGGTGCAGGTGGTGCGAGCGGACCGGCCCGTCCAGCAGCCGGTTGTGCCGCGCGGAGACCGGATCCGCGCCGCCGTCGTCGCGCGTGAACGTCAGGTTGGTCGCCGTGTCGTCGAAGAGCTCGATCCGC
This sequence comes from Acidobacteriota bacterium, assembly GCA_026706755.1. Classification (GTDB taxonomy): domain Bacteria; phylum Acidobacteriota; class Vicinamibacteria; order Vicinamibacterales; family UBA8438; genus JAGWAJ01. The sequence goes on from JAPOYG010000484.1 coordinate 1,018, forward strand.
TCGCCCTCCGGCGAGTAGACGTTGGCGATCCCCGAGAACGACCCGAGGCTCTCGAGCTCGAGCCCGGCCGCCGCCACGGTCTCCAGCGACTGCACCCGGAACGCCATGTGGTTCAGGATCGAGCCTTCGGTGCCTCCGGACGATGGGCCCTCGTCGAGTAGCACCAGGACATCGGGGAAGGAAACGACGACGGTCTCCCCGACCCGCTCCGCCTCGCCGCCCAGCGCCACCCAGAACGCCGCGTTCGCCTCGACGTCGCGCACGACGTAGTGCAGGTGCCCCATCGCCACCCCGGCGTCGTTCGGGGCCGCGATCTGCGCGTCCGCGGAGGGAACGCCGACGACGGGAGCCAGAACGAAGGCAAGCGCGACGGTGAGTCTGTGCATGGTCGTCCCTCGGCGGCGCCAGGTGATCCGTCCGCGACGCCGGTCAGTCCACGAGCGGGTTGCGGGTCGTCAACGCCCGCCCCCGTAGGCGGCTTCCCGCATTGTCGACCACGATTCGTCGCGAAACTCTGCCTGCAGCCCTGTACCGTCCACGCTTGCATCCCGCAAGGTAAACGGCTTCACCGCCCCGCCTTCGGCGCGCAGCGTCGACCGAATCCCGTGCTCGATGACGGCTCGGAGCGTCATGCCGTGCCGGGCCGCGTACCGCTTGGCCTCGAACACCAGATCGTCGGACAACTCGACCGTCGTCTTCATGGCCGCCACCTTACCGTATTCGACGATACGGCGCAGCCGCATCTCCGGATCCAAATCCTGCTCGTTCAACACCTCTACCAGCCGCGAGGGTGCAGATGTAATATGACATATTCGATCTACGCATCCGGACGACCAGAATGCCGTACGTTCCACGCACGCTGGCAGCCACCCTCCGGCGCGCCATGCGCACGTTCCCCGCCGTGCTGGTCACCGGCCCCCGCCAGACCGGCAAAACGACCCTCCTTCGCGAGGAGTTCGGCGCGTCGCACCGCTACGTGTCGCTCGAGCGCCCGGACGTGCGCGACATCGCGCGCGAAGACCCGGTCGGCTTCCTGGCCGACGCCGGCGAGCGCGTCATCCTCGACGAGATCCAGTACTCGACGGAGCTTCTCCACTACATCAAGGACGACATCGACGCGCGCCGGCAGCCGGGCCGCTGGCTGCTTACCGGCTCGCAGGACTTTGCGCTCATGCGCGGGGTGAGCCAGACCCTGGCGGGGCGCATCGCGGTGCTGCACCTCGATCCCCTTTCCGTTGCCGAGGTCCTCGGGTGGCCGGTCGCAGGCGGGCTCGGCGACTTGCTGGAGAGTCTCTGCACAGAGCCCGGCGGCGAAGCCCCGGACTTCGACCTCGCCGACTGGCTGTACCGGGGCGCCTGGCCCGAGCCCCGCCTCAACGCGGACGTGGACCGCGACCTCTGGATGCAGAGCTACGTCCAGACCTACCTCGAGCGCGACCTGCGCAACATGGAGCAGGTCAGCGACCTGGAGACGTTCCGGGCATTCTTCTCGCTCGTCTGCGCGTCGACCGCCCAGGTGCTGAACCTCGCGCGCCTCGGACGCGACGCCGGGGTGAGCGCCCCGACCGCGCGCCGGTGGCTGAATCTGCTCGTCACCAGCCGTCTCGTCGTGTTGCTGCAGCCCTATTACCGCAACTTCGGCAAGCGGATCCGGAAGAGCCCCAAGCTGCACGTCATCGATCCGGGACTCGCGAGCTGGACGCTCCGCTATCGGACCGGCGACGCGATCATGGGCGGCCCTGCGCTCGGTCCGCTGGCGGAATCCGCGGTGGTGGCGGAGCTGATGAAGGCGGGCCACCACGCCGGCAACGCCCCGGGCCTGTTTCACTGGCAGAGCGCGTCGACCGAGGTCGACGTCGTGGCGGAGGTGAACGGCCGGCTGTACGGCATCGAGGTCAAGGCCACGCGGACCCCGTCTCCACGGCATGCCGACAACCTCGCCCGCTGGTGCGATCTCACGGGCGCCCGCGGGATCCTCGCCTGCCGGACCGACCGTTCTCGCCCCCTCGGCCGCGGCATTCGCGCGGTGCCGTGGCACTTCTGCGTGGGCGAGGAGCCTCTACAGCGACAGCCCGGTCCGCCCGCGAATCCCTGAACGCACGACCCGGCCACGGACCCATACGCCGCACCGAGCGCTCGACGAATCACCCGCTGATTGTTCGACGAATCACCTGCTGATCGTTCGACAAATCACCCGTTGAGGGTTGCCCGAGCACCACCCGCCGGAGTACAACCGGTATCGAAACCCGGTTCCGCCGTGACTTACCTGCCGCGCATCGTCGATGCCGAGTTGGCGGATCTGCTGGAAGCCGCCGGGGCGGTTCTCGTGGAGGGGCCCAGGGCGTCCGGGAAGACGGCGACCGCCGCGCGGGCCGCGGCCAGCGAGGTCCTGCTCGATGTCGACGACAACGCCCGGCGCATGATCGGCGCCGACCCCGCGGCTGTGCTGCCGGGCAGCACGCCACGGCTGATCGACGAATGGCAACTGGAGCCGGCCATCTGGAACCACGTCCGACGCGAGATCGACCGGCGCGGCGCTCCCGGTCAGTTCATCCTCACCGGCTCCGCCGTTCCTGCCGACGATGTAGCCCGGCACACCGGGGCCGGGCGCTTCGTGCGGCTGCGTATGCGCCCGCTGTCGCTGTACGAGAGCGGCCGCTCCAGCGGGGAGATCTCCCTGGGGCGGCTACTGGAGGGCGCGGAGCAGCGGGCCCCGCAATCCGAGCTGTCGGTCGCCGCCGTCGCCGAGCTCGTCAGCGCCGGCGGCTGGCCGGGTCACGTGGGCAGGGCGCTGACAGGTGTTCTGCGCGTGAACCGCGGCGATCTCGACGACATCAGCCGTACCGACGTGTCGCGGGCCAGCGGCAAGACGCGCGACCCCGTCAAGGTAAGCCGCTTGCTTCGTTCTCTGGCCCGCAACGTCTCCACCCCCGTCACCCTGTCGAGGCTGGCCGCCGACGTGGGCGAGGCAGGCGCCGCCCTCAAGACCGACACCGTCGCCGCGTACCTCGACGCGCTCGACCGGCTCATGGTGGTGGAGAACCAGCCGGCCTGGTCGCCGCACCTGCGGTCGCGAACCGCGCTCCGGCAGACACCGATCCGGCACTTCGTCGACCCGTCGCTGGCGGTCGCCGCCCTGCGAGCCACGCCCGGCCGCCTGACGGCGGACCTCGAGTTCCTCGGCCTGCTGTTCGAATCCCTCGTCGTCCGCGACCTGCGCGTCTACGCCCAGGCCGCCGACGCGCAGGTGTTCCACTACCGGGAGAAGGACGGCCTGGAGGTGGACGCCGTCGTGGAGGCCGCGGACGGCCGCTGGGCGGCGTTCGAGATCAAGCTGGGCGAGCGTTGGGTGGACGACGGCGCCCGGAGCCTGCGCCGGCTGGCCCGGCGCCTGGAGCAGAGCGACCACGGCCCGCCGTCCGCCTTGGCCGTGATCGTCCCGAGCGGCTACGGCAGCGTGATCCCCGGGGAAGTGGGCGTCATCCCGATCGGCGCGCTAGGCCCGTAGTCCATCCGCTCGATCACCGGTCGCCAGTGATACGCGACCCGCGCCCCTGCGCGGAGCCCGGAGCCACAGCCAAAGACACCGTTCCAGAACCCCTCACGCCAGAATCCCGCGGATCGGGTGGCCGTCGACGTCGGTCAGGCGGAAGTCGCGGCCGCCGAAGCGGTAGGTGAGGGCCTGGTGGTCGAGGCCCAGCAGGTGCAGCACCGTGGCGTGGAGGTCGCGCACGGTGTGGGCGTTCTCGACCACGCGGTAGCCGTACTCGTCGGTGCGGCCGTAGATGAAGCCCTTCTGGAGCCCGCCGCCGGCCAGCCAGAGGCTGAAGCCGTAGGGGTTGTGATCGCGGCCGTTGGTCCCCTGCACGAACGGCGTGCGGCCGAACTCGCCGGAGAAGATGACCAGCGTCTCGTCGAGGAGGCCGCGCGACCGCAGGTCCTTGACGAGGCCCGCCACCGGCTGGTCGACGGTCAGGGCGTTGGCGGCATGGCCTTCCTCGAGCTTGGTGTGCTGGTCCCAGGGGTTGGCGGCCTGTCCCATGCCGTCGGTGCCGACCATGGTCAGCTCGACGAAGCGGACGCCGCGCTCGACGAGCCGGCGCGCCACGAGGCACTGCCGGCCGTAGGCGGCGGTAGAGGCGTTGGGCGAGTCGAGGCCGTAGAGCCGCTTGGTGGCCTCCGTCTCGCCAGCCAGATCCGTCAGCTCCGGCACCGAGGTCTGCATCCGGTAGGCGGTCTCGTAGTTGTCGATGGCGGCCTCGACGCGCGCCTCGCGGTCGGTGCGGCGAAGGAACTCCCGGTCGAGGTCGCCGATGAAGGCGAGCCGGGCGCGTTGCTCGGCGTCGGTCTCGCTCGGACGGACGTTGTGCAGCGGCTCGGCGTGCTCCGGGTAGATGAGCGAGCCCTGGTGGACCGCGGGCAGGAAGCCGTTGCCGAAGACGTTGATGCCGCCGAGCGGAATGCCGCCGCTCCCGAGGACGACGAAGCCGGGCAGGTTCCGATTCTCCGTCCCAAGGCCGTAGGTCACCCAGGCCCCCATGCTCGGGAAGCCCGTGAACGGCATGCCGCAGTGGAAGTAGAAGTTGGCCTGGGCGTGCTCCATGAACGGCGCGGTCATCGAGCGGATGACCGTCAGCTCGTCGGCCACGCCGCCGATGTGCGGGAAGAGCGCGCTGACCGGAATGCCGCTCTCGCCGTAGCGGGTGAACGCCCACGGGCTCGGCCAGATGTTCCCGTCCTGGTTGAACATCGTCCGCTCGGTCTCGAACGGCATCGGCCGGCCCGCCTCGGCCGCGAGACGCGGCTTCGGATCGAACGAGTCGACGTGGGACAGGCCGCCCGACAGGTAGCAGAAGACGACGTACTTCACGCGCGGCGCGAAGTCGGGCGCCCGGGCGGCCAGGGGTCCGTCCGCGCCGGCCCCGGCCTGCGCGCCGCCGGCGCTTCCCTGCGCAAGCCCCGCGTAGGCCCGGTCGGCCATCAGCGCCGTCAGCGCCAGCCAGCCGAAGCCGGTCGACGTCTGGCGCAGCATCTCGCGGCGCGTCAGGAACGGGCGTGAGCCCGGGTGCTGGCGTGGGTCGAAGGGCATCTGGCGGAATCCTCGCTCGTCGTCCCGGTCGTCCTCATCCCCGCCTTGGCCGGCCACGGGTCCGCCGAGCCGGGAGCCGCATCGAAAGAGCCGGCGCAACCACTGGCCTCCGCAACTGGCGACGCGTGCCGCGGCTCCAGCCGCTACGGGATGAAGATGAACTCCTTCAGGTTGAACAGGCTGTGCGCGACGTCTTGCCAGACCTCGGCATCGTGGAGCAGCAGCCACAGGTCTACCCCCCGCGCCGCCGCGGTCGCGTGGAGGTAGTCGGTGACCCGGGCGACCTCCGCCTCGTCGGGCGGCCGCGCGAGCGCCTTGATGAACATGTGCCGGACCCTGCCCTCGACCGACGACGCCTCCCCCTCGGCGAGCCGCCGCCCCCACTCGGCCGCCTGCCCGATGACGAACGGGCTGTTGAGCAGCGCGAGCGACTG
>JAPOYG010000470.1:0-4403 GCA_026706755.1 Acidobacteriota bacterium
GCGTCGCTGGCCGCGAAGAACTCTCCCGGCCGCAGGCGAGCGATGCCCCGCGCATCGCCGCCCTTCTGCGCGGCCATCTCCTGGGCCGCCGCAATGTGCGCAGGGGCGTTGAGCAGGCCGAAGAACTGCGTCGTCGCGTTGCCCGGGATCCGGTTGTGGAGCCCCTTCGGCGCCTGCGTGGCGAAGACCAGGCCGAGTCCGTACTTCCGCGCCTGGGAGGCAAGGGCGAGCGTGCTTTCCGTGGTGGCCGTCCGGCCCCCTGAGGGCGCGAAGGTCTGCGCTTCGTCCATGACGAACAGGCCGCCCAGCGGCCGATCCCCGGCCGGGTGCTTCTTGACCCAGGCAAACAGCGCCATCTGCAGTTGATTGACGAAGTGTTGCCGCTGCTCGTCGTTCGGCAGCCCGACGAGACTGATCACCGAGATGCGAGCCCGCTTGCCGCCGGTCGCCTGGAGCAGGACCGACGGATCGACGGCCTCGCCGGCCCCGCCCAGCATGGGATCGTTCACGGTCTCGGCGAGCAGCGTCTGAGCGATGTCCGCCGCGAGCCTCGTGCCGCTCGCGAGCTGACTGACGCCCGCCGGCAATGTCGACAGGTAGCGGAGGAATCCCGGGAGATCCCCGCCGCCCCCTCGCACGTAGGCGGCCAACGCCTCCTTCAGCACGGCCCGGCCCTGGCTGAGCCGCGCCCCGGACGCGGGCAGACCCGAGCGGGGAACCAGCGAGGCGACGGCGCTGTCGAGCGCGATCTCGAACTCGTCGGGATCGTCCGCCACGTCGCGCAGCCCGGCCAACGGCGCGAACGAGAGCGGGCGCCCCGTCGTCAGGCGCGGCGTCCACACCACGACCTCGGTGTCGCGGAGGTAGGCTTCCGCCTTCTCCGCGTCTCCGTCGAGCCAGATTGCGGGCGGTTCCGGCCAGCGCAGACCGAGTCGCGCGAGGTCGTTGTTCGGATCGAGGACGATGGCGGAAACGCCCTTGAGCGCGCACTCCTCGATGAGCCGCCGGATGAGAACCGTCTTGCCGGAGCCGGAGCCCGCGAAGATCACGGTATGGCGCCGGAGGTCCTCGAGGGGTATGGTCACGGGTCGGCCCGTCGCTTCCCCCGTGCCGATCGGAATGGAACTCTCGTCGGCTCCCCTGTCCGCCGCCGCGCCCTTCGCGGGTGAGGCAACGGTGGACATTGGACCAACCCCGGACGGTGCAGCAGCCGAGGTTGGTGCAGTGGAGTCAGGGGCTGCGGGCGCCTCAGGCAGTGCGGCGTCCCTGGATGGTGCGGCGTCCCCGGGTGGTGCGGCGTCCCCGCGCTCCGTGGCATTCTCGGGCGCTACGGCGACCTTGGGCGGTGCGGCGACCTTGGGCGGTGCGGCATCCCCGGACCGTGCGACGTCTCCGGCACGTGGGACGTCCCCCGGCGGCGAGGCATCCCCGGCGGGCTCGGGACGCAAGGGTGCGAGCAGCGTCGTCCTGCTCGCGTGGCGATGCACCCGCAGCCACCCGGCGAGCCCCGTCGGCTGCTCTTCGAGGAGCTGCTCGAGCGCCCGGAGCACCTTGAGGTCCGCCTCCAGCAGACTCGCCACCGTGCCGCCGTGCGCCCGGAGCCCGTCGAGCGCCTGCCGGGTCTTGGGACCCCGGGACCACGACGCATTGCGCAGGATGAACAGCCGCCTCCGCTCCCCCGGGAGGGCCAGCCCCGACGCCGTCATGGCCGCCCGCAGCCTGTGCAGTGCCGCCACCGCGTTGTGGTTCAGGACGGCTCGAAACGACCAGTGGAGCTCGTCATCCGTGTCCGGATCGACTACCTGGCGCAGACGAGCATGCAGCGAGGGGTTTCTCCCCAGCGGCGGATCCACGGAGTAGCCGTGCGCCTCGGCGTTCTCCTCCGCGAACGCGGTCAGGCCGGCGCGCAACAGCGCGGGCAGGCTGCTGTCCACACTCTTCTCGTCGATGGCGTCGGCGACGTCCGCCTCGCGAACCAACTCGCTGAACCGCCGGTCCAGGCCGGGGTCAGGCACAGGCGGTGGGGGAGTGGGAGGCGGTGTCGGGTCAGGTGTCGGACGGTCTTCACCCTGTCCGCCGTGCGTCCCCGGTTTCGGTTCATCCGGCCCCGGTAGCTCCTTCAGCTCAATGACGCGACCGTTCTCCCGACAGCGCGCACAGTGGGCCTGAACGATGTTGATCAGGCTTCGCGGCGAGTACAGGTCCGCGTCGGCGAACGCCGCAGGCTGTACCGGCCAGGTCGGATACTCCGGCGTGAAGCCGGCCGTGGTGTAGGCGGCCCGGAGGTAGGCAGCGATAAGGGCCTCCCCGACTTCCGCCGAGGGGATGGTGCGGAGCTGCACCTCGCTCGGATACCGGGCGTGCGCGGACGCAACGGCCTGCTCGCGGATCAGCTTCCAGCTCTCGATCAGGCACGACACGACGATCAGGGAGTGTTGCACGTCCTCCGCGAGATCCATGAGCCCGGTCGCCATCTGATCGAGGAGCAACTGTTCCTCGGCGCCGGCGAGCGACCGTCCGAGCGCGACCAGCCCGTCGAGCTGATCGACGGCCACGAGGGTCGTGTACCCGGCGGCGTGCATGAGCAGGTCGAAGGCGCTGACGACCTCGCGGCACGGGACCCGGCTTGCGCGGATGGAATGCGCGCGTGCCTCCTCGGCGTCGATGTCCAGCCCCTGGAGCAGCGCGTCGCCGATGTCCTGGTGGGCAAGGTCCTCGCTGTTGGTCAGGATGAGCGCGAGCCCGACGTCGAGGGCCGTGCGGTCCCTGGGTTGGCGGCCGAGATGCGCCTGCAGGCGACGGCGAACGACCTTCAGGTGCGCGAGGTTGAACGTCCCCGCCAGGAGGTCCTCCAGGTCCGGTCGTTGCAGCCCAATCGCCTTGCCCAGTCCGTGGAGGACCCTGCGCAACTGGGTCCCGTGTGCTCCTCCTTCGCGATGCAGCGCGTCCACGTAGGCAAGCGCCAGGCTGTCCCAGAACTGGCGAGCGGTGCTGGGTTGAAAGAGGACGAAGATCTGTTCCTGTTCGATCACCGCGTGACGCACGCGTCCCAGGAAGTGCGACTTGCCGATTCCCGGTCGTCCTTCGATGACGATGTTGTTCACCCGCGCGCCGTCGCGCAGCCGGGCGAGCGTGTCCAGAACCCGGCCGAACGCCGACGAGTGAATGCCGTCGACGTGGATGACGTCGTCGCGCCAGATATCGTTGCCGGCATACGCGGTACGGAATGCGACGTGCCCGAGTGCTTCCAGCTCTCGTTCCACAGCGCTCACTCCATGCTGATCAGGTGCATGTCGTCCACGCCGAGCCGAAGCGCCGCGTCCCGGTCGGCTTGCGTTAGCCGGCCGCGGTCCTCATGCAGCGTGAGATTGACTTCCTTCGCGCGGAACATCCGGATGAGCTCCGGGTCCACGTCTCGGCGAGGCCAATCGCCGAGCTGGGCCCGGAGATCGCGCAGCTCCACCCAGTCCCACGGTCGGGATGCAAGGTTGCGGTAGGCCTCCCGGATCCGATCGCGGAGCGAGCCTGAGGGTTGCGGCACGGCGGAAGAGGTGGCGGCGAACAGTTCCTGGATCAGCATTCCCCGCGCGTCGAGCGCGGCCTTCAGGCCGTTGAGGAGCGCGTACAGCGCGCCGCCGGCCGAGCCCGCCCGGTCCGGCGCCTTCTCTTCGAGCTCGGCGACGACCCAGACCCAACCTGCGTCCGTCAACTCGTGGGCGTAGCCCCTTCCGCCTTCCAGCCTGCGGCTCTGGACGAGGCCATCCCGGTTGAGCTTGTCGCGGGCCGGCTTCCTCAAGTCGAGTCGATAGCGATTCTTGAGCTCGGAGTTCAAGGTCTCCTTGTTGAGGGCCATCAGCGCGATCATCACCGCGCGTTCCGGAATCCCATACGCCATCTCACGTCTCCAGCACTGTGGACCGTCGCCGGTCCTCCAGGAATCGTTCGAGATCGTCGAGGACGCGCGCCACGTCGCCGAGCACCTCGTCGTTCGTGTAGCGAAGCACCAGGAAGCCGGCCCGCTGCAGCGCGCGGTCGCGGGCCCGGTCCGCGGCGTACTTGGCCGCGTCCAGGTGGTCGGGTCCATCGAGCTCGACGACGCACCGTTCCCGCGCCCACATGACGTCGACCCGGATGGAGTTGGCCAGGACGCCCGGCGACCACGTTTCGTTCCAGGCACGACCGGCGGCCCACGGCGACTTCGCGAGATGCGCCTCCAGGTGCTGCTCCGCGCGGCTGAACGCGTTGGGCCGGCCGCGCAGGGGCGTCAGGTAGGGAGCGTGCGGCGCAGGCGCCGGATGCGACCGCGGCATCCCGTCTTGTGGGGAACGGGGCACTCGCGTCATCGAGGCGGTCGGGGCCCCGAAGAGCCAGACGCCGAGTTCCCCCGGCCCGGCCAGCCAGAG
>JAPOYG010000470.1:5162-6534 GCA_026706755.1 Acidobacteriota bacterium
AGCCGGTTCATCTTGACCACGAAGCCGCGGTTGCGGAGCTCCGAGAAGCGGTCCGGGCGCAGGGGATCGGTCTCCCGGTCCTCCGTGTAGACCACGAACAGCTCGCTGCCGGGCGAGTACTCCCAGCGGAGGCGCAGGTTGTTGCTGACGGTGTGGGTGCTCGAGTTGTACTGGACCAGCCCGCTGAAGAACATCCGCGGCGTGAAGCTGTAGCTCACCCGCGTCACGGCGAGATCCGTGCGGAACGAGCCCTGGGGGGAGTCGATCCAGTTGACCGACACGCTCGGCTCCAGCGAGAGGCGCGGGGTCACCTCCATGCGTCCCTGGCGGAACTCGACGGAACGGATGCTGCCGTTGAAGTATCCGCCGGCCCGCACCGTGAGGGTCCCGTTCAGCCGCCGCTGCGCGCCCGGCGAGTAGCTTCCCTCGACGTCGAAGAAGCCGTAGCCGCCGACGGGGAAGGCGATGTGGTCCGGCCCCGGGGTGAACGTGTCGTGCAGGAACTCGTAGTTGTCCGCCACCGACACGCCGAAACGGTCGCTGTTCTCCAGCTCGGTGGAGAATCCCAGTTGCGACTGGCGCGTCTCCACGATGCCCAGGTCGGCGGTCTCGATGTAGTCGAAGCTCCCTTCGAGCCGGAACTGTCGGATGTTGGCCAGCGACCGGGGCCGCGGACTGAACCGCGCCGTCCCGTAGCTGCGGCGGAAGTTGTCGCGGCGCAGGAAGCCGACCTCGGGGATGAAGTTGTCCTCGACCACCAGGTGCTCGGCCTGGAATCCGTAGCGGTCGCCGGCATAGTTGAAGCGGCCCTGGTAGCTCAGGTCCCGTCCGTCGTGGCCCGGCGTCTCCGTCCGGGCCACGTAGGCCAGCAGGTTGACGTTCTCGAAGAACGAGAACGTGGCGTCCGCCCCGTAGGCCTGGCTGGAGCCGTCGCCGACGAGGGAGACCGAGCGGTTCGTGAACATCGCGCCCACGCTGCTGCGGCGGAAGATGTCGCGCCGGATGCGCACGACCGTGAAGTTGGTCTCCTCGGCCGCCGCCAGCACTTCGTCGTCGGTCTGGATGTTGAGCGCGCCGATGTCGAACGCCCCGATCTTGCCCGTCACCCGGCCCCCGCCGACGATCGGCACCACGGTGCCGTACTGCAGCCCGATCCGCCGGCTGTAGAAGAGGGTCGGCGCGTCGCCGCCCCCGAAGAAGCCGCCGCCCCGGCCGCGGCGGAGGGCGCCGCCGAAGCCCCCGCTGACGCCGCCGCGGGCGAACCCGAAGATGCCGCGGCCCTCGAGGAAGAACTCGCGCTTCTCGGGGAAGAAGAGACTGAAGCGGGTCAGGTTCACCTGCTGCTCGTCCACCTCGACCTGCGCGAAGTCGG
>JAPOYG010000613.1:0-2709 GCA_026706755.1 Acidobacteriota bacterium
ATGATCTTCATGACGGCCGCCCGCGTGCTCGAGGAGCCCTCTCCCTACGGACCGGGCCGGCACAACAACGGGCCCGACGGCGTCCGATCGAAGACGGAAGTCCTGGCCTATCTGAACGAGGCCCTTGCCTACGCCCGCCGGGCCGTCGGGTCGCTGACGACGGCGAATCATCTGGACCTCGTGCCCTCCGTGTTCGGCCCGATGCCCCGTGCGGCCGTCGCCGCCGGCATCACGTATCACAGCTTCAACCACTACGGCCAGATGGTGGTGTACGCCCGCATGAACGGTGTCGTGCCGCCGGCGAGCGTCCCCACGGGCGACGAGCCCACGCGCTGACGGACGTGCGCCGCCCGCCGGCCGAGGCGCGGATCTTCGCCACGGACACGTCCCGGCCGGCTGCCGCAGCCGCGTGCGGGGCACGGTGGGTGCGCGTTCGGTGGACCTGCGGATCGACCACTCGCCGGGCGGGGTGGCAATCTGCTATGCGATGCTGCGTTGCGCCCGTTCCCGGCCCAGGAACAGCGTCCGTACGTCGCCCTGCGCCTGGACGCTGACGATGAACAGATAGGGGACGAACGTCAGGACCCCACTCAGCGCCAGGACCGCCAAGGCGATGCCTCCCGGCGAGAACTGGTGCCTCCAAGCAATCCATCCGGCGCCGATCAGTACGTAGATCAGGAAGTCCAGGTTGATCTGGCCGGACCAGTTCAGCGCCGCGAGTTGCCCGAGGAACGCCGGAATGAAGTTCACCCCGTGCTCGGCCATCACCGCAACGGTGTAACCGGCAAAGACGACGTACAGCAGCCCGAGCAACGTGCGGAACACGGTCATGTGACGTCTCCTCGTACGGCCGGACGACGGGTCGGCGGGAGAAGAATGTAAACGAGCGGAACGCCGGCGTTCATGCGAGGGACGCCGCTACTTCTCGACAGGCGTGTCGGGCAGCCGGCTCCACAGGTTCCACGAGCCGTCGAAGCTGCGGACCCGGGGATAGCCGAGCAGCTGCGTGAGGACGAACCAGGTATGGGCCGATCGAACGCCAACCGCGCAGTAGGTGATCGTCTCCCTGTCGCCGGTCACGCCGCGGCTCGCGTAGAGGGCGGCCAGCTCGTCCGCCGACTTGAACGTGTCGTCTGCGTTGAGGGCGGCCTCATAGTCGAGGTGAACTGCCCCCGGAACGCGCCCGGCCCGCTCGCCTTCCTGGGGCGGCGCCTGCAGGAACACCTCCCCCCGATACTCTGCGGCCGAGCGGACGTCCAGCAGGACGCAGTCCTCCCTCCCGATGGCGGCCCGGACACGGTCCGCGAGCGCCCGCAACGCCGGATCGGGCTCCCGTGCGGTGTAGCTCGTTGCCGCGACGGCAGGCACATCGGTCGTCAGTGCGTGACCGTCGGCAACCCACCTCTTGCTTCCGCCGTCGAGGACGCGGACGTCGGCGTGACCGACGGACCTGAGGAACCAGAACACCCACGGCGCGATCGCGTTATGGTCGCTATAGACGACAACGGTGGTGTCGTTGCCGATTCCCGACCGTCCGCACAGGCCCTCCACGGATTCACGAGCGAAGTTCATCTGCAAGTCCGCGGTCAGCAGCGTCCCGATTGTGCTCCAGGAGACGGCCCCCGGAATGTGCCCGGCCTTGTACGCCGCAGGGTCGTAGTGGGCATCGACGATCCGCACCCCCGGGTGACTCAGGTGCTCGGCGACCCAGCGCGGGTCGACAAGTGCATCGGGATGAGCGTAGTCAGTCATGGTGGCCTCGCTCCCAAGCGGCGCTTGCCGCCTCCGCGCCCTGCGGGGAACGGATCTCCTCGGCACGCGCGGGACGGCCGAGGGTGCGCCGTCGCGTAGTAGCCCTCGCGACGAAGCGTACTCGAAGAGCAGGGTCCCCCGCCCGGTTGTCGGTATGCTTGCGAGGTCCCGCGGGCGGCACGGGAGCGTTCAGTGGTCGCGGGATGGAGTTCCGCGGCGTGTCCGAGGAGCAGCCTTCATGCGATACCTGCCGTACGCCGACGCCTCTTCCGAGCCGAACGTCATCGTCGACGGGACGGCGAACGACCGCACGCTCATCACGCTGTCCCACTGGCGGCGGAGCGGCACCCCGGCCGAGATGATGGCGGACACGTCGACGGCCATCGTGTTCAACTATCTCGACCGCCCCGACCTGCACGTTCCGGCCGACGTCGTCTCCAACAACCACTTCGACGAGGATGGGCTCGTCGGCATCTACACACTGCTGGAGCCCGACGCGGCGGCGTCGCGGCGCGACCTCCTGATCGACGTCGCCCAGGCTGGTGACTTCGGCGTGTACACGAGCCGGCGCGCGGCGCGGACCGCGTTCGCCCTGTCGGCGCACGTGGACCCGGCGATGTCGCCGCTCCCGCGGGCACTGTTCGACCGACCCGCGCCGCAGATCGAAGAGGGGCTGTATCGGAGATTGCTCGACGTCCTGCCTCGACTGCTCGCCGACGTCGACGAGTACCGAGCGCTCTGGGCTTCGGAGGACGCAGCGCTCACGCAGACGGAACGGCACTTCGACGCCGGGCGGATCATGACGGAGGAGCAGCCGGAGCTGGACCTGGCAGTCGTGCGCGGCCCGGAGGGCGCCGAGTGGCATCCGATGGCGGTGCACACCCGCACGGCGGCCACCCGGCTGCTGCTGGTCCACGGCCCGCGCGTGGAGTTCCGCTACCGCTACGAGAGCTGGGT
>JAPOYG010000613.1:3164-6504 GCA_026706755.1 Acidobacteriota bacterium
CGTGACGGGAGGTACGTCCCATCGAGGTATTTGGTGACCGGCGCGGTCTCAAGGCGAGCCAGACTCGCCAGCTCGAGCGCCTCTTTCGGCGCCGCGTTCCCGCCGATCGGCTGATCACCCAGGAGCTTGCCCGGCACCTGACCGAGGTCAGCCACGAGATCCGACGCCAGGTCGGGGTGTTGCTCGACCGTCGCGGGCTCGTCCAGCACGTGATGGTGGGCGACGGCCACTCGATCGGGCTGCCCGACTGGGGCCGCCTGCGGGCAGGCCGCGGGCGTCTGCGGGGCCTGCGGTGCCTGCATACGCACCTGCGGAACGAGGGGCTGACGCGGGACGACCGGACCGACCTGCTGCTGCTGCGCCTCGACGCGATGGTCACGGTGGGCGTGGACGGCGACGGCCTGCCCGGGTTGGCCCACACCGCCGCGCTGGCGCCGACCGGCGACCGTGACCCCGGCGACCGCGACGCCGGCATCGAGCTTCTCGACCCGCAACCGCCCGCGCAGATCGCCCTCGACTTCCAGGAGTGGATCCGCGAGCGCGAGGCGGCTCTGGCGCGCGACACCGGCGGGCAGCGCATCGGCGACCGCGACCGCGCGATCCTGGTCTCGGTCACCGCCGGCCGCAGCGCCCGCGACCTGCAGATCCATGTCGCCGAGCTGCGCGAGCTGGCGCACTCCGCCGGAGTCGACATCGTCGACGTGGTGACGCAGAACCGGCCCCGCGTCGACGCCAAGACCGTGGTCGGCTCCGGCAAGCTGGACGACCTCGTCATCCGCGCCTTCCAGAGCGATGTCGATCTCGTGATCGTCGACCAGGACCTGACCCCGACACAGGCGCGCAACCTGGGCGAACGCATGGAGCTGCGGGTGATCGACCGCACGCAGCTCATCCTCGACATCTTCGCGCAGCATGCGACCACCCGGGACGGCAAGCTGCAGGTGGAGCTGGCCCAGCTCCGCTACCTGCTGCCGCGGCTCGCGCAGCGCGCGGAGGTCTCGCTGTCGCGGCTCGCCGGGGGCATCGGGGGACGGGGTCCGGGCGAGACGAAGCTGGAGGTAGACCGCCGGCGCACGCGGGACCGCCTGACCCGGCTCGAGCGCGAGCTCCGGGCGCTTGCCGGGCAGCGCGAGAACCGCCGGCGGCGGCGAGGGCGCCGCGACGTCCCGGTCCTGTCCATCGTGGGCTACACGAACGCCGGCAAGAGCACCCTGCTGCGGGCCCTGACCCGCACCGAGGTCCACGTGGCCGACCAGATGTTCGCCACCCTCGACCCCACGTCGCGCCGCCTGCGCTTCCCGCGCGAGCGCGAGGTGATCGTCACCGACACGGTGGGCTTCATCCGCGACCTGCCGGCGGACCTCGTCGCCGCCTTTCGCGCCACCCTCGAGGAGCTGGCCGACGCCTCGCTGCTGCTGCACGTCGTCGATGCCGCGACGGCCGCCTGCGAGCGCCGCATCGAGGCCGTCCGCCGCGTGCTGCGGGACATCGGCATCGAGGCGCCGGAGCTCCTCGTCTTCAACCAGATCGACCGCATGCCGGACGGCGAGGGCGAGGCTCTCGCGCGCCAGCACGGCGGAGTGGCCGTATCTGCGCTTCGCCGCGTCGGCCTCGGAGGGCTGCTGGCGCGCGCCGAGCGGCTGCTCTGGAAGGACGACGAGGCATGGCGAGACCGGCCGGGCGGTCTCACCGCGGGATTCCGACCACCGGGACCACACCCGTTGTAAGGTGCGGACCGCCTGCCGTGTTCACCCGCTGAGAGGAGTAGATGCATGGGCGACCCTCGAGGAGGGCCGACGTCGGATTCCCGTCTGCGATACGCCGTCGATGAGACGCCATCGGAAGGGCTCACCCTCGGGCTCAGCCTGCAGGTGGTGACCCTCGTCCTGACCGGCATCATCCTCATTCCCATCATCGTCCTCAATGCGGCCGACTATCCCGAGGGCCTGGAGTGGGCGGTGTTCGCGGCGCTCGTGGTCAGCGGCCTCGCCACCATCCTGCAGGCCCGGCCGGCGGGTCCGATCGGCGCCGGTTACCCCCTCTACATGGGCACGTCGGGCGCCTTCATCGGCGTCTCGGCGGCGGCGGTGGCGGTGGGGGGCCTGTCGCTGCTCGGGACGCTCGTGGTCGCCTCGTCGCTCGTGCAGTTCTTCTTCTCCGCGCGGCTGTCGTTCTTCCGCCGGCTGATCACGCCGACGGTCGGCGGCACGGTGATCATGCTGCTCGCCGTCAACGTGTTTCCCATCACGACGGACATGCTGGGGGATGTCCCTCCCGGCGTCGACCCCGCCACGCTCGGCGGGCCGCTGGTCGCGTTCGCGGCCTTCGTCACCATCATCCTGGTGTCGCTCTACGCGCGTGGCGCGGCCCGCCTGTGGGCGCCCCTCTTCGGCATCGTCGTGGGGACCGCGGTCGCCGTCCCGACCGGGATGCTGGACTGGACGCCGCTCGTCGACGCGGCCTGGTTCGGCCTGCCCCGGAGCGGCTGGCCCGGCCTGGACCTCTCGTTCGACGGGCGGTTCTTCGGCCTGCTCGTGCCGTTCGTCATCGTCACCATCATCGGCGCCATCGAGACCTATGGCGACGCCATCGCCATCCAGCGGGTCTCGCACCGCACCGCGGTGCCGGTCGACTTCAAGGTCGTCCAGCGGGCGCTCAACGCGGACGGTGTGGGCAATCTGCTCTCCGGCCTCGCCGGCACCGTGCCCAACACCACCTACTCGAGCAGCATCTCCATCGCGGACCTGACGGGCGTCGCGTCGCGGCGCGTGGCCCTCTGGGGCGGCATCCTCATCGTCATGACCGCCTTCATGCCCAAGCTGCCGGCCCTGCTGCAGGTGGTGCCCGACCCCGTCGCCGGGGCCTACATCTTCATCTTCGTGGTGCTGCTGTTCCGCCAGGGCGTGCGGCTCGTCACCACCGGCGGGTTCGGCTACGAGCGCGGTCTCATCGTCTGCGTCTCGTTCTGGGTCGGCCTCGGCTTCCAGTACGGCGCCATCTTCCCCGACCACCTGCCCGAGTGGTCCCGGGGCATCCTCGACAACGGCATGGCGGCCGGGGGCATCGTGGCCATGGTTCTGACCCTGCTGGTGTCTCTCAAGCAGTCCGCCCAGCGCGACGTGCTCGAGCCGAGCGTGCGGTCGCTCCCGAAGCTGCGCGCCGCGCTCGACCGGGCAGCGGAACGCGCCGGCTGGGACGAGCTGGCCGTCAACCGCCTGCAGCTCGCCGGCGAGGAGGCGTTCCTGTATCTGCTCGAGCGCCAGGAAGAGTCGAAGCCGCAACCCGTCCGCGTCTCGGTGCGGCCGGTCGACGACGTCCTCCAGATCGAGCTCGTCGCCGG
>JAPOYG010000474.1:0-3612 GCA_026706755.1 Acidobacteriota bacterium
ACGCCCGAGAGGAAGAACAGCGGCAGGAAGACCAGCATCACGATCAGCGTGGCAACGACGATCGATCCGCGGATCTCGCGGCTGGCGAGCACGACCACTTCCAGCACCGGCCGCCGTTCCGCCTCCGGCCGGCGGGCGTTCTCGCGCAGGCGCCGGGCCACGTTCTCGACGTCGACGATGGCGTCGTCGACGAGCGCCCCTACCGCGATGACGAATCCGCCGAGCGTCATGCTGTTGATCGACAGTCCCGCCGCCCGCAGCCCGGCGACCGCGGCCAGGAGCGAGAGGGGAATGGCGACGAGCGTAATCGCGCCGGCGCGCAGGTTCGCCAGGAACACCAGAGTGACGAGGATCACGAGCAGCGTCCCGTCGCGCAGGGCGGCGTTGAGGTTCCGGAGCGCCAGCTCGATGAAGTCGGCCTGCCGGAACAGGCGCGGATCGAGCCGCATGCCGGCCGGCAGCTCCGCCTGCAACGCGTCGAGCACGGTTTCGAGCTCGCGGGTCAGCGCCAGGGTGTTGACGTCCGGCTGCCGGTGGATGCCCAGGATCACCGCCGGCCGCCCGTTGCGCGATCCGTCGCCCCGCTTCAGCGACTCGCCGACGCGCAGCTCGGCGACGTCGCGCACGCGGATCGGCTGCGTATCGCGCGTCGTGATGACGGTGGCGCCGATGCCCTCGATGTCGCGGACGCGCCCGGCGCCCTGGATCAGGTACTCCTGCCCGCCCGCGAGGCGGAACCCGGCCGACGTGTTGCGGCTCGCCCGCCGGAGCGTCTCCTCGACGGCGCTCAGGGCGACGCCGTAGTTCGCCAGCCGCCCCGGGTCGACCAGCACCTCGAACTGCCGGCGCTCGCCGCCGATGACGGTTACCTGCGACACGCCCGGGGTGGCCAGCAGACGCCGCCGGACGAGCACCTCGGCGGTCGTCCGCAGGTCGAGCGGGGACGGCGGCGACGCGCCGGCGGCCGGTCCCGGCGCGAGGGCCACGAACATGATCTCGCCCATGATCGACGTGAGCGGAGCGAGCACCGGAGGCTCGATGCCGTCGGGCAGCGTTGCCGTGACCCCCGCGAGCTTCTCGACCACCGTCTGGCGCGCGCGGTAGACGTCGGCGCTCCAGTCGAAATCGACCCAGATCACCGCGATGCCGACGGCGGTGGCCGAGCGCACCCGCCGCACCTCGGCCGCGCCGTTGAGCGCCGCCTCGATGGGGAAGGTGACGAGCGCTTCCATGTCGCCGGGGGCGAGGCCGTGGCCTTCGACCAGCACGGTCACCGTCGGCGCCGTCACGTCGGGCAGCACGTCCACCGGCATGCGCGCGGCCACGTATCCGCCGGCTACGAGGAAGCCGGCCGCGACCGCCACCACGCCCAGGCGGTTGCGGACCGCCCATTGGATCAGCGCGTCGAGCAGCATCGTTCGCTCCCCGTCAGTGGACGTGCCCGTGCGCCGGAACCTGCGGCGAGAGCGCGGCCAGGCGAATGAGCGGCGCCCCGAGGGTCACCACCCGCTCGCCGGGCTCGATGTCGCCCTCGATCTGCACGAAGCCGCCCTCGCGGTTGCCGAGCCGCACCGGACGGCGCTCGAAGCTCTCGCCCCCGACCTGCACGAAGACCACCGGCTGGCCGGCATCGTCCACGACGGCGTCCTCCGGGACCGTCACCCCATCGGTCGCGGCCGACGCGAAGATGCGCAGCGAAACCGCCTGGCCCACCGCGAGCCGCCGGTCCGGGTTGCGCAACTCGTAGATGATGGGAACGGTGCGGGCGTCCGCATCGAGGACGCGGCCCACCGACACCAGCCGGTCGAGGGCCAGCGGCACGTCGAAGCCCGGCACCTCGAGCTCCGCCCCGGACAGGTCTCCGAGGCGTGCCAGGGCGGCCTCCGGCAGCGAGCCCACCACGTGCACCCGGTCGAGGGCGACGATGTGAAACAGCGAGTCGCCCTGGGCCACGCTCGCGCCGGGCGCCGCGTCCGACGCTGCCACCACGCCGCCGATCGGGGACCGGAGCAGGAATCGGACGTCGCGGCCACCGTCGCCTTGCGCCGTGCGCGTCAGGTCGAGCTGCGCCAGGTGTGCGTCGGCAGCGGCCAGGCGCGCCTCGGCCGTCTGTTCCGCCACGCGTGCCTCGAGCTGGCGACGCGCCGGCAGCGCGCCGGCCTCCACCAGGCGATCGACGCGCGTGCGCTCGGCCCGCATCAGCTCCAGGGCGTTGCGGGCCTCCGCCACCGCGAGCTCCAGTGCCGGACGGTCCTCGCCGTGGCCGCTGTGCGGAATGATCTCGGCCAGGACGTCGTCGCGGGAGACCGGCGTCCCCACCGGGCGGAGCGGAAGGTCCGCCGTCAGCCGTCCGTCCACCGGCGACGTGACGTCGGCGCGGCCGCCGGTGCGCGGTGCGATCTCGGCCGCGATCCGCAGGCTGTCCGCAATCTCGCGGCGCTCGGCGGCGACGGTCGCGAAGTCGAACGCCCACTGCTGTTCCTTGAGGAAGGAGATCGCACCGTCTTCGGTTTCCTCGGCGGGCGCGGGCGCCGCACCTCCCGGGGGATGTACCGTAACGTCGCCGAGATCGTGGCGGTCCTCGAGGGCAGTGGTGTCGAGCAGGATCTCGAGGCGGTAGCGCCCCGCCCGAGCCGGGGTGACGTCGATGCCGAAGATCCCGGGGCGACCCGGGGCATCGACGGAGAAAGCCTCCGTACCGCTCCCCGTGAGCCGAACCACGGCGCCGCCCGCGCGCACCGGTGCGAACGTCGCGAGGTCCGTGAAGTGGATCGCGAAGCGGCTCGTCGCGCCCTCCACGAGCGGGGGGTACTCCATGAACAGCTCGCTGCGGTCCGTCCAGCGGGTCACGACGACCGGCGTGACCTCTTCGGCTTCGCCTGCCGGAGGCGGAGGAGCGGCCCCCCCGGTGCACGCCGTGGCAAGGACCGCGGAAGTCAACGCAAACGGCCACGCACGGCGGAACGCGCCCTCACCGGCGAGCGGGTGAGCGCAGCCGAACGTGTCGACGCGGCCGCGCGCGCGCGTGCTCTGCCGTCCTGCTTCGCGGGTCATGGTGTGGCCTCCCCTCCTACCGCCCGGTCGAGCTCGATCGCGGCCCGGCGCGCCTCGGCCGCCAGCTCCAGGTGGCGCAGCCGAGCGTCGAGGGCCACCCGATGCGCGTCGAGCAGCTCCAGAATCCCGAACTCTCCCTCTTCGTACGCCGCCTCCGCGATCGACACGAGCTCCGCGGCCGGCTCGACGGACTCCACCCGGTAGCGCTCCGCCAGATCGCGGAAGCGCGACGCCGCGCCGTGGGCGACGCGCACCTCGCGCTCGATGTTCGTGCGCAGCGTCCGGCGCTCCGCCCCGGTTCGCGCCCGTGCCGCATCCGCGCGAGCCACCTGCGCCTGACCCCGGTCGAAGAGCGGGACGCTGACGGTCGCACCGATGCTGTAGCCCGACTCGCGGGCCATCGCGAAGCCGGCCCGCTTGAGGCCGCCGGTGACCGCGGCGACCGGTACCCGCAGCCGCTCGGCCGCGCGGCGTTCCGTCGCCCAGCGGTTCTCGCTCGCCGCCAGGGCCCGGTAGTCGGCGCGGTCCGCGAGCGCCCGTTCCACGAGGAGCTCGACG
>JAPOYG010000474.1:3859-6499 GCA_026706755.1 Acidobacteriota bacterium
CGAGCGCCCGCTCGCGGGCCTGGGCGAGCAGCAGGTCCGCGAAGGCCAGGCGCAGCCGGCTCTCGAACGCCAGCCGCGCATCGGCGGCGTGTCCTTCGGCCGCCGTCACCGCCTGCCGTGCCGCCTGGCCCAGCAGCCGCCGCCGGCCCCGCAGCGGCAACTCCTGCGTGACGAGGAGGAAGTCGTCGCTGCCGAGCCCCGCGTCCTCCCGGGTGAGGGTCACCGTCGGGTTGGCGGGGAGGCTCGGCTGCCGCACGGTGGCGGCCAGCTCCTCGACGGATGCGCGCAGCGCGTCGAGGCGCGGGTGCTCGGCGCGCAGGCGGTCGAGCGCCTGGGCCTCGGTCAGAGTCTGGCCCGCAGCCACGGCGGCGGCCGGACCGCAGATGGCGGCCGCCGTTGCCAGGACGCGCCATCGGCGCATGGCTTCTCTCTCTCTGTTGCCGCCCGCCGCTCAGAGGCGAACGGACGCTATGGCGAACGTGGAATGGCCCGCGGGCGGACGACGAGCGTCGCGCCGCGGAAGGGAGTCAGGAGGGGAATGGGGGAGCGCGGGCGGGGGCGGCGCCCGTCGGAGGCGGGTCGGGTCCGTCAGCGACCGCGGTCGTCGCCAGCGCCCCGCGCGGTTCCGCGCCGGCGGCTGCGCCGCGCGCCACGGTAATGGCATCGGCGGCGGCGGGGTGGAGCGGCCCGGGCTCGATCGCTCCGGCCGCCAGCGCGACCGCGGCGTGCAGGTGGGCGTCGGCCAGGGCCGGCCCCTCCGGCGCGTCCTTCGCCGCCGTGCCGTCCGGGTGCAAGTGGGCGCCGTGCCGGTGATGATGGTCGCAATGCGGGTCGCCGGAACGGCCGTCGGGATCGCCGGCGTGCGCGTGGGTGTGCGCGAAGGGCGCCGACGCCCCGTAGCCGATCAGCGTCGCGACGAGCAGCAACCGCCCGAGGCGCGTCATCACTTCTATCCTTACCACCGGCCGCGGCGCTGTCAACCGGCCGCACGTGCGCCTTGGCCGCGGGACCGACGCCGGCGCCGCCAGAGCCGTCGCCGGCTCCGTGTTCGGCCCCGGCCCCCACCGGGCCAGGAGCCTGCGCCGCGCCGTGGAACCGCGCCGATTCCTGTAGGCTTGATTGGGCGCCGGGCGGAGCGTCAGGCGACGAGCGGGCGAGGATGGGGCGACGGGCGAAAGGATGAAGGGGCAGTCCGGCGCGGCGATGGGCTCGGGACCGCGACGGGTGGCGCTTCATTCGTACAACGTCCGCATCTGCCACTGGATCAACGTGATCGCGGGCACGTACCTCGTGCTGAGCGGCATCCACATCTTCCTCGACTTCCCGGAGCTGTACTGGGGGAACACCGGCTACCAGGGCTATCCGGCGCTCTTCCGTCTCGCCGACTGGGGGATCTCCTGGGACGAGGCCGCCGCGCTGGGCGACCGGATGTGGGGCCGGAACTACCACTTCACGTTCGCCTGGGTCTTCCTCCTGAACGGCGTCGTGTACGTCGGCTGGAGCCTCGTGACGGGGCATCTGCGCCACCAGCTCTGGCCGCGGCGGTCGGAGCTGACGCGCGCGCGGCTCGCGGCCGAGATCCGCGAGCATCTCCGCTGGCGCTCCCCGTCCCGCCTGGCCGCCACCAGCTACGGGGCCCTGCAGAAGACCTCGTACCTTCTGCTGATCTTCGTGTTCGTGCCGCTGATGACGCTGACGGGACTCGCGCAGTCGCCCGGCTTCACGGCCGCGATGCCTTGGCTGCTCGACATGTTCGGCGGCCGGCAGACGGCGCGGACCCTGCATACGTTCGGCACCGTCGTCTTCGTCCTGTTCGTCGTCGTGCACGTGCTCGAGGTGGCGGCGGCGGGCGCCGTCAACCGGATCCGGGCGATGATCACGGGGACGTTCCGGTCGCCGGAGGAGGGGACATGAGCGCACGGCAGTCCGACCCGACTCGCATCGCGCCCCCGCGGCGCATCTCGCGGCGCCGCCTGCTGGCGAGCATGCCGGCCTTCGGCGGCCTGCTGCTGACCGGCTGCTCGCGCGACCTCATGCCGCCGACCGTCCGGGGCGGCCTCGTCGGCGCCGCCGACGTGCTCACGATGGGCACCAACCGCTGGCTGCTCGCCGACCAGCCGCTGGCCCGCGAGTATCCGCGGAGCGAGATCGCTCCCGAATTCCCGACCTGGGGGCAGACCAATCCCCCGGACGAGGAGTACCAGCGCCTGTTGCGCGGCGGCTTCGAGGAATGGCGGCTCCCGGTGAGCGGCCTCGTCGGCACGCCGGCATCGTTCTCGCTCGAGGACCTGCGCCGGATGCCGGCCCGCACCCAGATCACGGCCCACGTCTGCGAGCAGGGGTGGTCGGCCATCGCCGAGTGGACCGGCGTTCCGCTGCTGACCGTCCTCGAGCGGGCCGGCGGCGTCCGGCCGGAGGCGCGCTATGCCGTCTTCCACACCGCCGACGGCTGGTACGAGAGCATCGACATGTTCGACGTCGTGCACCCGCAGACCATCCTCGCCTACGGGCTGAACGGCGGCGACCTCCCGGTCGGGAACGGCGCCCCGGTGCGGCTGCGGGTCGAGCGCCAGTGCGGCTACAAGAACGTCAAGTTCCTGACGTCCATCCAGATGGTCGCGTCGGTCGCCGGCTTCGGCC
>JAPOYG010000629.1 GCA_026706755.1 Acidobacteriota bacterium
GGTGGCGTCCCCAACGGGATTCGAACCCGTGTCTTAGCCTTGAAAGGGCTAGATCCTAGGCCTCTGGACGATGGGGACCCATGGGGCCGGCGCGACTGATCAGTATACACGGGCGCCGTTGTAGGATCTGAGCGCCTGGCCGCGATTGCCCCGGCGGCAGGCGCGCGCACCCGCCGGGACGCGATCCGGGACCGCGGGGCCGACGGTGGAGTTCCGTGCACGCGGATCTGCAGGAGGCGATCGACTTCCACCAGGCGATCGTCGCCGAGGGCGCCAAGGCGCTG
Source organism: Acidobacteriota bacterium (assembly GCA_026706755.1). Lineage (GTDB taxonomy): Bacteria > Acidobacteriota > Vicinamibacteria > Vicinamibacterales > UBA8438 > JAGWAJ01. The sequence goes on from JAPOYG010000629.1 coordinate 285, forward strand.
GTCGGGTACGAGCGCGAGAAAGCCCTGGCCAACATGGTGCTGCTGGCCGAGATCCCGACCACCTACGACCGGGAGGAGGACCGGCAGGTCAACGCGGGGAACCTGCTCCTGCGTGGCGTGCCGGGGGTCGGGAAGACGTTCTTCGGGGTCATCCTGGCCGCCATCAGCGGGGCGAAGTTCGCGCGGCTGCAGGGGCGCGCCGACCTGCAGCCGACCGAGGTGGTCGGCTTCCAGATGATCAACCCGGCGACGGGGGAGTTCCTGACCGAGTTCGGTCCCCTGGCCTCCGCCGAGGTCGTGCTCCTCGACGAGATCAACCGCATCCCGCTCAAGTCGCAGAGCGCCTTTCTCGAGGGGCTGCAGGACCGCTCGGTGACCGTCGGCCGGACGAGCTACCGGCTGCCGTCGTTCAGCTTCGCCATCGCCACGATGAACCCCATCGAGCTCGGGCAGGGGACCTTCCCGCTGTCGGAGGCGGCGACGGACCGCTTCGCGATCATGATCAGCATCGGCTATCTCCCGCCGGAAGAGGAGGAGAAGCTGATCGGCTTCGACTTCAAGCGGGTGGCCATCGAGGGGCTGATGTCGAAGGAGCGGGTGGTCGAGCTGCGCTCCGCGGTGGGCGAAGAGGTGTTCCTGCACGACGCGCTGGCCCGCTACATTCGGCGGCTGGTGACCGCGTCGCGCCCCTACGACGCCGAGACCAGTTGGCACCACCGGTCGCCGTCCGAGCTCGTCGAGCGCTTCGTCGACCTCGGGGGCTCGCCGCGGGCGACGATCTGCTGGGGCCGCCTCGTGAAGGTGTGGGCGCTCATCGACCGCGGGCGCGACGAGGTCTACCCGGAGGACGTGCAGGACCTGGCGCGCTACATCCTCGGCCACCGCATCTGGCTCGCCCCGCACGCCGCGGGCCAGGGCGTCACCGTGGAGGCCGTGATCGACGACATCATCGAGCAGGTGCCCATCCCGTGACCGCGCCCGCCTCCCCGACCTCGACTCCGAGCGACGCCCTCGTCGGCTGGGAGGAGATCCAGGACATCGAGCTGGTCATCGTGCGCCGGATGCGCGAGCACGCCGCCGGCGCCCATCCGAGCGCGTTCCGGGGCGCGGGCCACGAGCCGGCCGGACTCCGCGACTGGCAGCCGGGCGACAGGCCGTCGGCCATCGACTGGGCGCAGTCGACGCTGACGAACTTCGCGCCGCTCGTCACCCGCGAGCAGGAGCACGAGAGCACGGCCCGGCTCGTGATCGTCGCCGACACCTCGCTCTCCACCCGCTGCGGCGCGGGCGGGGTGCCGGTGGCGACGATCATCGCGCGCACCGTGGGCACCCTCGCCCTCGCCGGCGCACTCTTCCAGGACCAGGTGGGCCTGGTGACCCTCGACGGGCCTCACCGGCGCCTCGCGGTGCGGCCGCGGGTGGGGAAGAGCCACGCCGTCCACTGCCTGGAAACGTACCAGGCGGCGGTCTCGACGGAGGGCGCCGGGGCCGGGAGCGATACCGCTGGGCCCGGGGGCGAGGCCGCCGGGGGCGGGAGCTGGATCGAGGGGAACGGAAGCTGGACCGCGGGGAACGCGCGCGGGCCCGCCGGGCTCGGGCTCCGGACGGCCACCGCCACGGATTCCGATGTACGGGCGGACGCGGATCTGTCGGCCCTGCTGCGCCGAACGTCGCTCGTGCCGGTGGTCTCCGACTTCCTCTTCGACGGGGCCGAGGTGCTGCTCGGCGAGCTCGCCAACCTGAACGCGCGGCACGACGTGTTCGTGGTCCTCATCGACGCCGCCTACGCCTTCGAGCTGGCGGTGGCGCCCGCCGGGTGGACGGAGGTGCGCGACGTCGAGACCGGCCAGGCGGCCCTGCTCTCGGCCGGCGAGCTGCGGTCGCTCGCGGCGGAGGTCCGGGTGTGGCAGGACACGGTCGCCGACCGCGCGGAGGAGCTCGGGCTGGAGGTGCTCCGCCTGGGCGCAGACGCCGGCCGGTTCCACGAGACGGTGGTCGACTTCCTGGCCGACCGCCGGATGCGGCGGCGATGAGGCGCCAGTGCTGAGGCAGAGGCGATGAAGGACGGGCGGTTCTCCGGTTGGCGGGCGACGCTCCTCGCGTCGGCGCTCGCGGCCGGGTTGCTCGCCGCCGTCGCGCCCGCGGGACCTGTCGCGCAGTCCGCCTCGGGCGCCGTCGATGATGGCGCCGCCGCGATCAGCAGCAGCGGATCCATCGAGGCGATCCGCTGCTGGCGCCGGGTGGGCCGCAACGCCGTCTACGTCGGCGAGCGATTCGAACTGCTCGTCACCTGCAGCGTTGCGGAGACGCTGGCGGCGCGTGCCGTGCCCGACCTGGCCGGGTTGGAGCCCGAGTCGCTCTCCGTTTCGCCATTCGAGGTGCTCGAGGGGGAGCGCTACGACGACCTCGTTCGCGGGCCCCGGCGCTTCTTCCAGTACCGCTATAGCCTGCGCATCATCGGCGAGGACTACTTCGGGGCGGACGTCGAGCTTCCGCCCCTCGACGTGCGCTACCGCATCGAGCGCTCGCTCGACGGGGAATCGGCCACCGCCGGCCGCGAGCTGACCTACGTGCTGCCGCCGGAGCCGGTGCGGGTGCTGGCCCTCGTGCCGGCCGACGGGGCCGACATTCGCGAGTTGCCGGGGGGGACGTTCGGGGACGCGGAGGCGCGCCTGTTCCGCGCCAACCTCACCGCGCTGGGAGCGGCCGTCCTGGCTCTGGCCGCCCTCGCGGCAGCGCTGGCGGTCGGGCTCGGGCTGTCCCGGCGACGCGGGGGGACGGCGGTCGGCGCGGCGATCCTGCCCGAGTGGCGGGTGGCGGACGGCGCGCTCGACGAGCTCGCGGCGGTGCGGCAGGCGGTCGGCAGGGACGGCTGGAGCGCGGTGGCGGTCGGTCGTGCGGTTGCCGCGTTCCGCATCGCCGGTGCCGTGGCGCTGGGGCAGCCGCCCGCGCTGTCGACCGACGCAGGCGGCGCCGAAGTGCGACCGGCGAGCCGGAGAAGCCAATCTGGCGGAGCGGGCCACGACCGACCGCGCGACGTCGGAGCGGGTCACGACCGACCGCGGGACGTCGGAGCGGGCGACTACCGAGCGGGCGTCGACCGGGAGGGGCAGCTCCTGGTCCGGCGCGGACGGAAGCGCGCGGGGGGAGCCGTCCGTATCTCGTCGGCGGTGACTCCCGAGCGCCTCGACGGCGCCCTGCCCGAGCTCCGGTCCCGGCGCCCGCGGGATGCGCACCTCGCGGAGATCGTCCGCGATGCCCTCCGGCGGTTCGGCACGATCCGCTACGGCCGGCCCGGCGACATCCCGGCCGAGCCCCTGACCGCGCAGCTCGACCGCGCCGCGGAGGCGCTCGCCGTCCGCGCCCGGGAGGGGGCGCCCGCCGTGCGGCGGATCGGCCCGCTGCGGCGCGCCGTGGAGGCCTGGACGCGGGCATGGGAACGCTGAGCGATCTGCTGGCGCGCCTCGGCGCGGCGCTGGCCGAATCCCGGGGGTTCGTGTTTCCGGCCGGCGATTCCGCACCCCTGCTCGAGCGCGAGGCGACCGTCCTCGTCCTCGGGGGGATGGCGCTTGCGACGCTCGCGGCGCTCGCCGTGCGGAGCCTCCGCCGCCGCTCGCCCGGCCGCGGCGCCGTCGTCCTGCCCGCTCTGCCGCGGTCGCTGCGCCGCCGGCGTCTGGGGCCCGCGGCGGTTCGGCATCTGGCGTTCGCCGTCTTCCTGGCCGGCGTCGTGCCCTTCGCCGTGGCGCTAGCCGATCCGCAGACGCCCCGGGTCGACGAGGAGGTCACCTACCCCGGGCACCGCATCGCGATCCTGATCGACGCCTCGCTCAGCATGAACACCGCGTTCGCCACCGAGCAGCTCGCGGCCGGCAACACCTTCCTCGCCAACGTGGCGGCGGCGGAGCACTTCGTCCGGCGCCGCATGGAAGGGCCCTATCACGACCTCGTTTCGCTCGTGCAGTTCGGGAACGAGGCGTACATCGTCACGCCGTTCACCAACGACTACGAGAACATCCTGCTGAGCATCAGCCTCATCGGGACGCCCGAGGAATACCGCCGCTTCCCCGACCACGGGACGCTCATCATGCGGGCCATCAACCGGGGCGTGCAGTTGTTCCGCACGTTCGACTTCCTGGGGGCGGCCGGCAACCTGATCGTGATCTTCAGCGACGGGCAGGACACGCACGCCCGCTTCGAGGACGTGACGCTCGACGCCATCATGCAGGAGGCGGCCGACAACGCGATTCCGGTCTACTTCATCCGGACGGCCTACGATCAGGCGCTGGGCGACCTCATCTCGGACCAGCAGTGGAAGCTGGCCGTCGAGCGGACCGGGGGCCGCTTCTTCCCGGCCGCGAACGAGGCGGCCATCCTGGACGCGGTGCGCCAGATCGACGAGGTCGCCGAGGGGAGCATCCGCGTCCGGCGCTACGTGACGAACCAGCCGCGCTTCGCGCCCCTCGCGCTCGCCGGCGCCGGGCTGTGGCTGGCGGCGGCGGCGCTGGCGCTCGGCGTGGCCCGGATGCGGCGCTTCCCGTGATCACGAGCACCGCGTCCCCCGGTGGCGAGACCGTTGCTGGCGGCTGATGGAGGGACCGTAGCTTGGCGAGACCGCTGATGGAGAGCCTTTGATGAAGGGACATTCCGGCCAGCGACCGACACCGACACGGGACTCATCATCATGACGCGAAACGGAAAGTCGGCCGGCGTTCTCGCCGGTGTCGCGATCATGCTCGCCGCCGCGGCGGCGTTGCTCTGGTCCGGCAGCCAGGTGGACCGCCGCCTCGCCCGCGCGCAGCAACAGAGCGCCACGCTCGACCTCGACGGGTCGGCCGCCGCACTGGCCGACGTCGCCGCCTCGTTCGGCGGTCCCGCCGCCTGGTGGCGCTTCGGCCGCCGGAGCGAGGGCGTCGCCACGCGCCAGGCCGCGGTGCGCTACTGGCAGGGCGACTACGCGGGCCTCCTGGCCGACTACGCCGACGTCGCCGCCGGCGCGGGGGGCGCCAGCCCGGCGCTGCGTTTCCTCATCGCCAACGCCGCCTACCGGGCCGGACTCGCGGCGGGGGACGACCGCGACCGGCTGCTGCGCTCGCTCGACGGGGCCATCGATGCCTACCTCGGCGTCCTGCAGGAGAGCGCGGGGCAACGCGACGCGGCCTACAACTACGAGTACCTGGTGCGGCTGCGGGCGGACGTCGCATCGGGGGCCGACCTGCCGGCCGCCGACCAGGGGCAGCACGGCCGGGAGGGCGAGGCGCCCGAGGACGCCGCGCTCGAGGAGATCCGCATCTACGTTCCCATCCAGCGCGACGTCGACCCCGAGTTCGACGAGCAGCCGACGCTCGGCGCGGGCGGGCAGATCCGCAAGCGGGGCTGATGCCGCCCATCCGCCTGCTCCATCCCGACTACCTCTGGCTGCTGGCGATCCCCGCCGCGCTCCTCGTAGTGTGGATCGTGCGCCTGGCGCGGCGGCGGCGCGACGTCCGACGCCTGCGCGCCGGTCGGCTGGTGCCGGTTCCGGAGCGCTGGGCGTTCGCGGGCGGGCTCGCGTTCTGGCTGTGCGTCATTCTGGCGTCGGTCCTCGTCGTGGTCGGGCTCGCCCGGCCGCAGGCGCTCGTCTCCGTGGTCGAGAGCGCGGGCGTCGACTTCGTCGTGCTGCAGGACGGGTCGACCTCGATGCGCGTGACCGACGTGGCGCCCGACCGGTGGCAACGGTCCATCCGCTGGCTGCGCACCTTCGCCGACGTCCTCGGCTGGCGGCGCGAGCGGGTGGCGCTGGCGCTCTTCGCCAGCCGCGCCGCGCCGCAGGTCCGCCTGACGAGCGACCCGAACGCGCTGTTCTTCTTCCTCGACCACCTGCGGCGCGAGCCGCCGTTCCGCCTGCGCGACGACACGAGCTGGGACACGAACATCGAGCACGGCCTGACCTGGGCCGTCCGCATGGTCGACAAGGACGTCGAGCTCCACGGCCCGCGCCTGAACGCCGTCGCCTTCGTCGTGCTCTCGGACGGGCAGGCGTGGAGCGGGGAGGTGGAGCGGGCGCTGGCGCTGGCCCGCGAGCGGGGCATCCGCGTCTACGTCGTCGGCGTCGGCACCACGGCCGGGGGCTTCATCCCCGAGCCGCCGCGCGGCCGCTACGACGAGCCGGAGCCGCCGATCCACGCCGTGCTCGACCGCCGCTCGCTGCG
>JAPOYG010000710.1:0-2781 GCA_026706755.1 Acidobacteriota bacterium
GGGCTCCTGACTAACCCTGACCACACGTGTCGGCGAGGCCGACCACGGACAGCAGGTTGATTCGCGACACGTCGTCCGCCTCGATGAGGAGGCCCTTGACGAGCACGGTCCGCCCGGCCCGAAGCTCCCCGGTGGCGTTGATCTGCTCCGGGTCGGTGAAGATCGCACGCTGGCCGAAGCGGAGCAGTCCCTCTGCCGTGAGGAAGTCGGCCACGCCGACGAGCTGGAACACGTGGTCCCCGGAGGTGTTCTCGCGCGCTTCCTCCACCTCGACCTCGTTGAAGACGCGCGGGCGGGTCTCAGTCGGCTCGACGGCGCGCGTCAGCCACCAGGTCGTCTCCTCGCTGATGCGCTGCTCGACGCAGCCGACGGTCTGGACCACCTCCACCTGTGGCTCCGGCCGCGTGCCCGGCGAGCGCTGCCCGGCCGCCGTTGCGATCTGCGGAGCGAGGGTGGCGGCTGCCAGAGCCGCCGCGAGCAAGGTCCGGGTCGTCATCCCTCGTTCTCTCCTGAAGCGGTTAAAACGAAGGGGGCCGGCGCGTGTACGCCGCGCTCGGCCCCCTTCCGGAGTCACGGTCGACCGCAGACGGCTAGTTGTCGTTGGCCTCGCCGGTGTCGATGACGTAGTTCGCGCTGGTCAGGAACATGTCGTCCCAGCTCTGCTCCGACCAGTACACTTCCTTGTTCGGCGCCGGGTTGTGGCGATTCGTGCGCGAGTTGTCGTAGCGCGCCACCGTCTTCAACGTGCTGCCCGCGGGTACCCGCAGCGGCTCGGCCAGGTAGTACTCGTACTGCCAGTCGAAGTCGTAGTTCGGCACCCGCATCAGGATCTCTTCCCGGCCGTCGGGGTAGGTGAGGACGTAGGTGAAGTCCTTGCCCCGCAGATGCGCGTGGACGAACAGGCTCTGGATGATCGAGTCGTTCTGGAACGCGCCGATGCCGGTGACCGTCCAGTTGCCGTCGTGCGGCGGGATCGGGGCGAGCAGCGGGTTGAGGCCCTGGGCCACCCGCCGGAGGGCCGCTTCGGCCCGGCGCTCCTCGGGGGTGAGCGGCGGCGGGGCGACGAGCTGCTCGTTCTCCGAGGTGATCTCGTCGAGCGACAGGGTGCGCTGGTAGTGCGTCACCTCTTCCGTGGCGAACCAGGCGCCGATCGCCGGGCGGGCGACCTCGGGCTGGCCGGTCGCCTGGTAGTGCATGTTCCAGACGATGTAGTCGAACAGGTCGCCGCGAATCTCGCGCGCCTGCCCGGGCTTCGCCACATCGGCGCCGACTCCGGGGATGTAGGGACCGAAGCCGACCCGCGCGCGCGCCCGCTCCTCGGCCTCCGCGCGATCCTCCTCCGTCAACTCCTCTTCCGCGTCCTCGGCCTCCTCCGCCTCGGCGACCTCTTCCGGATCGGCGTCGGGGTCGGCGATCGGCACGTAGTCGATCATCGGCCCGCCGGGGAAGGCCGGGCCGCGGCCGAGCTTCGTGCCCGGCGGAAGGTTGACCAGACCCGTCGTGATGTGGTGGGTCGCGGCGTAGTTGCCGGGCCGCACCTGCGTCGCGGAGACGCGCATGACGTCGTCGAACGGCAGCGGCTGGAAGAGGTTGAAGTTCGGGGTCTCGCCGTCCGGATCCACGTGCCACTCGATCGGGAACTCGATGACGTAGTCCGGATCCAGGCCCTCGGGGTGGCTCCAGCCCGCCTCCGCGAACCGCGGCGGCTCCGGCGCAAGTCCGTCGCCTTCCGGCGCCCCGCCGTCGACCCAGGCCACGATGGCCGCGATCTCTTCGTCGCTCAGGCTGGGGTCGTTGGAGAACTTGCCGAACTGCGGGTCGGCGAACCAGGGCGGCATCTCGCGCGAGACGACCTTCGACTTGATGGCCCGCGCCCACGGCCGCGCGTCGCGGTACGAGAGCAGCGACATCGGCGCCACCTGGTTCGGCCGATGGCAGCTTGCACAGTTGTCGAGCAGGATCTGCCCGACCTCGCCGTTGAACGTCGGAGCCCCCTCGGCCGCCTGCGCCGGCGCGATCCCCAACGCCGCGACTGCGACGAACCCCGCCGCCACTGCGATCGTTCGCTTCATTCTGAGCCTCCCCCTACTGGAGTCCAACGTTCGCGATCCTCGAAATGTACGTCGCGCGGCGCCCGGTTGTCAACGCGGCTCCGGCCGGCCTCCCCGCCTCGGGGGGAAGCCGATCGAGCCATCGTCCGCGGGCGCCGGGCCTCCGCGCGCGGCGCGCAGGATCCCCGTCGGTGGCCCCACGGGTCCGGACCGGGCGAAGGGACGCTGGTCGTGATAGAGGTACCGCACGAAGGAGACCTTTCATGAGGCACACCAGCTCGCTACCCGTCGCCCCGGCCGCTCGCGAGGCAGGAGTTCTGCGCCGCCGGAGCTTCGGGCGCGCCCGTCTGGGCGCGCTCGTCCCGATCGCTCTGACGGCCGTCCTCGTTCCGGGCAGCGCCTTCGCCCAGGTCGAGTACATCGACCGGATGGACGGCTTCACGCAGGTCGTGACCACGACCGACCGCGGCGTGAAGACCATTCACGTGTCCGGCCAGGTCGGCCAGGGCGAGACGCTTCAGGAGCACGCCGAATCGGCGCTCGAGGGCGTCGTGCGGCGGCTCGCCCAGGCCGGAGCGACCCCGGAGGACGTCGTCAAGATCCGCATCTTCGTCAAGGACTTCACGCCCGACCAGTACCCGATCGTCGCGGCGGCGCGGTCGGCCGTCTTCCCCGAAGGCCACTGGCCGGCGAGCACGATGGTCGGCGTGGACGAGCTGTTCATCGACAC
>JAPOYG010000710.1:2995-6455 GCA_026706755.1 Acidobacteriota bacterium
GAGGCCGGGGCGTCGTTCGCGGACGTGGTGAAGGCGACGACCTACATCGTCGACTTCGACCCCGACACCGACCTCGTGGCGTATCGCGACGGCCGCGTCGCGGCTCTGTCGCTCGACGACATGCCGGCCAGCACGCTGCTCGGCGTCCCCGCGCTGGCCGCGGATCGGTTCCTGATCGAGATCGACGCGGTCGCCGTCGGCGGCGCCGATGGGCAGGCCATCGAGCGGGACTTCATCGACCCTGCCACGGGGTTCTCGCAGGCCGTGTCGGCGCGCGGGTCAGGCCCCGCGACGGTCCGCATCTCGGGGCAGGTGGGCAACCCCGGAGATTCCCTCGAGGACCAGGCCGACCAGGTCTACGCCGGTCTGCGGCAGCGCCTCGAGGCGGCCGGCGGCTCGCCGGAGGACCTGCTGAAGGTCGTCATCTACCTGCCCGAGTACAGCCTGGGCGACTTCGAGGCGGTCGACGCCGCGCGCAAGGCGCACGGCTTCCCGGATGCCGCGGTGCCGGCGGCGACGCTGCTCGGCATCCAGTCGCTCTACGCGCGCGGCGTGCTGCTCGAGGTCGAGGGCATCGCGGTGGTCGACTGAACGCGTTCGTCTGCTGAACCTGAACGGCAACACCGGCCGGAGGCGGGCGCGGCGGGCGGTGCACGACCGCGTGGCGACCGGCTCGGACCCGGTGTCCGACGGTGACGTCGCGGCCCCGGCGGGCGCTACCGCCGGGGCCGACCCGTGCGCTGCGCCGACCGGCAGGAACTCCGACCGGCAGGGAAACGCCGGTCGCGGCTGGAGCCGGTCACGGACCAGCCTGCGGCTTTCAGAAGCGGAACAGGCGCGTCAGCTTGACGATGAAGGCGCGGTTCTCGAGGAACGGGGCCCGCCCGCGGATCGACGTGTCGCGGGTGTCGTTGTAGACGACGAAGAGCTCGCTTCCCGGCTGGTACTCCCAGCGCAGCCGGAGGTTGGTGCCGACCGACGAGTTGCTGGAGTTGTACTGGATCAGTCCGCCGAAGAACATCCGCGGCGTCAGCGTGTAGGTGACGCGGCTGGTGACGAGCGGAATCGTCGCCTCGCCGATCATCGGGAGCTCGATGCGGTTGATCGAGATGCCCGGCTCGAACGAGAACTGCGGAGTCAGCTCGACGCGTCCGCGCTGGAAGCCGACCGCGGTGATGGTGCCGTTGAAGAAGCCGCCGTGCTGCACCGAGAAGGTGCCGGCCAGGCGGCGCTGGGGCCCCATCTGGAACGCCGCGTAGAAGTCCTGGAAGTCGTAGCCGCCGATCGGGATGGTGACCTCGGGAGCGAGCGGGAAGGGCCGCGCGAGCAGCTCGTAGCTGCGCTGGACGTCGAACGCCACCCGGTCGGCGCTCTCGAACTCGGTCTCGAAGCGCGCCTGGGCGATGCGGGTCTCCACGGAGCCGCTGCCGGTCTCGACGTAGTCGAGGCTCGCGCCGAAGGTGAACTGGCGCACCGCCTCGATGCCCCGGGGCCGCGGGGCGTACTGCCCGGTGGCGAACGTGCGGCGGAAGTTCCAGCGGCGCATGAAGCCGATCTCGGGGTTGAAGTTGTCGCCGACGTGCAGGTGGTCGACCTGGAAGGCGTAGAGGTCTCCGTTGTAGGTCACGACGCCCTGGTAGCTGTCGTCGTCGCCCTCGAGCCCCAGCGTGCGGGACCGGGAGTAGTACCCGTTCATGTAGAGGTTGTCGTAGAAGGCGAACTGCCCGTCCACGCCGTAGACCTCGTTCGCGCTCCCCGGCACCCGCGTCGACAGGGAACGGCGCGTGAGGATGGCGCCGATGCGGCTGCGGCGCAGGACGTCGCGGCTGACCCGGAACACGGAGAAGTTGGTCGCGAGCGCGCCGACGTCCTGCTGGCTGTCGGTCTGGATGCTGAGCGCGCCGATGCTGAACGGCCCGATGCGCCCCGTGAGGCGTCCCCCGCCGACAATCGGCACGGTGCGCGTCACGCCCTCCTCGCTGGCCTCGAGGCCGATGCGCCGGCTGAAGAAGATGACCGGGGCGTCGCCCCCGCCGAAGAAGCCTCCGCCGGCGGTGACGGCGCCGGTGGGCCGGGCGGCCGAGAACCCACCGCCGCCGCCGCCGAAGTTGGCGCCGACACCGAAGTCGAAGATGCCGCGGCTCTCGAGGAAGAAGTCGCGCTTCTCGGGGAAGAAGAGGCTGAAGCGGGTCAGGTTGACCTGCTGCTCGTCCACCTCGACCTGCGCGAAGTCGGTGTTGTAGGTCAGGTCGGCGGTCAGGTTCTCGGTCACGCCGAACTTGACGTCGATGCCGTAGTCGCCGGTCCCGTCGTTCACGATCGCGGGCACGGCGTTGACGTCGGTGGCCAGCCCGCCGATGGCGTACGGCTTGATCTCGAACGTCCGGTTGCCCCGCGGCACCTCGACGCCGGTCAGGGTGCCCGCGGCCGACAGCCGGAAGTCGCCCGGTCCGCCCGAGATCGGGACCGGCGTCATGTGCGCGACCTCGTTCTTCCAGCGGATGTTGCGCGTGAGCTGCAGCCCCCAGACCTGCTCCGCCCGACCCGGGCGGAAGCGGAGGGACTTGAACGGGATCTGCGTCTCCAGGGTCCAGCCCCCGTCGAAGCGGCCCGTGGCGGAGTCCCAGATCGGGTTCCAGTCGATGTTCGGGTTGGATTCGTCGGTGATCTGGTAGTCCCCGAAGCCGCCGAGCGGGTTGATCATGAAGTTGAGACCGTTGCGCCGGTCGTAGAAGGTATCGAGCGCGATGCCGAAGTACTCGTTCATGACGAGCTGGAACGAGTCGCGGAGCATCTCGTTGGCGACCCAGTTCGACTCGGGCGTCGAGTCCCACAGCCGCGCGGAGACGTAGACGTTCTCGTCGTCGAAGAAGACCCAGGCCTCCGTCCGCTCGGTCGCCGGGGCGCCCTCGATGGGCATCTGCTGCAGGAAGCCGTCCACCGGCGGCACGACCTCGTAGAAGCCTTCGTCCAGCACCCCGTCGACGCGCAGCGGCTGGGGGAGCCGCGTGGCTCGCATCGTGACGCGGCCCGCGCCGTCGCGGGTGACGGTGGCCGGCGCCACCGGGGGCGGCGGGCCGTCGATGAGGACGCGGGGTGCGATGGCCGAGCCGGCGCCGGTGCGGGCGGCGGCGGTGGCCGCCGGCGGTCGTTCCAGCGGGGCGGAGGGCGGGAGCCCCGGAGGCGGTTCGATCGCGACCTCCGGCGCGGCCGGTCGTGCCGGGGGCGGCGGTTCGGCCGCGCCGCGCTCCCGCGCCGCGACGAGGGGCGCATCGTCGCCGCGCAACCTCGGCAGCGCGGGGCGCAGGTCGGCCGCGAGACGGTCCTGCAGCGCGAACAGCTCGGCCACCGCGCCGTCCAGAATCGAGGTGCGGACGACCGCGCCGCCGGCCGTTTCGACGATCCGGGCCGTGATCCGCAGGCGCTCGCCCTGCCGCTGGTAGCTCCCGCCGATGACCCA
>JAPOYG010000464.1:0-2656 GCA_026706755.1 Acidobacteriota bacterium
CGCGGGCGCGGTAGACCTCGCCCATGCCCCCGGCCCCGAGCGGGCCGGTGACGTCATAGACGCCGATGCGTGTTCCGGGCGTCAGCGGCATGGTCGGTGACGAGTGCCTGGCGCGGAATCTCCATCCGGCGGGCGGCTTCGGCTTGCGTCATCCCGAGGGGCCGCAGGAACTCTTCCAGGAGCATTTCACCCGGGTGGGTCGGCGGCCGGTTTTCCGGAATCATCCGCGGCCTTCCTTGGCGTCAGGCGGATACGTGGACGTTGTCGTGGAGGAACTCGGGTGCGAGGTCGGCACCGTTCGGCCACACCAGGGTGTGGAACTCCGGATGGATGGCGAACTGGCGGAACGTGGCCGGGTTGCGGAGCGGTTCGAAGACCGGACCTCGGAGAGCAGGACCGAGGTCGATCTCTCCGCTCGTTCCGTCGCGGAAACGGAGCCACACGACTTGGCCACTGACGTGGCGTGCTTCGACGACGTGATAGGGCATGCCGGTCATTCCAGCGGTGCAATTCGGTTCAGCGGTTCTCCCCGGCGCGCCAGGTCCCAATTCACCCGCAATTCTGACTCGTGGAGAGACGCCCATTCAAGCACGAGGCGGAGAGCTCGACGCGGAAATTCACCCTGAACGGCGCGACTCTCGATATCGACAGAGATCTCGTATCTGCCGTAGACGGCATGAAAGTGCGGAGCGCCGTGCTCGCTGTAGAACATGCCGATCACGATGCCGAGGAACCGCGAGATCTCAGGCATGCTCCTACTGTAACATGCAAATGTATGGTATTGTCTGGGCCCCGCGGCTGACGATCGGAGGACGCGCGCATCCGGGGACATACGGCCGCACGGAGCGGTGCGGCGACTGGGTCCGACAGTCGGTTCCGGAGAGGGAGCGGAGGCACGATGGGACGCACGCCGGCGGGCGAGACGCGCGGGAAGGTCTTCGCGTTCGTGCGGGACCGGCTGCTGGCCGGGCAGCCACCGACGGTGCGCGAGGTGCAGGAGGCGCTCGGCTTCCGGGCGGTCCGGACGGCGCAACAACATCTCGAGCGGCTCGTCGAGGAAGGCCGCCTGGTGGCGGGCCGGCACCGGGCGCGGGGCTACCGGCTGCCCGGGTCGAGCGAGGGGGCGCGCACCGTGCTCGCCCCGGTGCTCGGCCGGGTCCCGGCCGGGGCGCTCGACGCCGCCGTCGAGGATCCGGACGGCTACCTGCCGGTCGACGCCCGGGGCGCGGCGGCCGGCGATCTGTTCGCGCTCCGGGTGCGCGGCGAGAGCATGACCGGGGTCGGGATCCTGCCCGGCGATCTGGTGATCGTGCGGCGGCAGCCGACGGCCAGGAACGGCGACCTCGTCGTGGCGCGGGTCGGGGACGAGGCGACGGTCAAGACCTTCCGGTCGCGGGGGCGGCGGGTGGAGCTGCGGCCCGAGAACCCCGCGTTTGCCCCGATCGTGCTCGACGCCGGGGCGGTCGCGATCCTCGGGAAGGTCATCGAGGTCCGGCGCATCCTGGGAGCCCATGGGGGCGCGGGCGCATGACGGAGGGATCGCTGCCGCCGGACGTCCCCCGGGAACTGGAAGCCGCGTTGCGCTCCGGTGATGGGGACCGGTGGTCACCAGGGAGCGTCCGCCGGGGCGCCGCTCCGGGAGGTTGACGGAAAAGGAAGGGCCATGGCGACTGCGGCAGCGGATCTCGACACGCTCGTCTCCGCGTCCCGGAGCTGGCTGCAGCGCAGTCTGGCGCCGCCGCCGGCGGCCTGGACCGCCGCCGCGCTCGGCGGCTGCCTGGCGGAGCTTGCGGGCACCGGCGCCGCGCCGTCGCTCACGCTGGCAATGGGACTGGTGCGCGAGGCGCAGCGGGAGGACGAGCCGGTCGCCTGGATCACCCGTACCGCCAGCACCTTCTTTCCGCCGGATGCCGCCGAGGGGGGTGTCGACCTGGCGGCGCTGCCGGTCATCCGGCTCGACGGCGTGCGCCCGCGCCTGCGGGCCGCCGACCAGCTCGCCCGTTCCGGCGCGTTCGGGCTGCTCGTGGTCGACCTCGGCGAATGCCTCGATCTCCCGCTCGCCGTGCAGACCCGCCTGGCCGAGCAGGCGCTGGCCCACGGCACGCTCATCCTCTGCCTGACGGAGAAGACCGAGCGCCAGCCGTCGCTCGGGTCGCTCGTCGCGGTCCGCGCCCAGGCGCGGTGCATCCGCCACGGGCCGGATCGCTATGCCTGCCAGGTGCAGGCCCTCAAGGACAAGCGGCGCGGTCCGGGCTGGACCGACCGGGAGTGGTGCCGTGGACCGGATGGCCTGCGTTGAGCTGCCGGCGTTTCCGCTCCAGCTCCTGCTGCGGCGCCGTCCCGACTGGGCCGGCCGCCCGGTGGCGGTGGTCGACCGCGACAAGCCGCAGGGGGTGATCCTCTGGGCGAACGAGGCGGCGCAGGAGGCCCGCATCCGCACCGGGATGCGCTACAGCGCCGGCCTGTCGCTGGCGCGCACGCTGCACGCCGGGGAGGTGCCGCCGGCCGAGATCGAGCGGGAGGTCGCGGCGCTCGCGGAGCGGCTGCGGCGGTTCAGCCCCGATGTCGAGCCGTGCCGCGACGAGCCGGGGGTCTTCTGGCTGAACGCCTCCGGCCTGTCGCATCTCTGGGCGTCGCTCCGCGAGTGGGCGGATGC
>JAPOYG010000464.1:3449-6448 GCA_026706755.1 Acidobacteriota bacterium
GACCCGGCGGCCGCCAACCGCGCGCTCGCCCGCATCCGCGCGGAGTTCGGCGACGGGGCGGTGGTGCGGGCCCGTCTCGTCGAGGCGCATCTGCCGGAGGCGCGGTTCGCCTGGGAGCCGTTCGAGTCAGCGCGTACCACGTCGGCGTCGCGTTCCGCAGTGCGGCGGCCTGCGAAGTCTCCGCGTTCCGGGAGGTCCCCGCGTTCCGTGCCGTCCCCGCGGTCCGGGAGGTTCCCGCGTTCCGTGTCGTCCCCGCGGTCCGTGCCGGCGCCCGCGCCCGCCGACACCGCCTGCCGGCCGCTGGTGCGGAGAATCCATGCGCGTCCTGTCCCGCTTCCCCCGCGCCCGCGCCACGAGCCTGACGGCTGGCTGCTGCGCGGGGGCGTCGCCGGGCACGTCGAGGACCTCGCCGGTCCGTACCTGGTTTCCGGCGGGTGGTGGCGGGCGGCCGTCCACCGCGAGTACTACTTCGCCCGGATGCGCGACGGCGACGTGCTCTGGATCTACTACGACCGTCTGCGCCGACGGTGGTGCTGGCAGGGACGGGTGGAGTAAGGACGGCCCTCTCCGAGAACGGGCCGCGGTTCGAGGCCGATGTCGTACGTCCCGCTCTGGTGCCGGAGCAACTTCTCGTTTCTCGACGGGGCGAGCCACCCCGACGAGCTGGTCGAGCAGGCGCACGCGCTCGGGATCGAGGCGCTCGCCCTGACCGACCGCGACGGCGTGCACGGCATGGTGCGGGCGCACGTGAAGGCGAAGGAGCTGGGCGTGCGCCTGATCGTCGGGGCCGAGGTGACGGTCTGGGATGCGGCGGACGAGGCCGGCGCGACGCCCGGCGGGGCGAGAGCCGGCGCTACGGCCGGCGACGGGGCGCCTGCTTCCACGATCGTGCTGCTCGCGGCGGATCGGACCGGCTACGCCAACCTCTGCCGGCTGCTCACCGCCGGCCGCCTGCGGCGGACCAAGGGGGAGTCGCGGGTCACCTGGCTGGAGGTGTGCGAGCGGGCCGCGGGGCTCGTCGCTCTGTGGGGCGGCGAGCGGAGCCTGCTGGTCCGGGACGCGGAGCCGCGCGCGGTCGCCGGACCGCTCCGGGAAGCGTTCGGGGACCGGCTGTACGCGATGGCGAGCCGCCACCGCCGCGCCGAGGAGGCCCGGCAGGAAGCCTGCCTGCGCCGGCACGCGGAGCGCGCCGGCCTGCCGCTGGTCGCCGCCACCGAGGTGCTCTACCACACGCCGGCGCGCCGCGACCTGCAGGACGTCCTCACCTGCATCCGGCACGGCGTCACGCTCGCCGCCGCCGGCCGGCTGACCCGGCCGAACGGCGAGCACTATCTGAAGTCGCCCGAGGTGATGGCGCAGTTGTTCGCCGACGAGCCGTCGCTCGTCGAGCGGACCCGCGAGGTGGCCTCGCGCTGCACGTTCAGCCTGTCCGAGATCCGCTACCGCTATCCCGCCGAGCGGCTGCCCGACGGGAAGACGTCGTCCGCGTGGCTCCGCGAGCTCACGCTCCGCGGCGCGCGCGAGCGCTTCGGCGCGGATGTACCCCCGGCTGTCCGCGAGCAGATCGACAAGGAATTGACGCTTGTCGACGAGCTCGACTACGGCGGCTACTTCCTGACGATGTGGGAGATCGTCCGCTACTGCCGGCAGGAAGGCATCCTCTGCCAGGGGCGCGGGTCGGCCGCGAACTCGGTGGTCTGCTACTGCCTGGGGATCACGGCCGTCGATCCGACGCGGGTGGAGCTGCTGTTCGAGCGCTTCCTGTCGCGCGAGCGGCACGAGCCGCCCGACATCGACCTCGACATCATGCACGACCGCCGCGAGGAGGTGATCCAGCACGTCTACCGGAAGTACGGCCGCGACCGCGCCGCCATGGTGGCCAACGTCGTGCGCTACCGCGGGCGGTCCGCGGTGCGGGAGGTCGGCAAGGCGTTCGGGCTGTCCGAGACGGCGATCGATCGGCTCGCCAAGCTCCTCTCGCACTACGGCCCGCTAGACGCCGCGGCGCTGGCGCGGGCCGGCCTCGACCCCGCCTCCCCGGTTCACGGCCACCTCTTCCGGCTGTGCGAGCAGATCCAGGACTGTCCCCGGCATCTGTCGATCCATCCCGGCGGCTTCCTGCTCGGCCACGAGCCGGTGCACGACCTGGTGCCGATCGAGAACGCCACGATGCCGGACCGGACGGTCATCCAGTGGGACAAGGACGACCTGGAGGACCTCGGTCTGTTCAAGGTCGACCTGCTGGGTCTTGGCGCGCTGACGCAGCTCGACCTCGGCTTCCGGATGCTGGACCGGCACTACGGCCGCGAGCTGTCGCTCGACCGGATCCCGGCCGACGATCCGGAGACCTACGATCGCATCTGCCGCTCCGACACGGTCGGCGTCTTCCAGATCGAGAGCCGCGCGCAGATGGCGATGCTGCCGCGGCTGCGGCCGCGCAACTACTACGACCTGGTCATCGAGGTGAGCATCGTGCGGCCGGGCCCCATCACCGGGGGCATGGTCCACCCCTACCTGCGGCGGCGGCGCGGCGAGGAGCCGGTCGTCTATCCCCACGCGTGCCTCGAGCCGGTGCTGCGGAAGACGCTCGGCGTGCCGCTGTTCCAGGAGCAGGTGATGAAGCTGGCCATGGTGGCGGCCGACTACTCGCCGGGCGAGGCGGACCAGCTCCGGCGCGACATGGCGGCGTGGCGCCGCAGCGGGCGCATC
Organism: Acidobacteriota bacterium; assembly: GCA_026706755.1. Taxonomy (GTDB): domain Bacteria; phylum Acidobacteriota; class Vicinamibacteria; order Vicinamibacterales; family UBA8438; genus JAGWAJ01. The sequence continues at coordinate 6,159 of JAPOYG010000464.1, forward strand.
GAGCGGCACCGCGACCGGCTGGTGAGCCGCATGCTGGCGAAGGGCATCGCGCGGGAGTTCGCCGAGCGGGTGTTCGACCAGATCCGCGGGTTCGGGGAGTACGGCTTCCCCGAGAGCCACGCCGCGAGCTTCGCGCTGATCGCCTATGCGACCGCCTGGTTCCGGTGCCACTATCCGGACGTCTTCACCTGCTCGCTGCTCAACGCGCAGCCGATGGGCTTCTACTCGCCGGCGACCATCGTCGACGACGCAGTCCGGCACGGCGTCGAGGTGCGTCCGATCGACGTGAC
>JAPOYG010000088.1 GCA_026706755.1 Acidobacteriota bacterium
CAACGCCCTGTTCCTCCGGCCGCTGCCGTTTCCGGAGCCGGGCCGGATCGTGAACGTGGTCGTATACGGGCCGTCCGGGCCGGTGCCGGTGCTGCCCCAGGCGGGGATCGCGCTGCTGCGGGACCGGAGCCGTGCGTTCTCCACCCTGGCCGGCACCGGTTGGAGCCCGGGCGTGAACCTCGCCAGCGACCACGGCTCGGCCTACATCCGCAACCTCACCGTGACCGCGGGCTACTTCCGTGTGCTCGGGGTCGAGCCGCGGATCGGACGCGCCTTCTCGCGCGAGGACGAGGACGATCCGTCGACCGTGGTGCTCAGCCACGGCGTCTGGGCCGGACACTTCGGCGCCGACCCTGACATCCTCGGCACGGAGGTGCGTCTCGGCGGCCGGCTGCATACCGTCATCGGCGTGATGCCGTCCGAGTTCCGCTCCTTCGCAGAAGCGGATGCGTGGACACCCTTCCGTCCGGACCCGCTGGCCTTCGATCTGAACTACGAGCTGATCGGACGGCTCGCGCCCGGCTGGACGGCACTCCAGGCTGAGGCCGAACTGCAGGGACTGGCCGCCAGCCTCCTGGGCGACCTGGAGGCCGACGCGCCCGAGGGCAGCGGCCTGCCAGACACGGTGCGGGTCGGTGTCCAGCCGCGTCGTGACGTGCTGGCCGACGCGCGCGCGGGGGCGGTGTGGCCACTGACCTGGGCGGTGGGCGCCATGCTGCTGATCGTCTGCGCCAACGCGGCGGGGCTGCAACTGGCTCGCGCCGTCAACCGGCGCCGGGAGCTGGCGGTACGGGCTGCGCTCGGCGGCGGCCGCGGCCGGCTCCTGCGCCAGCTCCTGACGGAGAGCGTGCTGCTGTCGACGGCCGGTGGTGCGGTCGGCGCCCTGGCCGCGGTCTGGGGGGTGCGGGCGCTCGTCGCCCTGCAACCGCCACTCGCCGTATGGGACGTCGCGGTCGACCCGCCGGTGCTTGCCGGGGCGCTCGGGTTGGCGGTTGTGTCCGGCGTAGTCTTCGGCTTGCTGCCCGGCACCCTGGCGGTGCGCAGCAAGCCGGCCGACGCCCTGCACGGCGGGCGGTCCGGAAGCGCGGCCGGCCTCGCCTCCTGGGGGCGCCGCTCGCTCGTGGTCGCGCAGGTCGCCCTGTGCACGGTGCTCCTGGTCGGCGCCGCAGTGTTCCTGCGCACGTTCGTCGCGCTCAGCACGTCGGAGCTCGGATTCGACCCCGCGAACGTCCTGACCGCGCGCGCCTCGCTCCAGGGTCCCGCCTACGGGTCGCGCGACGCCGTGACGGAGCTCTACCGGGCCACACTGTCGGACCTCGTCCGCCTGCCGGGCGTCGAGGCCGCCGCGGCCACGAACAACCTTCCCGTCGAGCGCGGCCTGAATCTCCAGATGCGGCGGATGCCGGCGAACGTGCTCGAGCCGGGCGCGGTCGACTGGCGCTACGCCGCGGGCGACTACCTGCGGGTCCTGCGCATTCCGCTCGTGGCCGGCCGGGCCTTCGAGGAGGGCGACCACCGGGCCGGCAGCGTGCCGGTGGCAGTCGTCAACGAGGCGTTCACCCGGCGTTTCGGCGGCGGGCGGCCGGTGATCGGCACTCGCGTGCAGATGACCGCTCTCGCGATCGACGACGCGGTGCGGGAGATCGTCGGCATCGTCGGCGACGTGCGCACCGGCGGGGTCACCGCCACGCGGCCGACGGTGCTGGTGCCGGTGGAGCAGGTGCCGGACGACCTCCTCGCTGTGGCGCACGGGTTCTTTCAGGTTCACTGGGCGCTCCGGACGCGAGACGGCGGCACGGGCCTCATCCCGTCCGTCGAGCGGATCATCCGGGAGGCGGATCCGCTGCTGCCGATCACCGCATTTCGGACGATGGACGAGGTGGTCGCCGGGAGTCTCGCGGCAACCCGCTTCAGCGCCGCGCTGCTCGGACTGTTCGCCGCGGCAGCGTTGACGCTGGCGGCGGCTGGTCTCTACGGGATCGTCGCCTACGCGGTGGCCCGGCAGACGAAGGAGATCGGCGTTCGCCTGGCGCTGGGGGCCACTGGCGGTCAGGTGACCGCGCGCTTCGCGCGCAGCGGAATGGTCCTCGTCGCCGCCGGGAGCGTCGTCGGGCTGGGCGGGGCCTTCCTCATCGCCGCGGTGCTGCGGCGGCTGAGCGCCGACGTCCCGCCGCTCGAACTCTGGGCGGTCGCCGGTGTGATCCTCGTCCTCGGCACCGCCAGCTTGCTGGCGACCATCGTGCCCGCGCGGCGGGCGGCCCGGGTCGACCCGCTCCTTGCACTGCGAGCGGAGTAAGCGCGCCCGCCGGCCCGCGATCACATCGGCAACAGGGCGTGCCGAACCTCGATCACCGCGCCCTTCGATCCGCGGCGATGATGGCTGTAGAAGCGCGTCGCTACGCCGATGGCGATGTCGTCTCGGGGCATCATGTCGAGCGCGACCTCCTGACCACGTTCGACGATTGCCGCGCGGACGCGCGCAGCGGCGTACTGGACATCGCCGTCGAGAACGTAACCGAGCATGCACCCGACGGGCAGGTTGTCCGAGTACTGACCTTCAACGAAACGAGACAATCCATCCGTGACGTACCGCCCCGCCAGCGATCTCCGGCCATCGTCGCGCAGCTCGTTCAGACGCTTGCACTCGTACGCGAGATACGTATCGCGATCCTGGTCCAGGATGATCGCCATGTCGACGCTGCCCTTGCTGCGCGCCGTCCCTTCCGGGGTGTAATCGAACGGCTCGTACTGATACTCGATCCAGTGGAAGCCACGCCGAGTCTCGGGATCGCTCAGCAGGAGGTTCACGAGATTCTCCGTGATGGTGTCTTCATCCGGCTGCTGCGGCAGGACGGAGAGGCATCGAGGCCAAACCGCCACGACGCGCTCCAGAAACCGCTTGTCGACCGACCTGAACCGACCCACCCAAGCGGTGGGATCGCCGGCCGCCATCAGATTCGGCCCGGTCGAAGGTAATGCCGTCGACCTATGGCTTGATGCAGGTCGAGGGCGATGGCATTGACGTCCGCCAGAGCCGTCGATCGGAGCCAGTGCCGCTTCGCGGTTGGCTTGACGAGGAACAGATCTCGGTCGACGAACACGCGGAAATCCGGCATGGACTGGAAGTTGCCTGGTAGCGGCCGGCGGATGTGCTCAGCCAGCCTCGATAGCGTCGCCGTTACGGACCCATCGGCATCCTCGGCGTAGTCGAAGCCGGTGGCCGCATCTCGCAGCGACAGACGGAGGACGGCCAGGTCGTTGTTGCGTGCCACCAGGCGCGTGCCGATGGTGCAGTCGCCGTCGAACCAGTCCGCAAGGTTGTCAGCCAGCGTGCGGGCGTACGCGCGGCGGTCACTCGCGGTCGAACTCTGCCAGATTGCGGGAGATCGGCCTGGACTCGGCTGAGCGGCGGAAATCGTATGCTCCACCGTGTCTTCGACGAGGATTCTCTCTCCTTCCGACAGACAGAAGAAATCGTACGCCAGGTCATCGATTCTCTGGAGCAGGTCCCTTTCGTTCGGTTGACGACCGAACGCTGGACCCGCGTGCCGAGCCTGTTCATCGATCATGCTGACCATGGCATCCGCCGCCGAGCGTGCCCGCTCCGGATCCGGAATGTCGTCCGGCCCAGGAAACGGAAGGCAAAGGAGCTCCGTTTGGTGTACTTTGGGACGATCCGCACCGAACGACGACGTGCCGTGAAACGCAAACCAAAGTGCCAACGTGCTGTTCAGCAGTCCCGCGAGCAGCTTGCCACGGCGTTCGTCTCCCGGCGGAACGACTATGGCCTGAATGATGTGTTGGAACGTCAGCGCATCCTCGACGTAGGCCGCACGCAGCCGCTGGCGTCCATCGTCACCGAGGGCAACGCCGTGCGGAACCAGCACACGCGGTCCCCGGAATCCCGCCTCGAAGCCTCTCCGATGCACGAGGCCGTTCTTCCACGGCTGCAAACCTCTGTTTGTCCGAGCCAGGATGCCAAAACCGGCGATCGGCAGGTAGGGAGTGGAGGCAACGACGCCGCTGTGCCTGCGCTGATAGTCTTCGTTCCGCAGGTGCTCGACTTTGGCCGGCTTGAAGCCTTGCCCGATGACCCAGCGATCTTGCACTGATTCCTTCTTGCGGGAGAGCTGCCCGAACTCGACGACGAGATCGCCGAGGCGGAGGAACCCTGACAGGTAGTTGAACAGCCGCGCTTCCGGCTCGTTCAGCCACAGGCGCCTCTTGAAGACGGACGGGTCATCCTCCACCGTCCGGGAGTCGAGGCGGCACCGGTCAGCGCCGCCGATCGTGATCAGGTGCCGGGACTTCAGGTTCAGATCGGCCTTCGGTGTCCAGTAGTCGAACCGGTAGGGGGGGCTGCCGGTCGGCGGACGACCCAACAACAGGAGCGCGGCGGGACGTACCGCGCCGTCGAACAACTGGAATCGCATGTCCGCGAAGTTAACGACGCTGAGCACGCGAGCCTCGCGCATGAGACGTCTGCGCGCCTTGATAGCGGGTGCGGCGTGGTTGTGCAGGAAACCCATGGCCGGCAAGAGGAACGCGACGACGCCGTCCTCTCGTAGATGCCGCAACGACTTCCAGACGAAGGGCCACGCCTGCTCGCGGCCCGGCGCGGGAAGGCGCTCGCCTTCACACCACTCCAGTGAGGAGTGGCGTTCGCCGCGGCGGCTCGACCAGGGCGGATTGCCGAGCACGACGTCGGCCTGCGCGTCGTCGGGCTCGACCGCGAAGAAGTCCTCCCGGCACAACGTCTCCCCGTGTAGCGGCGGGAGCACCCTGCCGCCTTTCATGAGCTTCCGGATGCCCGGCGGGGTGACCTCGTCGAGCAGCGCCACGTACAACGAGAACACGGCCACGCGGACGGCACCGCCGTCCTCGTCCCGACCCTGCAACCTCGCCGCGACGTCCAGAAGCTCCTTCCAGGGAATCGTCTGCCCAGGGCCGGCTGCGCGCCGGTGCTCGCACAGGCGCTGAAACAGGCGCACCAGGAAGATACCCGAGCCGCACGCCGGATCCAGAAAGCGTGCATCGTCCCTGACCTCGGGCGGCAGCCGGTCCCACACGTGAGAAACCACCGTGTCGGCGAGGAACATCGGAGTGTAGTAGGCTCCTTGGGCGCGGCGGTCTGATTCTCGTTCGCCCAGGAACCGGTCGTGGACGGCACTAATCAGTTCGACCGGTATGTACTTGAAGTCGTACTGCCGCCACAGCCGATGCTGTCCGGTGCTCCCATCCATCTCCTCGCGGCCGGAACGGAAGCGAGCGAGGATCTTCAGGTGATCTGCACGGAGGCGGGGAACCGCGTCGTATGTCTCGAAGGAGCACGGGGCGACGAAGAGGTCGCCGTTGAAGTCGTCCCGCAGAGTCTCGAAGAGATGCTCCAGCGACTCGACGTCCCCGGTAGTCAGCAGTCCGCCGAAGTCGCTGGCGCGGGCGTTCGAGGCCTCCCGGAAGTGATCCGGGCCGATGATCTCGCGATCCTCGAGATAGGCGATGAACATCGCCTGAACCAGTAGTGCTTGGGCGGCGTCAGGCGGCAAGCCCGCGGCGCGGTGCAGTAGCCGGTGGGACGTCGTGAGGTTGTCGAGCAGCACTCGATCCACACGCCCCTTCGGATCGAAGTGCTCGGGATGCTCCTCCCAGAAGCGGCCGGATTCAGCGCCGTAGATCAGGTTCCCGAGCGCCAGCGCGTCGGCGGTGGCATCCAGAGCCCGAACCAGGCAGTGTTTGGCAACGTCCTCGTCGCCGCCACGCGGCGTCCGCGCCAGCGTGAAGACGCGGACAGTGTCCCCGGAGATCACGACGAGCAGGCTGGCGAGACCCTGGTTCCACAGCGCAGCGTGGAGAGGAGCCACGTGCGCCGGATCGTACTCCTCGATGGAGACGATCACGACGGTCGGGACGAACTGAACGCAGAAGACCGCCGATGCGCCCAAGCTGTCGAACGTCGTGCGCAACACACCCGCGTACGGCACGTTGCGGACGTCGTCCGCCTTTTCGTAGAACTCTGGCTCTCGGCGCGCGGAAAGACTCAGGAGGTCCTTCCACTCTGGCTCAAGCGGGTTCGAGGATACAGCGCCCATCACAGCCGTCGAGGCTCGCCCGTTCCCCGCTCAGGCGCCAGCTCCGTGGCGCGGTGCCGCGGCCGGCCGATCCGCGCTTGGCAGCCAGGACAGGTTCCCCGCATGTCACGGCACCCGATGCAGTGTAGCGAACAAAAGGGCGAAAGTCTATCGCTTCCGCCCGAGCGTTGGCGACTCGAACGGCGTCGCGCCGGCCGGCCGGAGGCGGAGCTGGTCGCCGGCACGCGCCGGCTCCCGTCGCCCGAACATGCCGCGCATCGTCCGGCCGATGTCGTCGAGGATCATGTACGACGTCGGCACCAGGATCAGCGTGATGA
>JAPOYG010000280.1:0-1348 GCA_026706755.1 Acidobacteriota bacterium
ACGAGAGCAACCACGTCGAGGAGACCGAGCGCATCCTCCGCGACTGGCCGCTGTAAGGCCTCCGTACGCTGCATGCGCCTCCCGGAGGGCGGGGCGCCAGCGAGCGCGGGTACAGCGGGCGCGGTGCGTCCCTGTGCCGGCCTGATTAGCGTCCGACTGCCGGCTGGAGGAGCGTCCGATTGCCGGTTGCCGGAGCGTCCGATCGCGGGTTGCGGGAGTGCCGGATTTCCGTTCCCCGCGCGGTCGGGTAGGATGGCCGCATCATGATCAACAGAGTCGATACGGTGCCCCGGCGTGGCGCGGCTGCCGTGCTCCTGATCCTCGTCCTCGCTGGCGCGGCCACGCTCGCGCTGTCGCAGGGGTCGGGCGACGGGGCGCCGGAGTACCGGGTGGATCCGTTCTGGCCACGGCCGCTCCCGACTGTCACCGACGCCGACGGGCTCGACCACCAGTGGGTGACGGGGATGGTGGGGGCGAGCTGCATCGATTCCGAGGACCGCATCGTCACCGTGAACCGCGGCTTCCTGCCCGGCGGGCTGCTGCCGCAGGAGGGCTCGCAGTCCATCCCGGCCCCGCCCGTCGTGGTCTATGACCGCGAGGGCAACGTCGCCGACAGTTGGGGAGATCCGACGCTGACGGACGAGGGCGCGGCGGCCGTGCTGCCCCACGGCATCCACGGTTGCTTCGTTGACTACCTCGACAACATCTGGATCGCGGGGAACTCGGACGGGGTGGTCCAGAAGTGGTCCCGCGACGGGTCGGAGATGCTGCTCCAGATCGGCACCAAGGGGCTCTGCGACGGCCCGCCGACGACGAACCCCAACGCCCCCTACCCGACCTGCGGCGAGCCGGGCTACAACTCGAGCGAGACGCTGCTGAACGCGCCGGCCGACGTCGCGGTCGACCCGCAGCCCGACCCGGTGACCGGGGAGCGCGGCTCCGTCTACGTCGCCGACGGCTACGGCAATCACCGGATGGTCGTTTTCGACGCCGAGGGCCGCTATCTGCGACAGTGGGGCTCGGCCGGGAGCGGCGAGGGGCAGTTCGTCGAGCGCGGCGGGGGTCACCCGCACTGCGTCGTGATCGGCAACGACGGCCTGGTCTACGCCTGCGACCGCGGCCAAAACCGCCTGCAGGTCTTCGACCGCGAGGGGACGCTGGTGCGGATCATCCCGATCGATCCCCCGGCCTACAGGAACGCCACCCTGCGGGCCACCGACATCGAGCTGTCGCGCGACCCCGAGCAGCGCTACCTCTACGTCGTCGACCTAGGCAGCAACCGGGTGTGGATTCTGGAGCGCGAGAGCGGCGACATCGTCGGCAGCTTCGGAGGCTCGGGCCACCTGGC
>JAPOYG010000280.1:1794-6271 GCA_026706755.1 Acidobacteriota bacterium
CGCGGCTTGTCCCAGCGCGCGCTGGCGCAGCGCGCCGGGTTGTCGTTCCGGGGAGTGCAGCTGCTCGAGTCGCCGGAGCACGATGCTCGCGTCTCGAGCCTGGAGCGGGTCGGGGTTGCTCTCGGCTTGCCCCCGGGCAGTGTCCGCTACGCGGTCTCTCGGGTTCTGCGGGAACCGCCCGGTTCGCTCTTCTGTGCGTCGCTAGGCATCGTGCAGGACGGCGAGCCGTCGTGGCGCCGCCACCTGATGGACAGCGTCGACGCCGTGCGCCGCTCCGGGGCCACGGCGGAGCTGGAGACGCCGCCGGCCCCCGAGTTGCCCGCACGGCTCCGCGCCCTGATGGCGGGTGTCGCCGAGACGCTGGCGGCGGAGTGCGGTGCCGCCGCCCCACCCTGGACGTGCGGAGTCGGGCCGCTCGACCGTCCGTGGTTCGTCTCCGGTTACGAGAACCTCAAGGCATCCGCGCTGGTCGAGAGCCCGACGCCGTTCCGATCGCGCAACGTGTTCGTCCTCGCCAGCTTCCTCGACCGGGCGTGACCGTGCTGAGCGCCGATCGGATTCGAGAGCTCTTCGCGGCACTCGACCGGGAGCTCGCCGCTCGCGCGGTCGTCGGCGAAGTCGGACTGCTCGGCGGCGCGGTGATGTGCCTGGTCTTTCAGGCGCGCGAGAGCACGAAGGACGTCGACGCCGTGTTCGCGCCGACGCGCGAGATCCGTGACGCGGCGCGGGCCGTGGCCGTCCGGTTCGGCGTCCCGGACGATTGGCTGAACGACGCGGCAAAGGGTTTCGTCCTGTCCTCGCCCCCCCGAGTCCAGGTCTTGAATCTTTCCAATCTGCGAGTCTGGGCGCCTTCCGCGGACTACATGCTCGCGATGAAGTGCGTGTCCGCGAGGTTCGACACGCACGACGCCGACGATGTCGCGTTCCTCGTTCGGCACCTCGGGCTGGTCACTCCCGACGAGGTCTTCGACCGCATCGCGCGCTACTATCCGCGGGAGCAGGTACCTCCCAGGACCCGGTACCTGGTCGAGGAGCTTCTCGACTCCGAGGGCGGCGAGCCCTGACCGCGAGGGTCGACTTCCGCCACGCCCCGCCGGCCCGCCGCGGGCGCGCCGGACGCACGGGCGGGCGCGCCGCCCCTCAGACCCGCGTCAGCTTGCGGAAGCGGATGCGGTGCGGCTGCTCGGCCTGCCGGCCGAGGCGGCGGCGCCGGTCGGCCTCGTAGTCGGCGTAGTTGCCGGCGAACCAGACCACCTCGCTGTTCCCCTCGAAGGCGATGATGTGGGTGGCGATGCGGTCGAGGAACCACCGGTCGTGGCTGACCACGACGGCGCAGCCGGCGAACTCGACGAGCGCGTCCTCGAGCGCGCGCAGCGTGTCGACGTCGAGGTCGTTGGTCGGCTCGTCGAGGAGCAGCAGGTTGGCGCCGCCCCTGAGCAGGCGGGCGAGGTGCACGCGGTTCCGCTCGCCGCCCGAGAGCGTCCCGACCCGCCGCTGCTGCTCGCTGCCCCGGAAGTTGAACCACGAGACGTAGGCGCGCGAGGCGACGGCCCGCTTCGCCAGGGTGATCTCGTCCTGGCCGTCGGAGATCGCCTCCCAGACGGTCTGCTCCGGGTCGAGCTCGCGGCTCTGGTCGACGTAGCCGACCTCGACGGTGTCCCCGAGGCGGATCGTGCCCGCGTCGGGCTCCTCCTCGCCGGTGATCAGCTTGAGGAGCGTCGTCTTGCCCGACCCGTTGGGGCCGACGACGCCGACGATGCCCGCCGGCGGCAGCGTGAACGACAGGCCGCCGATCAAGGCGCGGTCGCCGTAGCCCTTGATGACGTCCGTCGCCTCGACCACGACGTCGCCGAGCCGCGGCCCCGGCGGCACGTAGATCTCCACCGTCTCGATCTTCTGCGCGACGTCCTCGTTGAGCATCCGCTCGTAGGCGTTCAGGCGCGCCTTGCCCTTCGCCTGCCGCGCCCTCGGCGACATGGCGATCCACTCGAGCTCGCGCTCGAGCGTGCGCCGCCGCCGGGACTCCTGCTTCGCCTCCCGGTCGAGGCGCTGCTGCTTCTGCGCCAGCCACGACGAGTAGTTCCCCTCCCACGGAATGCCGGCCCCGCGGTCGAGCTCCAGGATCCAGCCCGCCACGTTGTCGAGAAAGTAGCGGTCGTGGGTGACGGCCACGACGGTGCCCTTGTAGTCGGCCAGGAAGCGCTCGAGCCACGCCACCGACTCCGCGTCGAGGTGGTTGGTCGGCTCGTCGAGCAGCAGGATGTCGGGCGACTGCAGCAGCAGCCGGCAGATCGCCACCCGCCGGCGCTCGCCGCCCGAGAGCGTCGTCACGTCGGCGGAGCCGGGGGGCAGGCGCAGGGCGTCCATCGCCATCTGCACGCGCGAGTCGAGGTCCCAGGCGCCCGCCGCGTCGATCTTGTTCTGCAGCTCGCCCTGCATCTCGAGCGCCTCGTCCATCTCCGGCGAGACGAGGCCCGACGAGAGCGACGCGATGACCTCGTCGTACTGCTTCAGCAGCGAACGCATCGAGGCGACGCCCTCGTTGACGTTGCCCGATACGGTCTTCGTCGTGTCGAGCTGCGGCTCCTGCGGCAGGTAGCCGACGGTCAGGCCGGCGGCCGGGAACGCCTCGCCGTCGAACTCGGTGATCTCGCCGGCCATGACACGGAGCACCGTGCTCTTCCCGGCGCCATTCAGTCCCAGGACCCCGATCTTCGCGCCGGGCAGGAACGACAGCCAGATGTCCTTGAGCACGGTGCGGTCCGGCGGGTACCGCTTGCCCAGGCCCTTCATCGTGTAGACGTACTGTGGCGGCATCGTCCTGAGATCCTACGCGGAGCGCGAAACCGGGGCCAGCCGGCCGGCGGGCTCCGGGGCGCTGAGCCGGCCGGCGCTCCGGCTCCGACGCCGCCGACGGGTGGGCTCTGCCGGCGCGCTCGTAGTGAGATTCGACATACTACGGACTGCGCTCACGGATGCCGACCGTCCCAGGCCCGGAGCACCGCAACCGCACGCGCGGTTCAGGTTCAGGAGGATCGCATGCGCGCCATCCCGTCGTTGCTGCTCGGTCTCGCACTCGCCCTCGGCCCTGCGGCGCCTGCCGCCCACGGCCAGTCCGAGGACACGCTGGCGATCTACGTCGTCGACGTGGAGGGAGGCGAGGCCACGCTGTTCGTGGCCCCGTCCGGCGAGTCGCTGCTCGTCGACACCGGCTGGCCCGGCTTCGACGGGCGCGACGCCGACCGCATCGCAGCGGCCGCGGCCGACGCCGGCGTGACCGCCATCGACTACCTCGTCGTCACCCACTTCCACACCGACCACATGGGAGGCACGGCGCAGCTCGCGGAGCGCCTGCCGATCCGGACCTTCGTCGACCACGGGACGACCGTCGACATCGGCGAGCGCCGCCGGGCCGCGTTCGACGCCTACGCCGACCTGCGCCGCGGGAACGCCCACCGCGTCGTCGCTCCGGGCGACCGCGTGCCGATGGACGGCGTCGAGGTCGTGATCCTAGCGTCCGGCGGCGCGGTGCTCGACGCGCCGCTCGAGGGCGCAGGCGGCGCCAACCCCTATTGCGAGGGCTTCGCGTTCCAGGGCCCGGAGATCACGAACCGCTACGGGAACGCGGAGGACGATCAGTCGATCAGCGCAGCCATCACTTTCGGGCGCTTCCGCGCCGTCATCATGGGCGACCTCAACTGGAACCAGGAGCACCCGCTGATGTGCCCGGACAACAAGGTCGGGAGGGTGGATCTCTACCTGGTCTCCCACCACGGCTCGGAGACGTCCGGCTCGGAGGCGCTCGCCCACGCCATTGCGCCGCGCGCCGCCATCATGAACAACGGCCCCCGCAAGGGCGGCGCGCCCCAGACGTTCGAGATCCTGGGCGCGTCGCCGACCCTGGAGCACCTCTGGCAGAACCACTACTCCCTCCCGGCGGGGGACGCGAACCGGCCCGAGCGGTTCATCGCGAACCTCGACGAAGGCGTGGCGCAGGAGGATGGGCGGACGGTCCATATGGGGCCGTCGCACTGGATCCGGGCCGAGGCGCGCCGCGACGGATCCTTCACGGTGACCAACAGCCGCACCGGCTTCAGCCACCGCTACGGCCCGCGGGAGTAGGCTACGGCGCAGACTCCTGGTCGAGCGTGAAGCTGGCCTCGGCCGTCCCACCGGCGGTTACCGTGATCCGCCGTGTCAGGCTGTCGTAGCGCTCGTGCCAGACGGTCAGGTCGTAGGTGCCGGGCGGAATGCCGGTCAGCTCGTAGCGGCCGCCCGCCCCGGTCACCGTTCCGACGTCGTCCGTGACGTAGATCCAGCCGCGCATCCAGCCGTGGGAGTCGCACTCGATGCGCACCGGCCCCGGCCGACGTAGCGGGCGCTCGATTTCCAGGCCCGGGAACGGGATGGCGATGTTGAAGAGCGTGCGATGCCGGTCGTCGTAGGCGTGCGTCGTGTGGAGCACGTCGTCCGCGCT
>JAPOYG010000015.1 GCA_026706755.1 Acidobacteriota bacterium
TCGACCTGGCAGAAGAAGGGCCGGATGTCGCCGAAGCGGTGGCTGCGCCAGTGCTCGAGCAGCCGCGCCGTCTCGGGCGTCACCCGCCAGGACGCCGGATCGGGCAGCTCGCGCCAGCGGTCCACGCGGTGGCGGACGTTGCTGATGAAGGCGGTGAGGTCGTACTGCTCGTCGTCGGATTCGAGTGCCTGCGCCGCCTCGTCGTAGACGATCTTGCGCTGCAGCTCTTTCTGCTTCTTCGGCTTGGGGATCGGCGAGATGAACGCAACCTGGCGCCGCCGGTCGAGAATCCGGTCCGTGGGCTGGCCGCTCGCGTCGAGCTCCCAGTGGCGGGACGGGTACTCGTAGGGCGAGTTCAGGATCGGCCGCTCGAAGAAGCGATCGCTCATCGGTCTACAGCAGCCGCTCCGCCAGGACGCCCCAGACGGCGTAGGCCAGGCGCCGCCGCGCGTGCCGGGCGATCGATCCCTGCCAGAAGTCGCCGGTCACCAGCTCGCAGCCGTCGGGAACGTCGCCGATGGGCAGGAGCTCCTTGTGCTCCGCCGCGTAGCGATCGAGGACCTCGGGGCCGGGATTCGCGGTGTTGGCGACCGCGACGTCGACGGGACGGCCGAGGGCCTCGCCGACCCTGCGGACCGCGGCCCCGACCGAGAAGCCCTGCATGCCGCGGCCCTCGGTGAGGATGTTGGTGACGAGGACGACCGGGCCGGGGGTGGCGCGGACGGCTTCCGCGACGCCATCGACCAGCAGCGTCGGCATGAGGCTGGTGTAGAAGCTGCCCGGGCCGATGACGCAGGCGTCAAAGGTCCCGATGGCCTCCTTCACCGAGGCGTGGATCCTGGGCACGGGGTCGAGGAAGACCCGCCGGATGCTGCGCCCCTCGCGCTGTCCGCGGTCGACGTCGACCTCACCGTGGGAGCGCGACCCGTCCTCGTACTCGGAGCAGACGGCGGCGTGCTCGACGCTGACCGGCCAGACGCGGCCGTTGCAGTCGAGCAAAGCGCGGAGCCCGTCGACGGCGGCCAGGAAGTCGCCGCTGTACTGCTCCATGATCGAGAGCAGCAGATTGCCGCCGGTATGGCCGCCGAGGCGGCCGTTGTCGAGCGCGGGGAGCCGCGACAGCAGCAGCCGCCTCGCCTCGGTCTCGTTGCGGGCGAGCGCGAGCGCGCAGCGCAGCACGTCGCCGGGCGGGAGCACGCCGAGCTGGTCGCGGAGCTGCCCCGAGCTGCCGCCGTTGTCGAACATCGTGACGACGGCGTTGACCCGCAGCCAGGGGTTCTGCTTGAGGCCGCCGAGCAGGCTCGGCAGGCCGGTCCCGCCCCCGAAGCAGCCGACGTTGACCTCCCGCAGTTGCACCGAGCGGATTGTCGCACACCGGCCCGGGGCCGCTCGGTCCGGCCGCCGCGGGTCGGGCCGCCGCTTTCTGCCCGCGAGCGCCGCAGCTCGGTCCGGTCGCGCTCGCTCGACGACGTCCTGGATCTTCCTCGGGCAGATCACACACCCGCGCGCCGCTGGCCGCGTCGACGCGAGCGGTCGATACATGGTTCGGCATGGCGCGTGCTCCCTGGTACCTCGCCGGCGCGGTCGGCTTCGGCCTGCTGGCGCTGCTCAACGTGGGCGGCTACCGCTACGGCGTGTCCGATCAGGCGTTCTACGTGCCGGTGGTCCTGCAGCAGATCGACCCCAGCCTGTTCCCGCGCGACGCCGGTCTCCTCGACGCCCAGAACCGCTTCTTCGCCTTCGACGACTGGTTCGCGGCCCTGATCGTCGCCACCGGCGCCAGCGTGCCGGCGGCGTTCCTGCTCGCCTACCTGGGCGGCCTGGCCATGCTGTACGCGGCCGCCGCCGCCATGGGGCGGTCGCTCTACTTCACCGGTTGGGGGACGGTGGCGTTCGTCGCCGCGCTGGCCATTCGCCACCGGATTCCCGATACGGCGGTCAACACCCTCGAGTCGTATCTCCACCCGCGTCAACTCGCCTTCGCGGTCGGGCTCGCGGCGGTGGCCCTCTTCCTGCACCGGGGCCGCTGGTCCGTCGTCGCGACCGTGGCGCTCGCGGCGCTCTTTCACCCGACCACCGCGCTCTGGTTCGCGGTGCTGCTGGGGCCGGCGCTGCTGGTGGCGGACCGCGGCGCCCGCCGCCCCCTGCTCGTGACGGCCGCCGCCGGCGCCGCCGTGGCAGGCCTCGCGGCCGGTCGCGCGACGACCGCCATCGGCGATCCGCTCGCCGTGATGGACCCGCAGTGGAGCACGCTGCTCGAGGTCAAGGACTACCTGCTGGCCACCGACTGGCCGCTGTCGACCTGGTTCGTCAACCTCGGCCTGGCCGGGATCGTGGCCGCGGTCTACACCCATCGGCGCCGGCACGGGTGGGCGACGACGCGCGAGACCGGTCTGATCGCCGGCGCCGCCTCGCTCCTGCTGCTGTTCGCGGTGTCCGTGCCGCTGGCCCGCGCTGGCGTCGCCGTCGTCGTGCAGTTGCAGGTGAACCGCGTCTTCTGGGTCCTGGACGTCCTGGCCCTGTGGTACGTCGTCTGGGCGCTCGTCGAGAGCCAATGGGCGCGGCGGCCGCTACCCGTCCCGCGGGATCGGGGCTGGCCGGCGCTCGAGCATCGACACGCCGTCGTCGCCCTGGTCGTGGTCGCCGCGGTCGCGCGCGGCAGCTACGTGACGCTGGTCGAGCGTGCGGGCAGGCCCCTGGTGGAGGTCGATCTGCCGCCGACCGAGTGGACGGAGGTCATGCACTGGGCCGAGCGGCAGCCGGTCGGCACCCACTTTCTGGCCGACCCCGGGCACGCCTGGCGCTATGGCTCGAGCGTGCGCGCCGCGGCCGGCCGCGACGTGTATCTCGAGGAGGTCAAGGACGTCGGCATCGCCATCTACTCGAGCGCCGTGGCGGAGCGCGTCCTCAGCCGGAGGGTGGACCTGGGGGACTTCGCGACGCTGGATGCGGAGCGTGCCCGCCGGCTCGCACGCCGCTACGAGCTGCACTTCCTGATCGCCGAGCAGCCCATCGACCTGCCGGCCGCCTACCGGCACGGCCGGTTCACGGTCTATGATCTGCGTCCGGCGTTGCGCTCCGCCCGGCGCCGCACGGAGGCGCCGGCGGGCGGCTGAGGGCCGTCGCCCGGCATGCGGCGCTCCGGGCGACCGTGCGCCGCACCCCCAAGACCGTTCCGACCGTGACCCGCGACGGCGACCCCGGCGTGTTCCGACCCGCCCGCCGGCTGGACGGGGGGCACCGGATGACCCTGTTCACGTGGGGCCGCCCGCGCCGGTTCCCGCGCCTCCCGCGACCCGTGCGCCGCTACTTCGACGTCGCGCCCGACGCCCGCGTCCTCGCCCACTGCCACTGGCTGCCCGGCCCCCGGCGGCACCCGACCCTCGTGGCCCTCCACGGCCTCGAAGGGTCGAGCGAGGCCCACTACATGCGCGGGCTGGCCGACAAGGGGCGGGCGCTCGGATTCAACGTCGTCCTGCTCAACCAGCGGAACTGCGGCGGCACGGAGCACCTGTCGGAGGGGCTCTACCACTCCGGGCTGTCCGCGGACCCCGCGGCCGTGATCCGGGAGCTGATCGAGGTCGACCGTACCCCCGCCATCGCGGTCGTCGGGTACTCCCTGGGCGGCAATCTGGCCCTCAAGCTCGCCGGTGACTTCGGCGCCGGGGCGCCGGCGGAGCTGCGCGCGATCTGCGCGGTGTCGCCGACCCTGGACCTCGCGCTCTGCGTCGACGCGCTGGAGCGGCGGAGCAATGCCGTCTACCAATGGAACTTCGTCCGCAACCTCAAGCGGCGGATGCGGCGCAAGGCGCGGGCCGTGCCCGGACGGTTCGACCTGGCGCCGCTCACCCGGGTCCGCACGGTCCGGGAGTTCGACGAGGCCTTCACGGCCCCGCACCACGGCTTCCGGGATGCCGCCGACTACTACCACCGGGCGAGCAGTCTTCGCGTGATCGACCGCGTGACGGTGCCGTCGCTCATCGTGAGCGCCCGCGACGACCCCTTCGTCCCGCCGGCGCAGTTCCGCGATCCCGCCCTCGCCGGCAACCGCCACATCCGGACGGTCCTCACGGGCCGGGGCGGGCACTGCGGCTTCCTCGCTTCGCCCGCCGCGGGCTTCGACGGCTACTGGGCGGAGCGCGCCGCGGTGGAGTTCGCGAGGCTTCATTGCGGGGCAGGGCCGGCACCGCGGGCGAGCGCCTCGACGAGCTGCTTCGCAAACGCGGGGCCCTTCCCGGAATCCTCGTGCTTGAAGTAGACGAAGACCTCGCTGCAGGCCGCGGCCTCGCGCGCGATCGTCTCCGCCCAGTGCGCGATGTCGGCCTCCGTATAGCCCTCGTCCCGCAGCCGGAAGTACGCGTGGCCGGCCGTGATCCGGACGGGCGTCGACAGCCGCTCGCTGTCGGCGATGCACAGCGCCTGGCCCGAGGCCGCCAGCCGCTCGAACACCGCGTCGTCGTGCCACGAGGCGTGGCGGAACTCGAAGGCGGCGCGCACGCCCGGCGGCAGCGTGCGGAGGAAGGCGTCGAGGACCGGGAGATCCTTCTTGAACGAGGGCGGGAGCTGGAAGAGCAGCGCTCCCAGCTTGGTACCGAGCGAGGCGGCGGCTTCCGCGAAGGCCCCGGTCAGCTCCTCGCAGCGCCGCAGGCGCGCTTCGTGGGTGATCCGGCGCGGCGCCTTGAGGGTGAACGCGAAGCCGGGCGGCGTCACCTCGGACCAGCCGGCGAGCAGGCGCTCGGTCGGCAGCCGATAGAACGTGTAGTTGATCTCGACCGTCTCGAGCCGCTCCGCGTAGTACGGGAGCATCTTGCGGGCCGGCAGCTTCTCGGGGTAGAAGCTCCCCTTCCATTCCGGGTAGTTGTAGCCGGAGGTGCCGATCCGGATGCTGGGGGTGGAGGAGTCGGCGCGGCTGCTCATCACGGGATCGTGCCGGCCCCGCCGCCACTCAGTCCAGGTCGAAGTCGCGGAGCGGCTTGACCACCGGCTCCTCGCGGGCCTGGCGGAGCGCTTCGTCGAAGCGCCTGGAGAGCACGTCGCCGCGGGACTTCTCGTCGGCGACGGACTGCCGGAACACCGCCTCGCGACGCGCCGCCGCTGCGTCGAGCAGCTTCTGGGCCTCGCCGAGCTCGGGCAGGTCCTCCCGTGCAGGCGCTTCGTGCGACACGACGCGCCGAAGATTGGCGTCGACGACGAGGGTCGCCTCGCAGCACGGGCACGTCACCTCGATCTCGGACGCCAGGCGCGCCATCTGTGCCCCCTCTCAACCCGCGGGTTGGAAGTCCGGCGGCGCTGCTCTCGAGAAGTCGGGAGCCCCTATCCCTCTTCCTCGTACTCGCCTTCGGTGGGGGGGCTGATGCGGGTCGACGGGCGCAGGGCTTCGCGGTAGTCGTACACGGGCATTCCCTGCACGTGGATCGTCAGCCGGCAACCGCCCGCCTTGCGGTCGATTACCACGGTCACCGGGCTTCCCTCCACACCCTGCCGAAAGCCGATGCGGCAGCCGCAGGCGAGGTGGCCGTGGTCGAGTCCCTTGCGCATGGCGGGATCATACTACACGCCGCCGTGCGCGCGCCCGGCCGGGCGCGGGTGCCGCCGGGGCGATCGCGTCACAGCAGGTCGTCGAGATCCTTCTGCAGCTCGTCCCGCGTGACGATCCCCATGTGGGTGCGGCAGAGCGTGCCCTCCCGGTCGATGAAGAACGTGACGGGAATCCCCCACACGGGTCCGTAGGCCTCCTGGAAGTCGTCGCGGCCGAGTCCCACGAGCATCGGATAATTGACGCCGAACTCCTCGGCGAACGGCTTCATCTGCTCCGCCGTGTCGTCGACCGAGAAGCCGAGCACCACCAGCCCGTCGTCCCGGTACTGCCGCTGGAAGTCGACGAACCAGGGGATCTCGATCTTGCAGGGCCCGCACCAGGTGGCCCAGAAGTTGATGATGATGACGTTGCCCTTGAGCTCGGCGAGATTGACCTCGCCGCCGTTCATCTCAGGCAGCGTGAAGTCGAGGTTGGCCGGCTTGGCGTTGGCGTCGCAGGCGGCGCCCTGGGCCGAAGCCCCCGATGGCAGGAGCCCGCCGGCGTGAATCGAGAGGCCCGGAACCGGCAGCGTGAGCATGCCGAGCCCGAGCGCCGCGGCGGTCGCCGCCACCCACCGTGTACTCATGTCGGTTTCTCCCCTGCGAGGCTGCGGCAGCCCCGCCGGATGTCGGATCGCCGGAAGCGCGGGAGCCACCCGACGCCGACCGTC
>JAPOYG010000323.1 GCA_026706755.1 Acidobacteriota bacterium
CCCGTGATGGTCCCCGTGGCCTGCGCGAACAGTGGGCTGCTCGAGAGGACGAGCAACGCCACGGCGAGGCCGGCGGTACGACGCGTGATCCGCATGTCCCCTCCCTCGCGACAACGCGCGCTGGGTGTGACCGCGGAGCCCCGGAAGAGCCCGGGGCTCCCGGGTCTTCCACCGCCCAATCGACCTGTCTCGCAGTATACGCCCCTGGGCGGTTTCAAGCGTCGGATCCAACCGGCAACCGGGGCGGGGCAGAGCGCGCGCGGACTCCCGAAACGCGGCGGTGAGGCACGCTGCTCGCCGTCCCCACCCCGGATGAGATGGCCTAGGAGCTTGCGCCGCAGAACGTCAACGAAGTGGAGTGCCGCGGCGCAAGCTCCTGGGACGGTGGGGGCTGGGGCCGACCCGGAGCCTGCGACGGGTTGGCGGCGCTAGCGGCCGTAGGAGTAGCGGACGCCGAACTGCGCCTGCCAGCGGCTCCGCAGGTCGTCGCGCGCGTAGCGGTCGCCCGTGAACCCGGGACGGGCGGGCGAGTTCAGGCTGTACACGTAGCGGCCGGTGGCGGGGTCGACGCTCGAGCGGACCGGCTGCAGATTCTGGAAGAAGGCGAACTCCAGGAGGCCGTTCCGGGCGTCGAACGCGTTGATCAGGTTCTGGACGTCGAGGAAGAACTCCAGCTCGTTGCGGCCGATCGGGACGTCGACGCCGAGGTGGAAGTCGAGGGTGTAGATCCACGGGCCCCGGCAGGAGTTCCGCGGCACGATCGCGCCCGGCGTGACGTCGCAGCCGTCCGACAGGAAACGCATCAGGTCGTCGAAGGTGCCGTTGGTGACCACGACGTCGGTAGCGTCGCGGGGGACGTAGAGCAGGTCGTTGCCGCGGGTGCCGTCGCCGTTGCTGTCGCTTCCGTCGAGGTAGCTGTAGGGACGTCCCTGCTGGGCGCTGTAGTAGGTGGCCAGCGTGATGCCGGCCGGCCCGGCGGGAACGCGGTACGAGCCCGAGAGGTTCACGCGGTGGCCGGGCGAGAAGTCCGACAGCGAGAGCGGCACGGCGTTCGGGTTGCCGTCGTTGTAGAGGTAGCGCCAGTTCGACGTCGCCTGGCTGGAGCCGCCGTCATTGACGGTCCGCGACTCGCCGTAGAGGTACGACCCGGTCAGGAACCAGTTGTCCCGGAACTGCTTGTCGAGCTTCGTGGCCACGGTCCAACTGCTGCCCCGGTTGGTGTTCGTCAGCAGGACGACGTTGCTGAAGTCGCGGTGCAGGCGCGAGTGCGTCGGCCGCCCGTCGGGCGCGGCGCCCGTCGCCACGAGGTTGAGGTTCCGGTAGTCGATGTCGCGCACGGTCTTGGAGAAGAGCAGCTCCACGCTCCCGACGAGGTCGAAGAAGCCGAGCTCCCGGTCGTAGGCGAGGTTGCCGCGCAGGAGTTGCGGGAAGCGGTAGTCGGGATCGACGAGGTTGATCTCGTTCGTGGACGCCGAGCCGATGTCGGTCGGCTGCGCGGTCGGGTCGGGCGAGAACGGAATCCGGTTGGCGGGGTCGAAGAAGACCCGGATCCGCTGGAACTCGTTGCCGGTGTTGGAGTACTGGTTCGAGAGCCACACGTACGGCGTGCGCCCGTGGAACAGCCCGAGGCCGCCCCGCACCTGCTGGCGGTTCCGCGCCTGCGGGCTGAGGTCGTAGTTGAAGCCGATGCGGGGAGACCAGTTCCGCGTCCGCGGCACGACGTCCGTGCCCCGCCCGTACAGCGATTCGACGAGCGGGTTGGCCGACGGGGTGTCGGGGAAGAGGGGCGCGTCGAGGCGGATGCCGTAGGTCAGCGACAGGTCGTCGCGGACCCGCCACTGGTCCCCGGCGTAGAACCCGAGCTGGTAGACCCAGAACTCCGCCGCCTGCCGCGGGTCGGCGGTGCGCGAGAAGCTGTAGCTGTAGGACTGGGCCAGGCCCTGCGCGAAGAGATCGGGGCTCGTGAACTCGTAGACGCCGAAGTTGTCGCGGATGAAGAGGTTGTCGAAGCGGAACAGCTCGTTGTGGGTGCCGATGGTGAACTGGTGCCGCCCGCGCACCCAGGTCAGGTCGTTGTGGATCTCGATGATGTCCTGGTCGAGCCGGTTCGCGGTCGAGAACTGCTCCGTTCCGAAGCGGATGTCCTCGCCCCCCTCGAGGTCGATGGTGACCTGCGGGAACGGAGCGGTCTGCGGGCCGCGGCGGTCGCGGACGCGCTGGTAGCTCACCCGCGCGAGGTTGAAGGCGTTGCCGAACGTGCTGTTGAGCTGGGCGACGGTCGAGTTGGTGCGGCTCCGGAACAGGTAGAAGTTGTCGGCGAAGCGGTAGCGGAAGTTCGACTGCGACCCGACCTCGGCGTTGGCGTTGACGTAGTTGTGCCGGACCGAGAGGCGGTGGGCCGCCGACAGGTTGATGTCGGTCCGCACGAAGATCTTGTCGTTCGGGTTGCCGCGGGTGAACTCGCCGAAGCCGCCCGGTATGTCGTAGCCGTACCGCGCGCGGGCGACGTCGACGATTTGCTGCCCGGCGGCGAGGTGGCCGAAGTCGACGCCCGACGAGCCGTCGAGGGAGTAGCCGACCGGGGTCTCGCGGCGCTGCGTCTCGATGTTGGCGAAGAAGAAGGCGCGGTTCCGGACGAGCGGCCCGCCCAGGCTGGCCCCCTGCTGGCGGTCGAAGAAGGTGGCGATGGGCACGTCGTCGATGCCGCGCCCGACCAGGCCCTCGTTGCGGTTGTAGAGGTAGGCGGTGCCGCTGAAGCGGTTCGCCCCGCTCCGCGTGATGACGTTGATGCCCCCGCCCGAGAAGCCGCTCTGGCGCACGTCGTAGGGGGCGACGACGAGTTGCAGCTCGCTCACCGCGTCGAGGCTGATCGGCTGCGTGTTGGCCTGCCCGCCCGGCGTGCCCTGCCGCGCGAGCCCGAACAGGTCGTTGTTGACGGCGCCGTCGATCTGGATGTTGTTGTAGCGGCCGCTGCGCCCGGCCACGCTCAGGAAGCTCTCCGAGTCGGCGTTGCGGCTGGTCTTGACGAAGAACGGATTCGTGCGCGCGAAGTCCTGGAGGCTCCGCTCCAGCGTCGGCAGCGTCTCGATGAGGCCGGTCTCGACGCCGGCCGTGGTGCCGGACCGCGAGGGCGAGAACAGCGCGCTCGCCTCCGCCGTCACCTCGACGGTCTCGGTCACGGCGGCGAGCTGCAGCGTGACGGGGACCTCGGTGGCTTCCCCGAGGGCGACGATGACGCCGGCCCGCGACTGCGTCCCGAAGCCGCTCAGGGCGATCTCCAGGTCGTAGGGCCCGACCTGCACGTTCAGCAGGTCGAAGCGCCCGTCCCCGCGGGTGAACACCTCGTAGCGCGTGCCGGTCGGGGCATGGGTCGCGACGATGCTCGCGCCGGGGAGCACGCCCTGCTGCGCGTCGCGCACGACCCCGCCGATGGTTCCCGTAGTGGCGTTCTGGGCCTCGATGGCGGTGCCCGCTCCCACCACCCCGGCGACCGCGACCGACGCCACCAACTTCCACGACGACGCACGACGGATCATGCTTGTGTACCTCCTCCTCAAGATCCTACGGAGAACGACGTTACGGTGGAGTGACGGGCGCGTGCCGCGAACGCAAAATCGCGGCCGGCCGAGCTGCGGGCTCTCCGGTAGACTGGGGGGTGCGGATCGGGCCTCGGTCCGGAAGGAAGCCGGGGCTTCGCGGGATCCGGCGCTGCACCCGGATGCCGGGCGCGATCCGGGAGTCGGCGAGCCGGGGCACCGACGGCCTGGTGCACAGCCCGACGCCGTGGGCCGACGGTCGGCTCCTGCCGGCGCGGGCGGCGTCGCGACGTGAGGGAGACGACATGGCGATCAGTGAGAGTCTGCTGCCGGAGTTCGATCAGGAGGCCGCCGGCGTCCGCAAGACGCTGGAGCGGGTGCCGGAGGACAAGTTCGACTGGAAGCCGCACCCGAAGTCCGGCTCGATGATCTGGCTGGCCGGGCACCTCGCCAACCTGCCGTCCTGGGGTACGCTGACCGTCACCCAGGACCAGCTCGACATGAACCCCGGGGGGAAGCCCATGGATCCGCCCCCGCCGCCCGCGAGCACCGCCGAGCTGGTGGCGACCTTCGACCGGACGTGCGCCGAGGCGCGCGCGGCGATCGCCGGCGCGAGCGACGCCGAGCTGATGAAGCCGTGGACGCTGCTGAGCAACGGCACCGTGCTCTTCTCGCTGCCGAAGGTTGCCGTCCTCCGCAGTTTCGTCATGAACCACCTGATCCACCATCGGGCGCAGCTCGGTGTCTACCTGCGCATCAACGACGTCCCCGTCCCGTCGCTGTACGGGCCGTCCGCGGACGAGACGCCGCCGGGCTTCTGACGTCCGTCCGCCGTCGTTCGAGCGTCTGTGGGAGGAGGAGGCTGATGCAGCGGCGACGACGGGACGTTCGGGCTTGCGTGGTCGTCGGGACGGTGCTCGCCGCAACCGCGCTCGCGCCGCGGGACGCCGCAGCGCAACTCGACGCGGCGGGCTACACCGCCGCCGAGGCGGAAGCCGGTCGGGCGGCGTACGACACGGCGTGCGCGTCGTGCCACATGCCCAACCTGAGCGGCTCCTTCGAGGCGCCGGAGCTGGCCGGCCCGACCTTTCGGGGTGGCTGGGGAGACCAGTCGGCCGCCGCGCTGATCGAGTTCGTTGCGGCGACGATGCCGCCCGATTCCCCCGGCTCGCTCCCGCCCGCGGACTACGAGCGCATCGTCGCCTACGTCCTGCAGGAGAACGGCTTCCCGGCGGGTGACGTGGCGCTCTCCGCCGTGCCGCTCCCGGCCGCGAGCCCAGGCGGTGCCGCCGGGGCGCCGCTCGCCGCCCTGTCCGGCCGGCCGGGCGCCGAGCGGGACGGCACGCGGCTCCTGCGGCCGATCGCGGAGCGCCCGCCGGTGACCGACGCCATGCTGCGCGACCCCGATCCGAACGACTGGCTGATGTACCGCCGCACTTACGACGGCTGGGGCTACAGCCCGCTCGACTCCATCGACCGGGACAACGTCGGCCGGCTGCAGCTCGCCTGGGTGTGGGCCATGTCCGACGGGCGCAACCAGCCCACGCCTCTCGTCTACGACGGCGTGATGTACCTGGCGAGCCCCGGCAACGTCGTCCAGGCCCTCGACGCCGCCTCGGGGACGCTCCTCTGGGAGTACCGGCGCCCTCTGCCCGAGGCGTTCCGCGGCGCGGGCAGCCGGAACCTCGCCATCTACGGCGGGACCTTGTTCATGGGCACGCGCGACGCGTACATGCTGGCCCTGAACGCGCGGACCGGCGAGGTGGTCTGGGAGACGCGCATGGCCGACTACAACGACGGCTACGCGAACTCCAGCGGCCCCATCGTCGCCGACGGCAAGGTCATCAATGGCATCAACGGCTGCTCGCGCTTCATGCCCGACAGTTGCTTCGTCACCGCGCACGACGCGGCGACGGGGGAGGAGCTGTGGCGCCGGCTCACCATCGCCGCCCCGGGCGAGCCGGGTGGCGACTCCTGGGGCGACCTGCCGCTGGCGCTCCGCGGCGGCGGCGATTCGTGGATCCCCGGCAGCTACGACCCGGCGCTCGGGTTGCTCTACTGGCCGGTGGCGCAGGCCAAGCCGTGGGTGCCGGCCAGCCGCGGCCTGACCGTCCACGACCCCGCGCTCTACACCAATTCGACCCTGGCCCTCGACCCGAACGACGGCTCCATCCGCTGGTTCCGGCAGCACGTTCCCGGCGAGGCGCTCGACCTCGACGAGGGCTTCGAGCAGGTGCTGATCGACACCGGCGGCCGCCGGGCTCTCTTCACCATCGGCAAGCACGGCATCCTCTGGAAGATCGACCGCGAGTCGGGCGCCTTCCTCGGGCACGCGGAAACCGTCTTCCAGAACGTCTTCGATCGGATCGATCCGGTCACCGGCGCCGTCACCTTCCGCCAGGACATCGCGGACGCCGGCATCGGCGACTGGGTCTCGGTCTGCCCCAGCACCGCCGGCGGCCACAACTGGCACGCCATGGCCTACAGCCCCGGCGCCGGAGCGCTCGTCATTCCGCTGAGCCAGAGCTGCCTGGAGATCGCCGGCCGCGAGGTGGCGCTCGAGCTCGGCTCGGGGGGCTCGCAGGCCGACCGGAAGTGGTTCGAGATGCCGGGCACGGGCGGCAACCTGGGCAAGCTGGCGGCCTACGACGTCGACACGCTCGAGGAGCGCTGGAGCATCGAGCAGCGGGCCGCCTTCACGACCGCCGTGC
>JAPOYG010000354.1 GCA_026706755.1 Acidobacteriota bacterium
TGAACAGCACGGGCGTCTTCCTGTCGATCGTGGCCCATCCCGACGACGAGAACAACGCGCTGCTGGCGCGTCTGTCGAAGGGGGAAGGCCACCGGACCGTGCTGCTCTCGGCAACCCGCGGCGACGGCGGCCAGAACGAGATCGGCCCCGAGCTGTTCGACGCCCTGGCCGTGCTGCGGACCGAGGAGCTGCACGCCGCGCACCGCCTGGACGGCGCCGAGCAGTACTTCACGCGCGCCGTCGACTTCGGGTACTCGTTCAGCATCGAGGAGACCTTCGAGCGGTGGGGCCGGGAGGAGATCCTGGGCGACTTCGTCCGCATGATCCGCACCATCCGGCCCGATGTGGTCTCCGCCCTGTCGCCGGAGGGGCGCGGCGGCGGCCAGCATCACCAGGCGTCGGCGGTGCTTGCGCACGAGGCGTGGCGCGCCGCCGCGGATCCGGAGCGCTTTCCGGAGCAGATCGCCGCAGGCCTGGCTCCCTGGCAGGCGAGCAAGTTCTACTTCCGCGCCGGGTTCCCCTTCGGCAGGGGTGTCGGTCCACCGGGATTCCGCTTCCGGTCGGCGCGCGACACGGACCTGACCACGGTCGATCTCGGGGGCTATGACCCGCTGCTCGGCGCGACCTGGGCGGAGATTGGCAGCCTCGCGCGCGGCATGCACAAGTGCCAGGGCACGGGGCAGTTCATCGCCCTGCCGTCCGGCCCGGCCGGCGCGCGCTACCGCCTCGCCGAGACGACCATCGCGGAGCACTCGGCGGCGGGCGAGACCTCCCTGTTCGATGGGGTGGATACCTCCATCGCAGGGCTCGCGCGCTTCGCCGGCGAAGACGCCCCGGCCGCTCTCGACCGCGGACTGGCCGAGCTGGCGCGGCAGGCGCGCGCGGCGCTCGAGCGGTTCGCCGCCGAGGGAATGGCCGGCGCCCGCGAACCGGTCGTCTCCGGTCTCGACGCAGTTCGTGCCCTGCGAGAGAGCTTGCCGGCGATGGCGTTGACCGACGACGCCCGGCGCGAGATCGATCTCCGCCTGGAGACCAAGGAGCGGCAGTTCGAGCGGGCCGCCGTACTGGCCCACGGTGTGCAGCTCGACGCGTTCGCGGATGACGGCGTGGTAACGCGCGGCCAGCCGGTCGGCCTGGAGTTGCGGGCCGCGAATCACGGCGGCGCGACCCTGGCCATCCACGGCGTCCGCATTTCCGGTTTCGACGCCGCTTCCCGCTGCGACGCGGCGCCACTGGGCCGCGGCGGCGTGTACGTCTGCGAACGCAACGTCCGGATTCCGGTCGACGCGAGGCTCACGGGCATCCACTGGAGCCACGTCGAGGGCGCCGACCGCTACGACTTCGAGCCGGACGTGCCTTTCGGGGCGCCCTTCAGGCCTACGCCGTTCCGCGCGACCTTCGACGTGGAGCTGGGCGGGCAGCGCATCGCCGTCGAAAGGCCGGTCCGCAACCGCTACGTCGACGACGTGTTCACGGGCGAGAAGCGGATGGACCTGCAGGTCGTGCCGCGATTCGCCGTCTCCATGACGCCCGAGATCGCCATCATCCCGGCCGATTCCGGCACCGCGCGCGAGGTTCGCGTCACGGTGACCAACACCGGGCCCGACGCGGCGGAAGGTTCCGTCGTCCTCGATCTGCCCGCGGGATGGAGTGCGGCTCCCGCGAGCGTGCCCGTGCGCCTGTCGCGTGAAGACGAGTCGCGCACGGTGCGCTTCCGTGTGTCGGCGGAGGGCGCCGCGGCAGGCGAGTACCAGGTGGGTGCGGCAGTCGAGACGGGCAGCGAGCGGTTCACGAGCGGCTTCCAGGTGATCGAGTACCCGCACATCGAGCGGCGGCACATCGGCCGCCGGGCCGCCGGCACGTTCAAGATCATCGACGTGGCCGTCGCGTCGGACCTCGTGGTCGGCTACATCGAAGGCGTCGGAGATGCCGTGCCCCCTGCCATCGAGCAGCTCGGCGCGCGTCTGGAGTTCCTCCACCCCGACGATCTGGCGTGGGGCGACCTGTCACGCTTCGACGTGATCGTCACCGGCGTACGGGCCTACGAGCGGCGCCTGGATCTGCGCGCGAACAACGATCGCCTGCTGGAATACGTGGCCGAGGGCGGGACGGTCATCGTCCAGTACAACAAGTTCGAGTTCAACCAGGCGCAGTACGGCCCGTATCCCGCCGTGGTCAGCCGGAACAGGGTCACCGACGAGGCGGCGCCCATCCGCATTCTCGCCAACGATCACCCCGTCTTCGCCTGGCCCAATCCGGTCGGCCCGGCCACCTGGGAACAATGGGTGCAGGAGCGCGGGCTGTACTTCCTGGGGGAGCGCGACGAACGCTACGCCGATCTGGTCGAGCTGGAGGATACCTTCGAGTACAACCCGGGGTTGAAGCGGGGGGCGCTCGTGGAGGCGCAGTCGGGCCGCGGACGCTGGCTCTACGTGGGGCTCGGGCTCTGGCGCCAGCTTCCCGCGGGCACGACGGGGGCGTACGCGTTGCTCGCCAACCTGCTCAGCCTGGGAGCCGAAGGACGGTAGTCGTCATCGGTCGAGGTCGAGAGGCTCGACCGGCAGGGGCGTCACCACGGGGTCGCCCTCGCGGATCCGGAGCACGCGGTTCAGCGGCACGTCGCGATGCACGTCGCGGCGGCCGCTGCCCGGCCACACGATAGTCAGCTCTCGAATCCTCGTGGCCGAGCCGAGGCCGATCTCCTGCTGCAGCGTGGAGGCGCCGAAGCTGCCTCCCGTGCCGGCCACGGCGTGGATGAGGCGATCGCCGTCGGGCGTCGCCACGGCGACGGCGATGCGCGCGCCCATCGCCAGGCGGTTGGAGGCCGTGCCCTCGAGGCGCAGCGTCACCCACGCATTGCCGTGGCCGGGGTTCAGCATCAGGACGTTGCGCGACACATCGCCCTCGTAGTAGCCGCCCAGCACCACGTAGACGTCCTGATCCCCGTCGTGATCGATGTCGCCGAAGGAGACGGCGTGCCCCTTCTGCAGGTGCCCGAATCCGCCCGCCGGCGACACGTTCTCGAAGCGCGCGCCGCCGACGTTGCGGAACACGCGGTTCGGGGTGAGCATCTCGAGCCCCGGCGCTCCCGTCCCGAGGTAGAGGTCGGGATAGCCGTCGTTGTCCAGGTCGCCGAAGTTGCTCCCCATGACCGGCATGATCGTCGCGAGGCCCGTTGCCGCCGTGACGTCCACGAAGGTGCCGTCGCCCCGGTTGCGATAGAGGAGGGGGTATCCCTGGCCGATCACGAGCGGCCTCCCGAGAGCCTCGGCCGCCATGTCGCCCAGGAAGGTGCGGTAGCCGGCCACGAACAGGTCCAGCCAGCCGTCGTTGTCGTAGTCGAAGAACCACGTCGGGAAGCTGTTGTGTGGCTCCGCGACGCCGGCCTCCGCCGTGACGTCGCGAAACGTCCACCGCCC
Organism: Acidobacteriota bacterium; assembly: GCA_026706755.1. Lineage (GTDB taxonomy): Bacteria > Acidobacteriota > Vicinamibacteria > Vicinamibacterales > UBA8438 > JAGWAJ01. The sequence goes on from JAPOYG010000354.1 coordinate 3,420, forward strand.
GTCGGGCCCGGGCCCTTCGTTGCGGAACAGCTGGTTCGGCTCCCCGAGGCGGGAGACGAAGAGGTCGAGGCGGCCGTCGTTGTCGTAGTCGCCCCACGCCGCGCCCTTGACGAACCCGACCACCTGCACGCCGGCCGGCTCGGCGACGTCGGTGAACGTTCCGTCCCCGTTGTTGGCGTACAGCTCGGAGGGGTACGGCGAGCCTGACAGCGCCTCGTTGCCGAGGAAGAGATCGACGTCGCCGTCGTTGTCGTAGTCGCCCCAGACGCCCGCCTGCGTGGGGGCGGCGCGCAGCAGCCCGGCCGCCTCGGTGACGTCCGTGAACGTTCCGTCGCCGTTGCTCCGGAGCAGGGAATTCGGGACCGGATCCCGCGCCCATGCACCACGCAGCAGCAGGACGTCGGGGAAGCCGTCGTTGTCGTAGTCGGCGGAGCTGAGGTTCAGTCCGCGGCCGATTCCCTCCAGCCCGGCCTCGAGGGTCGCGTCGTCGAACGTGCCGTCCCCGTTGTTCCGCAGGTAGCGAAGCTGATCCCGCAGACCCCACGACGACGCCATGACGTCGAGGTCTCCGTCGGCGTCGAAGTCGTCCATGACGCTGCCGCCCGCGGCACCCACGACGTCGAGACCGAGCCCCGGCGCGACGTCGACGAAGCGGGAGACGCCCGAGCCGGAGCCGTACGTCGAGCGGGGGATCAGCCACTCCGGCCGAACGCCGTCAGGATGCTCGCCCGCCCACATGTAGGCGAGGTTGAGCATCCAGCGCACCACCATGTCGTCGGGAGCCTCCTCCGCCATCTGCTCGTACAGGGCGATGGCCTTGCGGGCCGCGTCGCGGCCGGCGTCAGCGCTCTCCGCGTGGGGCGGGACGGCGCAACGCGCGGCCTGCTCCCGGAGCAGGCAGTTCTCATCCTGGGCGAGCTTCGCGTAGGCGATGGCGAGGGAACGGCGCATCTCCCGCGGGAACGCGGGCAGGTGGCTCGGCACGGCCGCGTCGTCGACTTCCAGGCGACGCCGCAGCCGCTCGAGCGCGGCGATTGCCTCCTCGGTGCGCCCCGACCGCAGCAGCTCCCCCGCGACGGACGCCTCGAAGACCGACTTCTCCCCCGGGTCCGTGAACGGAGGCATCGCCCGCAGCGCCTCCAGCCGCGCCGTGTTGTCGCGGTCGTGCTCCAGGGTTGCCAGGCGGGACGCTGCCAGCGCCTCGAGGCGCTGCGCCATGCGGACGGTGCTCGGCGGGCGGGCCTCCGAGGCCGGTTCCTGACCCACGACCGGAGCGCAGGCGACGAGGGCCAGCAGCCCCGCCCACGCGCGCGCGCTCAATTGCTGCCCAGCGGCAGGACGTAGCGCGCGTCGACGCTCGCCGGTCACGGCGTACGCCCCGCGACCAGCGGCCGCCGCGTCTCGGACAGCAGCACGGGGTTTCACGTTACCACCCGGCCGGCGGGCGCGCAACGCGGCTCGCCCCCGGCGATCCACAGCGTGTCCACAGGACGATGTGGAAGAATGGGTTGGGGACGGGACTGGCGCACCGTGGCGGGCGCGTCGGGAGTCGGCGTCGGCGCATCGGGGCCGCGCGGGCGCGAGGGAGTTGCGCCGCACGTCGGCGTTGCCATCGGAGCGCCGGGGAGAGCCCGGCACGCGAGGCGGGAGGATGGACGATGAGTGCGGGGACGAGAGCGGCGGCTCTGGCGGGACTGATTGCCTTCGGGAGCGGTGCGGCGTTCGGTGGCGAGGTCGCCTCCGAGGCGCCCGGGCAGGCCGCGAGCGCCCCGGCCGCCGAGGCCCCGACCGCCCGGGACCTCCTGGCCGCCGGCCGCGTCCTCGAGATCCCGTCGTTCTCGCTGCTCGACCAGACCGGCAGCCCGTTCGGCTCCGCCCAGCTCGCGGGCCGGGTGTGGGTCGCGCACCTGACGTCCACGCGTTGCGTTGACTGTGCCGACGTGACCGCCGGGCTGCGCGGGATCCAGGACGAGCTGCGAGGCCTGCCCGACCCGGACGACGTGCAGCTCGTCAGCTTCAGCCTCGACCCCGAGTTCGACACGCCCGGGGTGCTGCTGGACCACGCGCGCGCCGCCGGGGCGGATCAGGACCGCTGGAAGTTCCTGACGGGCCGGGTCAATCCGATCCGCCAGCTCGTGCGGCACGGGCTCCACCTGCCCGTGGACCGAACCGGCGCGGAGCCGGCCCCCCCGCCCACGGAGCTGCTGCTGGTGGATCGCAGCCTGCGGATCCGCGGCGTGTTCGACGGGTCGAGCCCGGACGAGCGCGCGGAGCTGGCGGCCGCGCTGCGCGCCCTCGTCGCCGCTCCTGCCCCCCGGAGATACGCGTACCCCGAGGAGATCCTCGATCCCCCGTGGCTCGCCCAGCGGGAGCGGGACCAGCTCGCCACCGTCGATCGCTTCCGGGTGTTCCACGACTTCCGCTTCGAGGATCGCCTGCACGCGAGCGGCATCACCTTCGTCAACCGGGTCACGGACGATTCGGGCAAGGCCTACAAGCCGGTCCACTACGACCACGGGAACGGCATCGCGGTGGCCGACGTCGACGGCGACGGGCGGCTCGACATCTACTTCACCAACCAGGTCGGCGCGAACGAGCTGTGGCGCAACCTCGGCGGCGGCGAGTTCGACAACATCACGCGCGCGGCGGGAGTCGGCCTAGCGGACCGGATCAGCGTGACCGCGTCGTTCGCCGACACCGACAACGACGGCGACCCCGACCTCTACGTGACCACCGTCCGCGGCGGCAACTACCTGTTCGTCAACGACGGGAGCGGC
>JAPOYG010000485.1 GCA_026706755.1 Acidobacteriota bacterium
CATCACCCGGGAAGACAACGAAGCGCTGATCGACGACGCCCTCAAGCAGGTCGAGGCACGGGTGGCGCAGTAAGAGCGCCGCCCGCGTCGCGCCGGCGCTCGCGGCCCGGGGCCGGAGCGGCCCTGGAGCGCTCGCGCCGGCCGCCGTCCCACGCTGCGATGAACGCGAGGGCTGCGCTGAGTGCGCAGCGTGGGCGGTATGTCTGGACCTCAGTCGGCGGGCGGCGACGCTGCGGGAAGGATGGCGCGTTCGAGCGTTTCGAGCCGTTGATCGACCTTCCCGAATTCGATTTCGACGGCGCGCAGGCGGTTGTCCATGCTGCGCACATCCATCTCGAGGCGGTCGATGCGGGCGTTGACGCCGCCGATCAGGATCGCCATGACCGAGACGACGACACCAGTCATGGCCACGACCGCCCCGACGACCGTCCCGATGATCCATTTCGCGTCCGTGCTCACGTTGGGCAGCGTACCACGCCGGACCGCACCGGGCCAGCGGAGCCCGAGCCCCGCAACTCCGTTTCTTCCTCGTCTGCGCTGGCCGGAGTGTCTACCCCTCGCGGAGCTGGTCCGAAGGCGCGAGCCCGACGCGTTGCGGTGAGACCGCGAGCGGGGTAGATTCGGACAAGGACGATCGCGCGGATGCTGAGCAGAACGATGCGGGCCGAGCGGAAGCTGCAGCGCGCGCTGGAGGCGGCGGCGCGCGAACGGCTCGGCCCGGAGGCTGGTCCGGCCGCCGTGCGCGAAACGGCGGCCAGGCTGTACGAGGGTTGCTCGCGGCCCGACGCCGGCTACGAGACGCCGGTGCAGCGGTGGTAGCGCGAGCGACACGCGCGAGGCACGGCCGAAGACCTCCGGAATCGCCACCGATGACCGTCGTCGACACGAGCGAGTTGATGCGGCCGACGCAGCGCAAGCTGCACGCGGCGTGGTGCGAGCTCGCGGGGCAGCCGGTGCTGGCGCCGCCGAGCGTCGCCCGCGAGCTCGCCCCGCTCGGCGCGGACCCGACCGCGATCGACGGCCGGAGCCCCGCCGAAGCCCTGCTCGACAACCTCGGATCGGGCGCCGGCGCCCGGCGGATCCTGGAGCTGCGGTTCCAGGCTTGGTGGGCGGAGATGTGGCGCGCGCCGGAGTCGCCGTACCACATCGTCAGCCTCGACGAGGAACAGGAAGCGCTGACCGACCGGCTGCTGCGGGCGATCGACCGGCGGTGTTCCCCGACCACCGAGCCTGGGGACATCGAGCAGCATCCCGACGCGCGAATCGTCTGCGAGAGCATCGCGCTCGACGCCAGGATGCTGCTGACCAACAACCTGCGCTGCATCGACCGCGTGGAGGTCAACCGCTGGGCGGTGGACAACGGCGCGCGATACGGGTTCCGGCCCGAGCCGGTGCTCTACCAGGCGGACGCGACGTTCGTCGGCTGGACCGAGGACCGGGCCGCGCTCGAGCGCTGGATCCAGGCCGGGCTGCTGGCCTGCTGGCCGGAAGACGACGACGCGCCCGCAAGCACCGTCATCGAACGCACGCTGGTCGGCATCACGGCCCTGACGCGCGGGAGCGGCGGCAAGCTCCCGGAGGCCGGCGCGCGGCTCGTCAACGGTCTCGAGCAGCACCCCGACCCGATCGCGCTCGTCGAGCGCACGCGGCGGCTGTTCCCGAGCGCCACGATCCGGACCGATCGCGGGCACCCCACCTACCCGCACGCCGGCGGGCCGGCCGAGGTGCCGCGGAGCGCGCCATTGCTGGCTTCGTCCGCCGGGCCGCCGAGTACGGAGACCACGTGACGCCTGACCAGTTCCGCGCCGGTCTCGCGAGACTGGGGTCGGACTGCGGTAGAAACAGGTAAGGCCCTTGCCGGTCGCCTTGGACACGTCGGAGACGACTGCCCCAAGCTGGCCCTGCGAATCGACGAGAGCGTTGGCCGCGCCTGGACAACCCGTCGTAAGCTCTGCTACGCTGTGCGTAGCAAGAGCACACGACGGCATCTTGACATCGGCACCCGAGTCGTGATATTGACGCCTCCCCTTTCCCTGAGCTACGCTTAACGGTTCGAGGAGGGTATCATTGACGATCGGTCGATTGGGCTCCGGCCGAACGCCCGTCGCGCCACGGGTGGCGTACGGTGCCATGTTGGCGGCGTTCTTGGCTGGAGCCTACACCACTGCCGCTACCGCTCAGAGCATCGAGGAAGTCTGCGCAGGCCGTGAGGCAGTCCGAGAAGCCAGAGCCGGAGGAGAGGGGGGCGCTCCGCACCTGTGCCCCAACGGTGCGCCCCGGCTTCCACCGAGCGTCGGCAGCTTCCCATACGCCGACCTGAGCGTCCGAGCGAAAGCGCTTGTCGATGACCTAGTCGGCGGCCCTTCCGTCTATGAAGGGCTCACCTACGCGCAACAGACAACGCTTGCCGCCATCCTTCACGCCCTTGAGGCGGAAGGCCTGTTGGACATCCTGACGGAGATCATCTGTGTTTGGGGCGAAGCCTTTGACGCTGACGGCAGTCACTCAACGCAGGGGATGGACCAGTTCCGGCTGTCGGTTACGTTGACCGCCGATACGGCGCGACGCTTGACCCATTTCGACGCTCCCAGCTCGCGCGGTCACGTCAAGCTGCCTTCAAGCGTTGTTACGACAAGGGGTGTCGTTTCCGTGCGGCAGCTTGGCGGACCGCCGAGCATTCAGGTGTCATGGCTAAGAGAAGACGTAACTTGCGGAGAGATCGACATTGACTACGTACGAACTGACGTTCTCGGGTTCCGCTTTGGCCTCTTCAAAGGCCATATGACTCCGGAGAACTCGGATGTAAGGGAACACGTCAACGCCCACGAACGAGGATACCGGAGCGACTTAGTAACGTGGTGGGTAGGAGATAACCAATGAGAAGAGCTCTCGTTGGCTTGACCATCGCGACGGCGGCATGGTCGACAATGGCCACCGCCCAGGACGACTCGCACGTCAGCGCCATCCGGAGCATGGAGAAGTTCCTGGAGGCCTGGGTCGTGAGGAACGACATGCAGTCCACGCTGCAGTACTTCGGAGTCTCAGATGCTGCGCTGAAGTTGATCCCGATGTCCATTTCCGACCAGGGCAACAACGAGTATCTGCGTGGTCTCCAAGGCAAGGCAGCGGATCGGCGCGACTTGCCGCGCGAGGTCATGACCGGCTACGCGAACCTACTGAGAGTGCTGTGGCCCTACCACATTGTCGATGCCGTTGGGTTGCAGGATGTCCTGGTTACTAACCAGGAGGTTCATCGCGTGCTTACAGATGAATTGCCAAACGTAGCAATCCTCCACGACGGCGGGTTTATCGTGTTCGAGGCTACGGAGCCGGGTGAAATCAATACCTTCAACCTTGGCTACGGCGAGGTTGCCAGGGTGCTCCAACCGACCGTGGAGGACCCTGTGCTCACGATGATCGCTGACTTCAAGCTCCGAAAGGAGTTGAGGCTCCGAGAGGAACTGAACAACTCAATGGGTCCTTTTGTTTCCTTCTGGAGACAAGAGGAGCGGGCGCATCCACCGACGACCGGCTGGTACATCCAAGGACTCGGGGCGTTTCCCGACTACTGATGGCCCTCACGTCAGTTGGCTGCGGGATTCCGGATCAAATCGATCACTGATTCCGGTCGAGCGTCGGGTGGGCCGGGCGACCGACGGCGACGGCGTCACGCGAGGACGACCTGCCGTAGCGGCTCCCTCCGGCACGCGCGAACGGCCTCGCGATCGGAGCCACGCGCCCGTAGCGTCCGGAGGGCCAGCGTTCTGGGCAGGCACGCCGCGAACTTGAGCGACTCGACGGCATCGTCGTTCGCGGGAAAGGCATCCTGCGCGGCGTCGGCGTCGGCGCGGGCCGCACGGGCCAGGCCGGCCAGCCGCTCCTTGACGTCGCCCGCTCCCGCCCCGTCCCGCAGGCGGATCGACAGGTTCTCCTCGCGCGCGCCCGCAAGCCGGACTTCTCCGAGCAGCTCTCCGAGCACGGTGTTGGCGCGGAGCCCGGCGAACGTCCACCAGCGGCTGGCGCCGGATCGTTCCCGAACGACGGCGGTGTCCCCCGCTTCGACCCAGGAGAATGCGTCGCGCGTCTCGTCCAGTTTGCTCCGGGCGCGCCGGCTGAGGTCGACACCGGGCGCACCCTCGGCCAGCACCCCTCGGATCGCGCGGCAGAGCTCGAAACGCAGGGGGATGCCGGAACCGATCCAGAGCGACCGGCCCTTCTCCGTAGCGGGATTCACGAAGGCCGCGCGGCGGCCCCAATCGACGTGCGAAACCTCCCAGCTTCTGCCGGCGAGCAGCAGCGTCACCGGCCCGGCACGGCGAGCGTGGAACGAGAGGGGATGCACGAGGCCCAGCTCCGCCCGGCCGTGACGCACGGAGAACAGCGGCTCGCTGGTGAACACGGACATGAGCTCGAGGAAGTGACGACGGCCGAACGCGCGCTCCCCCTCGACGCCAAGCGACAGCATGCCGCAGTCCTCGTGGAGGATTTCGCGTGTAACCATGAAGTCGACAATCTCGTCGAGGTGCTCCCGCGCCATGGCGCGGAAGGCGGGCATCTCCCCCAGCCAGTCGCGCCACGCCGCGCGCCCGATGCGGCCCTCCTGGAGCGCGAGCGCCAGGAGCTGCTGGGCGAAGACGTGAAACGGCTCCGGCGGCGGGACGACGGGCTCGACGTAACCATCGAGCCAGAGCCGTAGCAGGCCGCAAGCGCGCAGGAACCCGTCGTCGGAAGTGGCCAGGAACAGGCAGTTCCGGGCGGCCCCGGGGCGCCGCCCGGTGCGACCCAGCCGCTGTAGGAACGCAGCGATGGTGGCCGGGGCGTCGATCTGGACGATGCGGTCGAGGTCGCCCACGTCGATGCCCAGTTCCAGTGTGCTCGTGGCGACGATGACGCAGTCGCGGCCCTGCGCGAACGCCTCCTCCGCACGCCGGCGCTCGTCCAGGCCCAGCGAGCTGTGAGATACGAACGTCTCCGTGCCGCGTTGCCGGAGCTCGGCGGCGAGCGCCTCGACACGAGCCCGGCTGTCACAGAAGACGAGCCGCTTCTCGCCCCGATGGAGCGCGGATACGACCTTCGCGGCGTTGCGCAGGCTTCCCGTCCAGTCCAGTTGCACGCTCGCGGATCCGGTCGCCTCACCGCCGGGCGCCACGACTCGCCGGGGCCGGCGCGACGCCGGCGCCAGCCACTCGAGGAGCGCGGCGGGGTTGCCGACCGTGGCCGAAAGGCCCAGGCGCTGGATCTCGCGGCCCGCGAGCCGGCGCACGCGCTCCAGCACCGCGAGCAGGTGCCATCCGCGATCGTCCCCGGCGAAGGCGTGCAACTCGTCAATGACCACGGCTTCGACGTCCTGGAAAAGCACGCGCGGCTCCGAGCGGGCGGAGACAAGCATCACCTCGATGGACTCGGGCGTCGTCAGGAGCAGATCGGGACGCTCCCGCAGGATGGCCCGCCGCCTGGCAGCGCCGACGTCGCCATGCCACCGGTCCACGCGGCGCCCGACCAGACCGGCATACGTTCGCAGGCGGGGCTCGGCGTTGTTCAGGAGGGCCTTGATGGGACAGACGTAGAGCACGCTGAGGCCGCGCCACCCCTCGGCCAGCATCCGCGACAGCAGCGGGAGGACGGCCGCCTCGGTCTTGCCGCCGGCCGTCGGAGCCAGTAGCAGCACGTGTTCCCCGGCCAGGACCGGCCCGACGGCCTGCTCCTGCAGGGGACGGAGCGACCGCCAGCCGAGCGAGTTCACCACGTGGTGCTGAACGGCGGGATGCAGCCGCTCGAACGCCGGCCTGCCGGTCACGGCTCCAGCTCGACGTCGTCCGGGGTGCCGGCGGCGCGCGCGTTGCGCTCGACGTCGCTCAGTTCGCCGTCCGCCAGCATGAGCGAGTAGTCGCGGCGCGGGTCGAAGTCCGGGTGTAGATCGATGCGGTCGAGCACGTCCTGTACCAGCTTCTTCAGGAACACCCGCGGGGCGATGCCGACCCGGCCGCCCAGCTCTCCGGTGACGGCGTGCGCCAGGCCGTCGAGGTACGCGTCGTCCGCCCGCTGCCGGATGCGGGCGGACGACGTAGCGCCTTCGGCGTAGAGGTCGCGGACCCTCCGCCCCACGCTCTGAAGGCGGTCGAGGTCGAAGTTGCGCAGTCGCACCTGCGGAGCGCGCGGGTTGTCGAAACGAGGGTCGCCGGAGAAGTCCACATCCAGTCGCTGGGCGAGGGGCGGGAGGCGCTGAATGCCCTGCGGCCCCTCAAAGAACGCGGGCGTCCCGGTGATCACGAGGTAGAGGCCCGGGAACCGTCCGGCGTCGATCTCGTCGACGACCTGCCGTAGGGCGTTGAGGCTCTTCTCTCGCACGTCGCTCCGCACGCGCTGCAGCGTCTCCACTTCGTCGAGCACAACCACCAGCCCGGCGGAGCCCGAATCTTGGAGGATCACAAGCAACCCATGGAGGAAGCTCAGCGCGCCGAAGTGGTCAAGGTCCCCCTTGATTCCAGCGTAGCGCTTGGCCGCGGCGCCGACGTTGGGTTGCCCGCCGATCCACGCCAGCAGCGCCTCGGCCGTGGCGCGGTCGTTCCCCGCGACGGCTCGCCGGTAGGCGCGCAGCGCCGTCGCGAAGGCAGGCGCGTGGCGCCCGACCGAAGCGAGGCGGCGCTCCAGGAGATCCGTTGTCCGTGCCAGGAGCGCGCCGGCGTCGCCTTCAGCCACGTTGCCCTCGGCCAGGACGTCTTCCTCCAAAGCGTAGAACCAGTTGTCGAGGATAGAACGGAGTGCTCCCTGGTGAGTGTCCGCGGTCGAGAGACGCTCCGTGAGGCGGCGATACACCGTCTCCAGACGGTGCAGGGGAGTCTCCGTCTCCGATATCTGGATCTCCGCAGCAGCGAACCCCTTGCGTTTCGCCCGTTCCTGCAGCCAGCGCACGAAGAAGGTCTTACCGCTGCCGTACTCGCCGCGTACCGCCTTGAAGGCACCGCTGCCCGCCGCTACCGCGGCCAGCTCGTCGTCGAGCGCCGGCTCGAATCGATCGAGCCCGACAGCGAAGACGTCGAGACCCTGGCGCGGAACGTTCCCGCGCCGCAGGGCGTCGACGATCTCGCGCCGCCGCTGTGCACTGACCTGTCCCGGAGCGTCGGCTCGCATGGGGCGTCGGACGGACTCATTCCGGAGGATCCGCGGCCAGACCGAACTGCGTGTCCAGCAGGTCGCGGTTCAACGCCACGGTTTCCGACGTCTCGTCGATGGAAAGCACGTCGTACCCCTCGACGTTCAGGATCCGCCGCAGTGCGGACACGATTCCCCCCAGTCGGAACGGGGGCACTCCCAGGCGCGCCGCCAGCGCCGGGGCGGTGAGCCTCCCGCCACGTCGATCCAGTTCGCTCAGGATCGTCCGGATGCGCTCGTCGGGAAGCGCCGTCCTTGCGGACTGCGCGCGCTGCGCCGCGAACAGGTCGGACTCGAAGAGCCGATCGATCCAGGTTGCGGCCGGGCGCGGAGCTCGCGGTTCGACGTGTGCGAACAGATCGCCGGTTTCGCCCTTGCGCGGCGGGCGCGGCGCTGCCGCGCGCGGCGTGCCGGTGGCCGGCGCCGTGCGTTCGGCTGCGGCCGCCGCGACGGCTTCGACGCGCCACTCCCACCACACGGGACGCTCGGGAGCGGCTTCGCGCCAGCCGGCCAGTGTGCCCGCGACATCGCGGGGGGCGAAGACCCCGAGCGGGAGAACCACCTCCTGCAGCGCCGCCCCGCCGTGATAGCCGTTCTTCTTCATCCCGAAGCGGACGCGCTCGCTCCACGGCGCCAACAGGCGCCGGCCTCCTGCAACCACGCGCGGCCCCTGCAGCAGCACCTCGTCCTCGGCCGGCGCGCCGGTCGCCGGGCGCCAGCGCTCGGCGCCCCCGGTGTCGCGCAGCGCCGTGTGGCGCTCCAGCACGTGGCCGTGGTCGCTCGCGAGCACGACGGCGCGCCCGCCGGCGCGGCAGACATCGAGCAGCTCTTCCAGCGGCCTGATATGCCGCGCGGTCCAGGGAACGCGCACCTGGTCGCCCCTGGTCAGATGGTCGTCGACGGCGTTGATCACGATGCCCACGACGCGGCGCTCGGGCTCGGCGATCGCCTCGACCACCGCGGGCGCAACCCCCGCGGCGCCGGCTTCGCGCAGATCAGCCTTGTGGAACAGGACCGGAGGCGCGGCCGGTGCGCAGGCCGCGCGCAACCCGACGTGCCCGGCGAATCCCTCCTTCTCCGTCGCGGCGTTCCCCGGCCGGAGCGCGCCGCACAGCAGGCTCGTGCGGGACGCCTCGGTCACCGTGGGGAGGGCGGCGATCACCGCCGCGCGCTCTGGAGTGCCGTCCGGTAGCAGCTCGACCCAGCCGCGGCGCACGAGGTCCTGCTCCAGCTCCCGGAACACCGGCATGCTCATCGCGTCGATGACCACCAGCAGCAGCGGGTGCTCGTGGGCCAGGGGCGCGATCCGGCGATCGAGCACCGCCTCCACGCCCAGCAAGCCCCCGTCCTCCGGTCCGGCGCCGGACCAGCCCGCCAGGAGCCTGCCGAATGCCCGATTCTCCTCGTGCCGCGCGGCGTCGGCCTCGCGCGCCAGCGCGGAATACGATTGGGCGAGGAGCGGCGTGGCGTCGCCGTCCCAGAGACGCTGGCGCGCCCAGTCCACGAAGCCCCCCTCGGCGCGGTACGAGCGCACCGCCTCCCGAAACGACAGATGGCCGCCGGTCACCTGCCGCCGGCGCGCGGCGAGCCAGCCGGCCAGTCGCAGGGCCATCTCGACGCCGGCCGCGCGCTCCGGTTCGTCCGCCGCGAGCGCATGTCTTCGCACACTGCCGGCCGCGTCTCGGAGCGCCTTCGGAATGTCCACCGCATGACCCGAGACGAACGCGGCCAGCTCGCCGGCGAACCGCGAGAGCCGCTGGTCGAGCGACGCCCGCAACAAGTCGCTGCGCCAGGCTAGGTCCACAGCGCCGAGCTCCCGAAGCAGCGAGTCGGTGTCGGCGATCACGGTGTCGGCCTCTGCGCGCGACGCCGGGTCTTCCGTCTCGGCCGCCACGGAGAGTCGTCGGCGGAGCACTCGCTCGGCTGCGCCGGCCCAGGCCCGGGCCAACTCCGCGTCCAACTCGGGCAGGCCGAGCAGCGCTTCGAGCTTGCCCCTGGCCTTCGCCGCCCGTTCGTCGCCCGCCGCATCGGGGTGGAAGAGGACACGAGTCACGAGGCCGACGGACAGCGCCCGCCGCCCGAGCCGCGTCGCGCACTCGAAGATCACCCTCGCCGCGCGCCCCGCGCTTGCCTCCGCCGCCTCGGCCAGTCCTGTTCGCACGGGATCCGAAAGAGCGTTCAGCCCGCTTGCGCCCGCCTCGTCCAGCGCCCAGGCAAGGAGAGCCTCCGGGTCGCGCGCGCCGCGGCGCGTTCCGACGAGCGTCTCGAACAGGTGCCGCCAAGCGGTCTCGGCATCGAGGAAACCGCTGGGGACCGGCGCGTAACCTGCCTCCGGCTGCGCGTCGAGCAGCGCGCGCGCCGCCCAGTCGTGACGCTGCGAGAGTCGCGGATCGACGTTCCCGGCCTGGAACTGTTCCTTCACCAGTTGCCACGGGTCGATGGAGAAGACTCTCCGCCGGGCGAGCCGCGCAAGGACGTCGTTGCCCAGGTCCGGCTCGCGCAGGTCGGTCAGCACCACGAGCGGCGGTCCGTCGTCGGGGAGATCCAGCAGGCGCTCGCGTAGCGCGAGCACCGAGTCGGCACGGAAGAGAGGCAGCGCCTCCGAACCGATCCGCAACGCGGCCGGCGTGGACGCCGCGCCGTCGGCATCCGGCCGCCTGACCGCGATGGCCCGCGCCTCCGGGTACTTCGTGCGAACGGACTGCACCTGTGCGCGGACCTGGGCCAGCCACCGCGCGCCTGTCAACGGTCGTCCTTCCGCCGGAGCTTCCAGGTGAGATCGAGCCGCGCCGTCGGCTCCTTTGTGAGCAACGCTTCCAGTTCCATGGTCACGACATGGAGGCGATCGCGATCCAGATCGCTGTACGCCCGCTCGCGCACGACGGGAGGCGGCGGTGGCGGTGGCGGCGGTGGCGGTGGCGGTGGGTCGACCCGTGGCGCCAACAGCTTGATCGCCCGATCCTCCAACTCCGGAAGCCGGCCGCCGAGCGCAACGGCGTACTCGTCGGCAGCCAGCGCCTCCGCCAGCTCCGCCCGTAGGCGCCGGGCGGCGTCGGCCCGCTCGTCCGTCAACCGCCCGATGGAAGCGAAGAGCGCCCACTTGGTCCGTTCGAGGGCATCCAGGACGGCGGGCGCCTTGCGGAGGCTGGCTCCCATCGCCTCCAGGGAGGTGTCGGGCTCGACGGCCGCGAGCTTCTCGATGCGCGCCCGGCCGGCCAGGGCGCCCAGCGTCTCGACCAGCGCGCAGGCCGCGCGCGCCGTCCGCAGGCGCCGGGCGTCAGCGTCGAGGGCCAGCTCCCGGCCGATGGCAGCCAGGCGCTCGACCAGCTCGCTGCAGGCGGCCGCCCTTTCCGCGGCGGCGTCCCCGAGTTGCGCCGCGAACGCGCTGGCGTTGCTCGCGTTGCACAACGGCGAGGCGGCGAGGCCGAAGACCGTGCCGGCGCGCTGGACGGCCTCTTCCCACGCCGCCGCGTCCGGCAGCTCCTCCTCGCGCAGCTCCACGTCGTCCGGCAGGTCGGCGAGCGTCGCCGTCCAGGGGCCGCCGTACCGCCGGAACGCCAGATTGGCCTGGTCCGCGTAGAGCAGGATGACGAGGTTCTCCGCCGCGACCGGAAGGCCCATCCGCCGCGGCTCGTCGATCGCGGCGCGCAGCTTCGCAACCGTTAGGGGCTTCGCCAGTTTCTCGAACCGGCTGAACCAGTTGCGGCCCAGGACGAAGTGGGTCTCGCCCATCTCGCCGAGCCCCAACGGGACCGCGATCTGCGTCATCGTCGCCCGCAGCGGCCTGTCGATGTCGACGCGTCCCTCTCGCTCCTGCACCGCCCGCAACACCTGCTCGCGGACGGTGCGCAGCACCGCCGGCCTGATCGGCGCACCGAACGCCGGATGCGCCGGGTACTGGCTGGCCAGCATCTGGTCGAGCAGGCTGGCGAGCGCTTCGCGCAGGTTCGCGCGCGCGGGCGGCCGGGGCGTGAAGGTCGGGTCGAGCGACTGGAAGTGGTCGCGAAGCGAATGCGACTCGTCGCCCGATCCGGGCGCCGGCTGCTCCACGCCGTAGGCGCCCTCCAGGTGGTGAATCAGCCGCTGCCGGAGCTGGCTGCGCTGGTTGCGCAGCAGCTCGCGCGCCGACGCCTGGTCCACAGGCGGCAGGTGAGACGCGAAGTCACGCAGCCGGTCGCCCGCGAGCACATGGTCTAGCCTGACGAACGTGCCCAGGTCCTTCTGCGCCGCGGGGCTCAGGAACGACGGCAGCCAGACGAGGGTCTGCGCCGCCGCGCCGCGACCACGGTAGTCCTCGAGCCGCGCGAGATCGTCCGCCCGCTCGCGGCCAGGCTCGTCGAACGGGAAATCGGCCACCACCTTGCGCTCGTCCGGCCGCGTGGCGAGGGATTCGTCGGTCAGCTCGCGCACGTTGGCGAAGATCACCTCGAAGCGGCGCGGGGTTCCGCGCCAGACGATCTCGTGCTGCAGCAGGAACTCGCCGCTGTCCTCGATGCCGAGCTCGCGGAACAGGATGTCCCGAATCGCACGCCGGCGGTTCCCGGCGTTGTCGTGGCGATCGGCATTGGCCAGGATGCTCTCGGTGTCAACCGCCGTGAGCTGCAGAGCGACGGTCGGGTTGGCTGGGTCGTCGCTGATCCGCACCTCGCCGATCTCGGCCGCCCAGGCGCGGCAGCGCCGCAGCACCTCCTGGCCCTCGCGCCCCTCGATGGGCGTGCGGATCGACCCGTGGTTGAGGGCCGCGAGCCGCCCTGCGGTGAGGCTCTTGAGCACCTCGACCTCGGGAACCAGGGCCGACAGCAGCAAGGTCTTGGCCACCCGATCCTCGGCGCGGAGGTTGCGCGCCGTGCCGTCCGCGGCCGGCCGCCCCGCCGCCTCCGCCTTCGACATGCCGTGGCGGCGCTCGATGAGCGGCAGCAGCTTCTGCCGGTACAGGCGCCGGGCGTTCTCGAAGTGGTGGCGCATCCGCTCGACGAACGGCTCGTCGCCTTCGGCGATGGCGTCGAAAAGGTCGCCGACGGGGACCAACTCGCCCAGCGCCAGCGTTTCGCGCCGGTCGACGAGGAGCTGGAGCATCACCTTCAGCGCCGTCCGCTCGCGCTGCAGCGCCGACGAGACGGCGATGAGCGTCTCCACGAGTGCCGGGCTGAACGGATAGACCTTGCGGAACGTCGCCGGGTCCGCGCGCGGGGTCAGGAGCGTCTCGAACACCTCCCGACGAGCCTTCGAGGTCTCGCCGTAGGCGCGATCCAGCGCCTGACGTGACGCCTCGCCCCGCGGTCGCAGGATGCGACGCGATGCGATCTCGGGCAGGTTGCCGTCCTCCAGCGTGATGCGCTCGAAGCGCGCCTCCCACCACTGCAGGACGTCGGCGAAGCCGAGCTGCTCCGCCCCCGGCACCTGCTCACCCACGAGCTCGCGCAGGTCGCGCTGCCGCGCGACGAAGCTGACGATGGGAATCGGTCGGCCGGCGGTCTGCGCCTCGACCAGCTTCGCCACCTTGGGCCCTTCCGCGTTGAGGAACTGCAGGTCGGCGGCGTGGGTGGCGAGCCAGAGGATCAACTCGTCGAGAAAGAGCACCAGCGCGTCGTAGCCCAGATCGCGCGCATGGCGCGAGACGACGGCAAGCCCCTCGTCGAGCGGGATGAACGCCTCGCCGCTCCCCTGCGCCACATCGTGGTAGCTCTGGAAGAAGGAACCGACGAGCGCGGCGACCAAGCGGCTGCGCTGCTCGGCGCCTGCCGACAAGCTGTGCGCTGCCTCGAAGGTCGAGTCGTCCCACTGCGCGGATAGATCGCCCCACCCGGAAGCCCCCTCGCCAGCGCCCGGCGTCCCGGCGTTGAGCCCGCGGAAGAACGCCTTGTCCCCCATCTTGGCGCGCAGGCCGCGGGCGTCCGCGAACAGCGCCTCGCTGCGGTAGACACCGGGCACGGGCGCCTCGGGGTGCAACTCGGCGACCCGCTTGGCGTAGCCGCCCAGCACCGCGGCCTCCATACTGACTTGGCCGATCATGTGGTAGGAAACGAGCAGAAAGCGCTTGCCCGCCAACCAGTCGTCGTGCCGGGTCACGACGCCTTCGAGGCCCTCCGCGGCCCGCGCCGCCGCGTGCTGCTGCAACAGCAGATGCAGTACGGCCATGAAGTGGCTCTTGCCGCTGCCGAAGCTCCCGTGCAGGTAGGCCGCCTTGCTCGAATCCGATGCCAGCGCGCCGCGGATCAGGCCCAGCGCCCGGTCGAACGCGTCCGCCAGTTGCGGCGTGACGACGTACGTCCGCAGCGTCTCACCCGGCCGCGTCACGCCCTCCGCGAGACGCAGGACGAAGTCGTCGCGGTGGACCCGCTCCGGAATGTCGATCAGGTCGCGGATCAGCGTCATGCGAAAGCCCTGGTCACGCCAACGGTCACACCGGGACGCGATCCGGCATTCGGCGGTCACGGCCTTTCGCGATGTAGCGGCGAATGTCCTCGCTGGACACGACCGACTTCGAGGCCTTGAGGTTCGCGCGCAGCGCCTTCAGCCGTCGCTCTCTCGTCGACTTCGAGACCGCGCGCTCGCCCGGTGGCTTCGAGGCCAACGGCTGGAGTGCGTCTTGCAGGTACGCCTGCAGCGACTGGTTGGCCCTGGCCGCACGGGCGGCCAACTCGTCGCGCACGGCTTCCAGCACGTCGCGCACCGTAACTTGAACAGCCATGGACAGCATTATGAAGCGCCGGCCGCCGACGCGGCAATCGTGACCGCGGACGTCGCGCGGTGACATCGCCTGCCGGCGACGGTCCCGCCTGCCGGTTCGCTCAACCGGCGCCCCCGTCGCGCCGCTCGCACGGAACCCGAGCGCGCATCGCGTCGATCACCGCCGTGACAAGCTTCCTGCGCTCAATCCCGACGCCTCCAGAGCACGCTCCAAGCACGTCAGCGCCTGAGCGACAGTCCGCGCAGCACGGGCGTTCGCGGCATCGCGATCCGATCATCGGCGCGAAGTCTGCGCAGGGTGCGCGATCGCCCCTTGCCTTCGGCGTTCAGTACGTCGATTTCCTTCACGCGCGCAAGAGCAAGAACCGCATCGTCGAGATCCGAGAATCGGGCCGCGGTCCTGTTCGCCAGTGCGTGCCGCATCGTCTGCACGGTGACCGGTTCCTCGACGACAAGGGCGTGCAGCTCCGCCGGCATGTCATTGAGAAGCTGCTTCCTCAACTGTCTGGCTTCGAGGTCCTCGAAGCGGAACAGTCGCAACGTATCGTCCGATCGCAACGCGTCCCACCCCAGCATCCCGAAGCCGCCCGAACCATAGTGTTCGAACGTGCCCGAAATGTCCCAGTGGCGCTGGATCATGACATCCCGCGCCGTCGGATGTCTCGACAGGTGGAGGAACCAGAGCGCCCGTCGCGACTGCTGGGGACGGATGAAGAACGGGGTGTCGTACGTCGCTCCCGTGGTGTTGCGAATGTGATCGCGCAACAACCTCTGCGCGAGCGCTCGTCCCCCAGCGTCGTTCTTCAGCCGAAGCAACTCGCGTATCCGCGATTCCGTCAAGTCGAGAGGTGCCACTGCCTTGACGTACTCCGGCGTGACGGCTAGGTGATTCATGAGGGCGTCGGCGGCAAGGGTCAGAATGACCTCCGCCGCCGGCAGCTTCTCAAGGATCCCGGCGACGAGGTTCAAGCGGACTTGCGCAAAGCCGGTCTGGTCGAGAACGAAGATCGCGCGGCCGGCTCGCGGCTGGCGGCGCTTCACTTCCGCGATGATTGAGTCTGCCTCATCCTCGAATCGCCGGTTGCGGACGATGACCCTCTCCTCGTCCGCCCAACCACGTTCTTCAAGCGCCGCTCGAAGGCGGCGGACGTGAAGACAATTCGCGTCCGTGAAGTAGTACCGGAAATCGAAGCGCAGAGGCTTGGAACGGCCTCGGTTCAGCCTCTTCTGTGCCGCCTCTGCTTCCTCGATCATGATCAGCGGCGTACCCGAGAGCGTCTCGCGGCCGTCCGTGAACGTCCCCCCACCGGCGAAGCCGTCTATCAGGTCGAGCCGGAACTCCTCGCGCGAGGGGTTGACAGCCAGTCTGTCGAAGTAGGCCCGCAGGTAGCTGCGCAAGACGGTGAGCTTCGCCTTGCTGTGTTGCTCGATCAACGGAGGAGGATCGCCGGGAGCCCACCTGAAGGACTGAACGGTCATTGCGCGGCGAATCGTAGCACCGCCTCGTGCTGGAAGATCAACTGCGGATGTCCCCTGCCAGCAGTTGGTTGCAGGCGCCGGCCTGCCGTCCCACGTGCGACCGTCAAGCTCGCGCCCGGCCTTCTTCTTCTGAGGCCCGCCCCACTGCTTGAAGAAGAACGCGACGCCCTGGTCGTCGCATCGATCGCGGATCTCCCGTACCCAATCGATCCGGGTCGGGCGCGCAGCGGGCCCGCTCTCTCCCCCGACGATCGCCCAGTGGATCCCGTCGAGATCGACCGCGTCGACGGGTCCCAGCAGTGGTTCGAACGAAGCGAAGCGGACCGCGGCGGGGGTCGCACGCAACTCGACGAGGCGCCACAGGTAATCGGCGTTTTCGACGCTGGTGCCCAGCCACACGTTCGGCAGGAAATCCAGACGCCGGACGACTTCCCGCATCCGTTCGGGCCGCTTTGTCAGCACCTGGAATGTGTGCCAGCGCGCCGCCGTCATCGTCTTCCAGACGCGGCGGATGAACGACTCCGGAACCTCTTCGTGAAACAGGTCGCTCATGGAGTTGACGAAAACGAACCGCGGCTTCCGCCAGCGAAGGGGAAGGCGCAGACTCGCTTCGTCGCAGCGCACCGCGCCCGTCCAGACGTACCGTCCGTCGCTCGGCCGCGTGACGTCGCGATACTTCGCCTGCCCCATCGCCTCCAGGCGTGCCGCCATGCGCATGGCGTAGCAATTCGTGCAGCCAGGGGACACAACCGTGCAGCCGACGACGGGATTCCAGGTGGCGTCCGTCCACTCGATGTCGGTGGTGGCCATCGTCTGGTACCCCTGTCTCCCGTGACGCCGGTTCAGGCTTAGCGCTCCACTTGCCGCTCGCGCCGCGCCAGCTTCCGGCGGCCTCGCCGGTGCTCGATCGCCGGCGGGGTCCAGGTGCGGATCGCGTCGCGGGTCAGCGAGAGCGCCCGCGCTTCCTCGTCGATGAACCCCTCGAAGTAGTCGCCCATGCCGGTGCCGAACTCTGGATCGGGCGTTTTGTGGTACTGACGCACCCACGGCAGCAGCTCCAGCAGCGCAGTCAGCAGGGGCACCAGCCGCTCTGCCGTCCAGCCGTCCTGCTCGCGCACCTGCAGCAGATACGCGGCGACCGCCCGACTCTGCTGCAGCGCGTCCCAGCCCGCCCAGCCGATCACGAGCGACAGGTCCACGTCGCGCTCGCAGCCCGGCAGGCTGACGAATCGTTCCTTGGGCACATCGAGCTTCCCCCGCAGGCGCCACCAGACCCCCTTGCGGAAGTCGGCAGACTTGTAGCGCGGCGGCACGGGGATCGCGCCAACCTCCGCCGCCTTCAACGCCGCGGCCGCTGCCGCGGTAAGGTGCTCCGGGGCCGATGCGGGCAGTTCGGCCCGCGCGTCGATGGCGTCCTCGCGGCGCTGAAGCTCCCATGTGCGCTCCCACGCCTCGCGCTTGCGAAGCCCCGACGGCTTGTAGCGCAGCACGGGAAGTAGCGGCACGCTCTCGTCCGCCACCAGACGCGCCACCAGATCCGCAACGTCGAAGTCGGGGCGGCCCGTGTACAGCTCCGCCACCTGCAGGAACTCGTCGTCCTCTCGCATGCGGTCCGCCAGAGCCGCCACGGTCTTCAGCCTCGCCTCCGCCCAGAGCGCGGGGGCTTCCAGCCGCTCGAGCAGCCAACCCCGCAGCGCCCGCTCCTGCTCCACCTCCCACGGTTCGTCATTCCACCGGCGTTTGTACTCCGGCTGCTCGATCAGGGCGACGCTCGCGTTGCTCTCGATTGTCTCGATGCGCCGCTGGACCAGCGTCCGGTAGGCCGCCGGCCAATGCCGGGGGATCTCGGTAGTCGGCGTCGAGCCGTGTCGCTCGAACCACCTCGTCTCGACCTCCCCTGCCGCCATCTTGCGCGCCAGCACGATCTCGAACGCCCGCTCGCCGAGCCGAATGGCTGGCACGTTGTCGGGGGTCATGCACAGATCATCGCCGATGTCGCCGATCACCCTATAGAGCCCGTAGCAGCGCCAGTCCAGCTCTTCTTGCAGGGCGATCATGCGGTTGCGGAAGTCGCGGGCGCTGTCGCGTGCCATGCGCAGTGCGGTAGCTGAAGGCGTGCCATGATCGGCGAGTGATGCTGCGAGCGACTGAGTCCATTCCTTCGCGAGGGAGTCCAGGTCTCGGGCAATGTCAAGAGGCGCTTCGGTCGGCAACGGAAACCCCTTCAGCTTGGTTCCGTCGAACTCGTAGAACTGCTCCCACTCCTCCGTCGCCAAGCCGCCGCCGATTCCACCACCGCCCTTGTTGTGAAAGACCTGCTTCATCCAGAAGCACGCTGTGGAACTGTTGAGCAGGCCGAGTAGCCCGAGATGATCGTCTGTGGTCGCGTTGGCTGGAAGCTTGATCACAGGTGCCGATCGATTAAACACCCTTCCTCCACGATTCAGGACGAAATGGTTATGCGTTGCGACGAACGCGAACGCAATCAAGAATCTGGACACAAGTCGCCCGCGGGCGAGATAGCGATACTCATGCCACTGCAAACCGGACTCTTCCGGTAGCTTGCCAAACATCAGTCGATTCTTGAGATTTGTTCGAAGGCACCAGAAGAGTTGCCCCAATCGACCGATGGTCTCCAAGGTATGAGGCGGAACACCGAGTGATTCCTCGTCGTAGACCGATGCAACGACGGCGTCCGGAGTGACTTGCCAGTCCCGCACGCCATCCCCTACGCCGAACTCACGGGTAGGCACTGCATAGCGGCGCCAAAAGCACAAGGGCGCCACGAACGCCTCGTCTTCTCCAGTTATCGCCATGAAGCCGACTGATTCAGCGAAGGAACCGAGGTCCGCTTTGGCGGATCGCTCGACGCTCGCCTTGAGTGCCGCAGCTCCCCCGCCGCCGATGCTCCAGGGATGTGTGTAGAAGTACTCTCGGGGCAGGTCCGAGGCACTCACGAACTCGCTCCGGGACTCAGGGTGATCTATCTGCGCGATGATCGCCGACCAGACCAGCCCCTGCGCTGCGTCCCGCGGTAACGCCGGCTCGCCGCGGATTCCCATCACCGCCCGCACACTGTGGTCCAAGGGCGGGCGGTGCCGCCCGAACAGGATCACCGTGGGAGTCCCGTGGCCGGGGATGTACGCGCCGGACGTGTCCAGCACGTGGGTCAGGTCCCATTTCGGCACGTGCTTCTCGATCAGCTTCCGGCCGAACTCGCGCTTCATGAACGAGTTGGCCGTGATCATCCCCACGAAGCCGGCCGGCTCCACCGAGCCGAATGCGGGCTCATGTGCGAGATCGAAGAAACGCTCCATGAACGGAACGGCCAGCGAGTACTTGCCGTGGCACGATCTGAAACGTGTCCGGTAACCCGCGTTGAGCGCCTTGTCCTTCGGCGTGATGTACGGTGGATTGCCGATCACGACGTGATAACGGCGGCCGAGGAGCGTGCGCAGCGCCTCCGCGTCCTCAGCGCGATAGACGTGACCCAGCGGGTCGCGTTCCGGATCCAGGTACTCCTTGCGCGCGCCGCTCAGGTCAGGGGCCGGCCCGTGGAGCAGCGAGTCGCCCGCCGCCACGTGCGGCGAGAACGCGGGCGCGTCGGCGAGGCCCCGGACGCCGGACGCACGGAGAGCGGCTACGCACAGTCGGAAGCGGGCGATTGTAGCGGCGTACGGATTCAGGTCGACGCCGGCCACCTGATCGAGGACACGGGTCGCGCGCTCGCGCGGATTCGTGCCCGGCTCATGCCGCGCCCACAGCGCGTCCAGCCGCCCGAAGGCGCCCAGCAGGAAGTGCCCCGATCCGCAGGCCGGATCGATCAGGCGCACTTCGCGGAAGCCGAACTCCTATGGCGGGGGTGAGCGTGCGGTCGAGGATGAGCTCTTCGACGAACACGGGCGTCTGGAGCAGCGCGTACTGCTTCCGGGCGCGCTCGGACAGGTCCTGGTACAGGTCGCCCAGGAAACGCGTGTCCCAGGCGGGATCCGTGAAGTCGTGGGCGAGGTAGCCCGAATCCGGGTCGATCCGCCGCCACAGGTCGAGCAGGCGGCCCGCAGCGTCGCCCGAGGGGGCACGGAACCCCCTGCCCGACTGTTCGAGCGACCAGATGGGGTTGTGCTCCGCATCGAAGAGCTGCCCGGCGACCGGTAGCGCCGCCACCGCCCGGAAGACGTGCAGCAGGTAGTCGCGGTCGCTCCCGGTCGGGTGCGCCCGGAAGTACAGCGTGTGCTCGTCGAGAGCCCGCCCGCGCCGCTCGGCGGGCCCGGACAAGCGCGGCGGATCGACGAGTCCGTTGTCCTCCAGGAACCGCACGAAGACGCAGGCGAGGATCCAGGCCACGGCCACCTGCGTCAGGCGGTCGTCGCGCCAGACCGCGTACGGCAACGCGGTACGTTCCCCCTCGACCGCCTGCCGGTGCTCCTGCTGAAGGAAGGCGTCCAGCCCCGGTTCGTCCTCGCAGCGCTCACGCAGGTCGGCTTCGAGAGCGGCCCGCATTCGCACCAAGTCAGCGAGCAGCCGGCGGCTCTCAATCATGCCGCCGCCTCCGCATCGCCGGCTGGGCCCGGTATGGCGGCCGCCCTCGACTGCGGGCGCTTACCATCGAGTGCGACCAGCATCGCCCAGGGTCCGAATGGCCCGGGAGGACGTGCTCCCCGTGCAGGCCTCGATGCCGGTCACAACCGCAACAGGGGACGGTCCGGCGATTCGGGCCGCGGGCCGAGCATCCCCGTCACGCAGTCGGCCACCAGATCGAACTGCTCCATCACGACCTGACCGACCAGCACGTCGGTGCCGGCCGGCAGGACGAGGCAATTGGCTGGCATTGATCGGTCGCCGATGCGGACGGTCAGAGGACCGGCGACCGGGCGCTCGCCCCGGCGGGCGTCGGCGTACGCGCAGGCGACGCCGCCAACGGCCTCGACGCCCAGCCGCGCCACGATGTCCTCGGGGAGCGCGAGCATCACCGCGGCGGTGTCGACGACCGCCTTCACGGTGGCGCGCCGGACGTCGGCCACCGGTAGCCGGCCCTGGCCAATTCCCGATCCCCGGTGTTCTCCAGCGCGACGTCGACAAGGATCTCGCCCACTACGGATGGCCCTCCGACCCCACTCTACTGCATCCACAGCGCTTCCCTCTGTCGACCGTCGGACGGGCACCCGTTCCCGGCCAAGCTACGGCCGTACGGGCTGTCAAGAAACGCGTCGTAGGGAAGGTCTACATCGGTATAAGTCATTGGAATACAATTACTTGTTCCGCCAAGAAGCGTGTCAAGAAACGGGTCAGGGAACGCGTCACGAACCGGCGGCGGCTCCGCGCGACGCGGCGAGCCACGACTCTGGGATCCGCGCCCACTGCGCGGCGGTGAAGACGGGCACCGGCTGGCCGTCGATCAGGGGGCGAGATTCCTGCTCGTCGCACGGGACGAGCAGCCAAAGGCCCGGCGGGCCTCCGGGCCGGCCGGTCGCGTCCCGCAGCTCGTCGAGGAAGGGCATCTGCTCGTACCGGGCCAGCAGCCCCGAATTGGTCAGCAGCACGGGGCGCGGAGCCGCGTCCAGCTCCGCGCGCACGCGGGGCAGCGCCCGGTGTCCGACCAGGCGCAGCAGGTTGGCCCAGTCCGAGCTGCCGCGCGGGCCGCGATCGGCGCGCAGGACCACCTGCCAGTCGGCGCCGGCCTCCGCGGCGGCGGCCTTCATGTGGCGGATCAGGAGCTCGTCCAGGCTCCGCGCATCGACGGGGAACGTGGCCGCCAGCGCCCGCTCCGCTTCGACGAGCCGGCGCGCCGGCACGGTGAGGGCCAGGTACGCGCGGTTGTCCAGGACGCGGCGGAGGCGTTGCGCGAAGTCGTCGGACTCGCTCCAGTCCGCGGCGCCCACGTCGGCGACCCGCGACGCCCGCCCCGTAGTGCGCGTGTAGCTCGTCTCCGAGGCGACGGTGACCAACGTGCGGAAGGGCGATTCGTAGGCGCCCCGCCCGCCACGGGCGGCCGTCTTCCAGACCAGCTCGCTGCCCGCGTCGCGGAGCAGCGTGTCAAGGGCCGGCCGATCCGGCAGGGGCGCCGCTTCCGGGTAGCGCCCGGCGACGCGACGGCGGATCTCGTCCGGCGTGAGCGTGCGCGCGCCGGCAAGCGCGCCGAGCGCGAGCTTGAGCACCCTATCCGCGGCCATGCCGCGTGGATAGAGCTCCAGCCGGCTCGACAGCGCCGCGCCGCGCGAGACGGCCGCCGCCAGCACGGGTAGTCGCTTGGGCGCCGGCCGCGGCGCGCCGGCCGGGACGGCAACCGCTTTCAGCGCCTCAATCACCCGCGCCGGCGAAGGCAGCGGATCGGCACCGGCCAGACGATCCGCCGTGCGGCAGAGGCGCTCAGCGTAGTCGGCCAACCGCTGGCCGTCCACCCGCGGCGTGCCGTCGTCGTCGATGGCATCGCTCGCCAGCAGCGCGTAGACCGGCGCGGCGACACGGCGCACGATCCAGCGCGGTGCGGCGAGGCGGCTCTCGACCTCTACCGCCGCGCGCACGCAGGCGGCGGCGTGCCGGAAGCGGAGCGGCTGCTCCTGCACAGATCCGCGGTTGGCGAGCAGCGCCTCGGCTGCTTCGCGCAGCGTCATCACGTGGTTGTGCGTGTCGAGCATCTCCGCGACGTCGTGGCGCAGGCGGGTGAACCCCGGCAACCGGCTCCAGCGCCGCCGCGCCCGTGCCACCGCGTGACTGACCGCGACCGGGGTGACGCCCAGCGCGCGCGCCACGTCGCTCTGGCTCGGCCACTCGCCGGCCTGCCCGCCTTCTGCCAGTCGCAGCAGGGCCGCCAGGACGCCGGCGTCGCGCTTCGCCTCGGCCGAGCGGCCGGCGGGCACCAATTGCCGGCGCAGCTCGTCGACGCTGGCGGGCGCCCCGTCGTCCCCGACCGTGACCGCGTCTCCCGCGGGGGTGGTCTTCGGTGCCTCGGCCGCCTCCGGGAACCGCGCCGCCAGCCGCCGGGCCAGCTCCGTCAGCTCTCGCCGCGTCCGGCTGCCGACTCCCCGCATCCGGTTCACGTGGACGAGCGGGAAGCGCAACAGGTCCTCCACCGTGCGGACGTTCATCCGCTCGACCGCGCTCAGGCCGCGCGCGCTGAGGCCCAGCTCGCTGAGCAGCGTGTCGAGTCGCGCCTCGGCATCCGGGACGAGCAGGGGTGGCGGTCCTGGATCGCCGGTGGCGGTCTCGGGCCGCGCCGCGGCGAGGAAGATCCGGCGCCAGGCGCGCAGCATTTCCTGGGCGTTGTCGAAGCGCCGCCGGTAGTCCCGGCGCAGCGCCTTCGCGAAGAACCCCGCCAGATCCTCGCGCACCGCCGGCTCGAACGCGTCGGCGTCGATCGTCGCCTCGCAGTCGAGCACGGCCGGCTCGCTCCGTCCGTCGCCCCAGCGCGGGAGCGCACCGGACGCCAGTTGGTAGAGCGTCACCGCGGCGGCGTAGCGCTCGGCATAGGTGTCCCAGCGCGGCGGCGTGCGGGTCTGCAGGAAGGGATCGAGGTAATCGCGGGTGCCCGCCAGGACGTTCTCCGCGGGGGTGCGCGCCAGCGAGAAGTCGAACAGCACCAGGTGGAGCTGGCTGCCCACCTTCGCGGCGCCCAGGTTCTCGGGCTTGATGTCGCGGTGCGGAATGCCCTTCGTCTCGAGCCAGTCGATCGTCGCCAGGAGGTCCTCGCCGAAACGCTCCAGCAGCTCCAGGTGCAGCCGGCCTTCCTCGCGCAGGCGCTCAGCGAGCGTGGCGTCGCCGGCGCGCGCCATGAGCAGGCCCACCCGGTCCCCGAAGCGCAGCCTGTCATGCAGCTCGACGATGTGCTGGTGGCGCAGCGAGTCGAGCACCTCGGCCTCCGCTTCGAGGCGGCCGTTGCTCTCGGGAGACAGGGCCACTTTGAGCACCTGCTCCCGCCCCTCGCGCTCGACGAGGAGCGCCAGGGCCGTCGCGCCCTTGCCGAGTCGCCGCTTGACGACGAGTCCGTGCTCCAGCATGTCGTTCTGACGCGCGTCGAGCGGATCGGGCCGGGAGACCACCTCCGGCCGGGTGATCTCATCCTCGAAGCGTTCGAGCTCCTCCAGGAACTCGCGGACCGATTCCAGGCGTGCCGTCACTTCGGGGTAGGTCGCGTGCTGTACGAGGAGTTGCAGTTGCTCGCCGGCGCCGTCGAGAGCGGCCGAGACCTGCAGGCCCTGCTCCCGCCGCAGCCTTTCCGTCATCTCGAACAGGCTGGACGCGGGTGGCCGCCCCGTGAAGAGGTGATACGCGATGGCGCCGAGCGAGAAAACGTCGAGCTGCTCCGCGGCCGCTCCGCGTTCGGTCACCGCCTCCGGCGCCACGTACACCCAGGTCTGGTCCTCGACCAGCGCGTCCAGCCGGGTGGCCCCCGAGGTGCCCGGTCCTGCTGTACTGCCGGGCACTTGGCGCGCCCCGGTCTGCCAGTTGAAGACCTGAACGCGAGGCGGCTTGCCATCAGGGTCGAGCACCAGCACGCTCTGCGGCGCAAGTGCGCGGTGCACCAAGTGTTTCTCGTGGGCGTAACGGACCGCCTCGGCGATCTGCCGCAGCAGGTGAACGCGCGTGTCGACGTCGAGGCCGCCGGCCCGCTCCGCGAGCCAGTGATCGAGGCGTTGCGCGCCCGCGCGGTGCTCGAAGACGAGCGCCGGACCGAGCACGTGCTCGGTGTACGCCTTGGCCGCGAGGATGCCGTCGTGCCGGACGTCGCGCAGGATCTGGTACTCGCGGCGGGCCGCACGCTGCAGGGCCGCCCGCTCGTCGCCAGAGGCGCCGTGGGGCACGCCGTAAATGCGGACGCGCGCCAGCTCGCCCTCGATTGCCGCGTGGCGGGCCGTCCAGTCCTGGTAGCTCGGACCTTCGAGCAGCAGCTCGTCCAGGCGGTAGTCGCCCACGCGGCGGGCCCGCTGCGACCGCCGGATGCCGGCCTCCTGCATTGCGCGGCTGAGCGCCTTCGCCAGCGGGCGGTCGGGGCGCGCGCGGGGCAGCGCGCCAGCGCCGTGCCGGGTGAGAGCGGCGGCGATGCCGGGCCGCTCCTTAGCGCCCGCTCCGCTGTCGCGAACGTGCACGCGGTCGCGCAGGTCGTCCGGCAGCCGGCAGTCGACGTCGTCGTGGGACAGGAAGACGTGGGCTTCGAGGAACGGGCTTGTCGCCTTCCGCAGCGCCGGCTGGCGCCGGAGGAGCGCGATCAGCTTCTTCGCCTTGCGGTTCGCGAGCAGCAGCGGGTTGTCGAGCGTATGGGTACGGCCGCCGTGCCGCCAGGTCCATGTACCTTGATCGCCCTGGACGACGCCGGGCCGGCTCTTGATCTCGACGAGGTAGAAGCCCTTCGGCGTCAGGACCAGCAGGTCGACCTCGTTGATCGACCCGTCGTCGGCGAGGAACTCGAAGTTCGACCAAGCGCGGTAGGGCTCATGGTCCGGCAGCCGCTCGCGCACGAACGCCAGCGCGTCCCGCTCCCACGGGAACTCGGAGTCCGCGATCGCTTGCCAGCGGGGGGACGTGGCGTCCATCGCGCGAGTCGGCGGCCGCGCTCCGCGTCGGAAAGAGCGCGGCCCCGAAAGAGGCGCCAATCCAGTGCGAGCCCGGTGCTATTCACCGCGTGGAGGCGCGGGTGGCGCAGTAGCCACCTGAGTCCCTCCCGTGCGCACACCCGGGCGCGGCAACTCGGGGGCGGCCGGTGCAGTCGTCAAGGTGGGTCCGTTCAGACGCCCGCGACAATCGTGACGGTCACCTTCGCGCACTCGTCCAGCGCCGCCCGGATCCCGGCACGTTCCGGGGCCTCCCACCACGCCTTCGCGCGTTCGGGGCTGTCGAACTCCACGAGCACCAGGCGATGGGTCGTCCAGTCACCCTTCACGACCTCCGCCGCCCCGCCGCGTACCAGGAACTTCCCGCCATGGGCCTCGACGGTCGCCGGCGCCCGATCCCGCAACGCGTCGAACGCGGCCTGGTCCAGGATTTCGACGTTGAGCAACGCGTATCCAGCCATCAGCTCTCCCTTTCCTGCTCGCGCCGGTCACAAGCTTCGTTCACGGAGACTCTCCAGGAAACTCCTCGGAGGTCTCTCCGCCCCGGCCTCAGGGCATTCACCTCGCGCCCGCCGCGACGGGCGGATGCCGGCCTCCTGTCAGGGTTGGTATAGAACCGCGGCCGGGGCCGACGCGCCGAGCATCTCGGTGGCGCTCTGGGCCTGGTCGAAGAGCGCCTGCGGATACACGCCGAACAGGACGGAGCCGACGACGGCGATCACCAGCGCGGTGGCGATGGCAGGGCGGATGACGATCGGCGAGCCGAGGGTCTCTTCCTTCAGCCACATGAAGACGACCACCCGGACGTAGTAGTAGAGGGAGATGGCGCTGTTGATGACGCCGATCACGGCCAGCCAGATGAACCCGGAATCGATGGCCGCGCTGAATAGCCAGAACTTGCCCATGAAGCCCGCCGTCGGGGGAATGCCGCCCAGCGAGAGCATGAAGATCAGCATCGCGATGGCGGCGGCCGGCTGGCGGAAGTAGAGCCCGCTCAGGTCCTTGAGCTCGTCGCCGACGACGTCCTTCCGGCGCAGCATCGAGAGGATGGCGAAGGCGCCGAGCTGCATGAAGAGATAGACCCAGAGGTAGACCATCGTCGCCGTCACGCCGCGGTCGGAGGCCGCGACGACGCCGATGAGCACGTAGCCGGCGTGGGCGATGGACGAGTACGCCAGCATCCGCTTGACGTTGCTCTGCGTGATGGCGGCGATGTTGCCGACGGTCATCGAGACCGCGGCCAACGCCCAGAAGAAGACCTGCCAGTCGGCCACCAGCCCCGGGATGCCGTCGAGCAATATCCGGAGCAGCATGGCGAACGATGCCGCCTTGGAGCCGACCGAGAGGAACGCGGTCACCGGCGTCGGCGCGCCTTCGTAGACGTCCGGCGCCCACATGTGGAAGGGGACCGCCGCAATCTTGAATCCCATGCCGGCGCCGAGGAGGATGAGCGCCAGCGACAGCAGCAGCGACCCCTCGGATCCGGCCAGCGCATCCGCGATGCCGGCCAGGCTCGTCG
This sequence comes from Acidobacteriota bacterium, assembly GCA_026706755.1. Lineage (GTDB taxonomy): Bacteria > Acidobacteriota > Vicinamibacteria > Vicinamibacterales > UBA8438 > JAGWAJ01. Next base: position 26,386 of record JAPOYG010000485.1, read on the forward strand.
TCCCGGTCACGCCGTAGAAGAGCGACATCCCGTAGAGGAGCAGGCCGAGGGAGAACGCGCCGAGCAGGAAGTACTTGACCGCCGCCTCGTTGGATCGCCGGCTCGGCTTGAGGAAGCCGGTCAGGATGTAGAACGAGATGGCCATCGTCTCGAGGCCGATGAAGAGCGTGATCAGGTCGATCCCGCTCGCCATGAACATCATCCCGAGCGTGGCGCACAGAATGAGGAAGCAGAATTCGCCCGGTCGCACGCCCTCCACCTGCAGGTAGGGCACGGACATCAGCAGCGTGATGCCCGCCGACAGCAGGAAGAGCACCTTGAAGAACGCCGCGAACCCGTCCACGGCCAGGAGGCCCGCCGAGATCGTGGTGTCGAGCCCCGCGAACGCCAGCACGGCCACCCCGGACACGGCGAGCGTGGCGAGCGCGGTCCCCAGGACGGCGGAGTCACGGCGCGGCGCGAGCAGGTCGACCACCAGCACCAGCAGGGCGCCGGCCGTCAGCAGGATCTCCGGCAGCAGGTAGTAGAAGTCGGCGGCGGTGAAACCGGCAGGCATCGTCGTGTCCCTGGTGCCGGGCTCAGCGGGCGCCGCCCCGGATCGGTCCGGCGGCCGATTCGACAACGGCGATGGCGCCTTCAGTGGCGTCGGCGTCGCCTTCGGCGGCGACCGCGAAGCGCGGCGTGTAGTCGGCGTTGACCCGCATCATGACCTTGTCCACCGACGTCTCGAGACGATCGAGGAACGGCTTCGGATAGAGCCCGATCCAGACCGCCAGCAGCAGCAGCGGCGCGAAGGTGGCGAACTCGCGCAGGCTGACGTCGGGCAGGTTCTCGTTCTTCGGGTTGTCGACGGTTCCGAACATCGTGCGCTGGTACAGCCAGAGCATGTAGGCCGCCCCGAGGACGATGCCGCTCGCCGCGAAGAAGGCCCACGTCTTGCTGACCACGAAGATCCCCTGCAGGATGAGCACTTCGCCGATGAATCCGTTCAGCGTCGGCAGCCCGATCGACGACATCGTCATGATGAGGAAGATCGCCGCGTAGACCGGCATGATCTTCGACAGGCCGCCGTACTCCGCGATCATGCGCGTGTGCCGCCGCTCGTAGACGACGCCGACCAGCAGGAAGAGGGCGCCGGTCGAGATGCCGTGGTTGAGCTGCTGCACGATGCTGCCGGTGATGCCGACGGGCGTCAGCGCGAACATGCCCAGCATCACCATGCCCATGTGGCTGACGCTGGAATAGGCGACCAGGCGTTTCCAGTCGCGCTGGGCCATGGCCACGAGCGCCCCGTAGACGATTCCGATGATGGAGAGCAGGACCACCGCGGGCACGAAGGCCTGCGTCGCCTCCGGCAGGATCGGCAGGCTGAACCGGATGAACCCGTAGGTGCCCATCTTCAGGAGCACGGCGGCCAGGATGACCGACCCCGCCGTCGGCGCGTCGGTGTGGGCGTCGGGCAGCCAGGTGTGGAACGGGAACATCGGTACCTTGACCGCGAACCCCAGGAAGAAGGCGAGGAAGATCCACCACTGCAGGTCGTAGGGGATGTTCAGCTCGTGGAACTGCGTGATGTCGAACGTGTACACCCCGGTCACGTCCTGGTGGTAGAAGTAGACGGCCAGGATGCCGAGCAGCATGATGACGCTGCCGACCAGGGTGAAGAGGAAGAACTTGATGGCCGAGTAGAGCCGGTTGTCGCTGCCCCAGATGCCGATGAGGAAGTACATCGGCACCAGCATCACTTCCCAGAACAGGAAGAAGAGCAGGAAGTCGAGGGCCACGAAGGCGCCGATCATCCCCGTCTGCAGCATCAGCAGGAAGATGTAGTACTCCTTCACCCGAGTCTGGATGGCGTTCCAGGACGACAGCACGGCGATGACGCCCATCATCGTCGTGAGCAGGATCAGGAGCACGCTGAAGCCGTCGACGCCGAGGAAGTACTGCGCCCCGATGGAGGGAATCCACTCCATCTGCTCGACGAACTGCCAATCCGGGTTCGTCGAGTCGTACAGGAACCAGAGCGGCAGCGACACGAGGAAGCCGAGGGCTGCCGTCGCGTTGGCGATCCAGCGGATCAGGTCGACCTGCCGGCTGCCGACGAAGAGGAGCACGAGCGCGCCGGCCAGCGGCGTGAAGAGGATCAGCGACAGCAGCGAGGGGGTATCGGCGGCGTTGCTCATGGCATGGTCCGGCTATCGGGCGAGGAGATACCAGGTGACGAACGCGAACACGCCGAGCAGCGTGGCGAACGCGTAGTTCTGAATCAGGCCGGTCTGCGCCCGGCGGAACACGTAGCTGGCCTCCGCGCACACCCAGGCCACGAAGTTGACCAGCCCGTCGACGACGTACTTGTCGAGGACGTGCGACACCCAGGACGAGAAGATCGTCGTCCAGCCGGTCCCGTTGACGGCCCCGTCCACGACCCGCTGATCCACCGTCCACAGGCCGTTGGCGCCCTCCATGGTGCCGCGCACGACGGTCGCGCCATACAGCTCGTCGACGTAGTACTTGTTGGTCAGCACGCGGTGCGGGCCGGCGAACGTCCGCGCCATCTCGTCGGCCGCGGCCGGCTGCCGCACGTAGTTGCGGTAGGCGAACAGGATCGCCCCCGCGGCGAGCAGCACCGAGAGCGCCATCAGGCCGAGCTCCGCGGTGTGCGACAGGTGGTGCGCCTCCTCGGCCGGGTGGAAGGCGCCGAACGCCGTGAAGCTCGGCTCGAGGAAGTGCTCGATGACGTTGCTCCCCCCGAGCGCCGCTGGAACGCCGATGAAACCGGCGAAGACCGCCCCGACCGCCAGCACCATCAGGGGCACGGTCATCGTCCGCGGGGACTCGTGCGGGCCGTGCCATGCGTGCCCGTGCCCGCCGTCATCGTGGCCGCCGTCCCCGTGACTGCCCGCCCCGTGGGCGGCCTCCCCGCCGGCGGGCTGCCCCCACTCCGGGCCGCGGTAGCGGCCGAGGAAGGTCATGTTGATGAGACGGAACATGTAGAAGGCCGTCATCACCGCGGTCAGCGCGCCGATGCCCCACAGCACCTGGCTGTGGAGGAACGTGCGGTAGAGGATCTCGTCCTTGCTGAAGAACCCGGCCAGGGGCGGGATGCCGGCGATGGCCACGGCGCCGATCGCCATCGTCCAGAAGGTGGTCGGCATGTAGGGCTTGAGGCCCCCCATGCGGCGCATGTCCTGCTCCTCGTTCATCCCGTGGATGACGGAGCCGCTCCCGAGGAAGAGCAGGGCCTTGAAGAAGGCATGCGTCATCAGGTGGAACGCTCCGGCCGCGAACGCCCCGACGCCGGTGGCCAGGAACATGTAGCCGAGCTGCGAGACGGTCGAGTAGGCCAGCACCCGCTTGATGTCGGTCTGAACCAGGCCGATCGTCGCCGCCATGAACGCCGTCAGCACGCCGATCCACGCGACCGCCTCCATCACCATCGGGGCGTGGGCGAAGAGCACGGCGTTGCGGCAGACCATGTAGACGCCCGCGGTGACCATCGTCGCGGCGTGGATCAGCGCGGAGACCGGCGTCGGGCCCTCCATCGCGTCCGGCAGCCAGACGTAGAGCGGAATCTGCGCGCTCTTGCCGGTGGCGCCGATGAACAGGAAGAGGCAGATCAGCGAGAGGACGCCGAACCCGACCTCGACCGGCATCCCGGCCGCGGCCTCGGCCACGGAGCGGAAGTCGAGGGTCCCGAACGTGAAGAACACGAGGAAGATGCCGAGGATGAAGCCCCAGTCGCCGATGCGGTTGACGATGAAGGCCTTCTTGCCGGCGTCCGAAGCGCTCTGCTTGCGGTACCAGTAGCCGATCAGCAGGTAGGAGCAGAGCCCGACCCCCTCCCACCCGACGAACATCACCAGGAAGCTGCTCCCCAGCACGAGGATCAGCATGAAGAAGCAGAAGAGGTTGAGGTAGCAGAAGAAGCGGGCGACGCCGCCCCGCGGCTCGTGGTCGATGTAGCCGACCGAGTAGACGTGGATGAGCAGGCCGATGCCGGTCACCACGAGCAGCATCATGCCCGACAGCGGGTCGAGCACGAACGCCCACGGCACCTCGAACGAGCCGATGCCGTTCGCGGTCTCGAGCGGGATCGGCGGGATCCAGCTCGCCACCGTCACCTCGTGGTAACGCTCCTCCTCGGGCAGGCCGAGCAGGCCCGCGAAGGCGATGACGCTCAGGACGAAGGCGACCGCCATGGTGGAGACGGCGACCAGCCCGGCCGTCTGCTTGCTGAAGTAGCGAATGCCGAGCAGCCCGTTGAGGGCGGCGCCGAGGCCGGGCAGGAGCGGGATCAGCCAGATGAGGTCCATGGGAACAGCGTCACCACCGCATGATCTGGATCTCGTCGATGTTCACCGTCTCCTTGTTGCGATAGAAGGCGATGATGATGCCGAGACCGACCGCGGCCTCCGCCGCGGCGACCGCAATGACGAAGACGACGAACACCTGTCCGGCCAGATCCTGAAGCTGGTCCGACAGGGCGACCAGGTTGATGTTGACCGCGTTCAGGATGAGCTCGATCGACATGAAGATGATGATCACGTTGCGGCGCACCAGCACGCCGATGACGCCGATCATGAACAGCGCCGCCGAGAGCAGGCTGTAGTGCAGCGGGGTGATCTCGAGCACGCGTCAGTCCCCCAGGTGGCGCTTCGCCAGCACGATGGCGCCGATCATGGCGACGAGCAGCAGCATCGACGCCAGCTCGAACGGGATGAGGTAGCTGGTGTAGAGCACCCACCCGAGCTGCTCCGTGTTGCCGCTCGTGAACGGCGTTCCGAAACCGGACAAGGTCCCCTCGGACGCCATGCCGGCGCGCAGTGACGACGAGACGACCACGACGATCAGCGCCAGCACCACGCCCCCGAGCAGGAGGCCCGAGCGGGCCAGGCGGCGCGGATCCGAGAAGCGCTCGGGCGCCTTCTTCAGGTTCACGAGCATGACGACGAACAGGTACAGGACGACGATGCCGCCCGCGTAGACGAGCACCTGGATGACGGCGACGAACTCCGCGTTCAGCGTGACGTAGAGCACCGCCACGAGCAGGAAGTTCACCACCAGGAACAGGACGCTGTGCACGGCGCTCCGCGCCGAGACCACCATCACCCCGAGCCCGAGAATCAGCGCCGCCAGCGTGTAGAAGAGGAGAGCTTCGGCCATCGGCAGCCTGTCTAGAACACGACCTTGAACACGCCGGTCACCACGAGGTTGCCGATCGCCACCGGGATGAGCACCTTCCACCCGAGGCTCATCAACTGGTCGTAGCGATAGCGCGGCAACGTGGCGCGAATCCAGATGAACACGTAGAGGAACAGGAAGACCTTGCCGACGAACCAGATCCAGGCCGGCAGCAGGTCGAGGAAGCCGAGGAATGCGATGTTCGGGAACGGCCGCAGCCAGCCGCCGAAGAACATCAGCACGACGATCGCCGAGATGACGATCATGTTGGCGTACTCGGCCAGGAAGAACAGCGCGAAGCGCATCCCGCTGTACTCGGTGTGGAACCCGCCCGTCAGCTCCGTCTCGGCCTCCGGCAGGTCGAACGGCGCGCGGTTCGTCTCGGCGAGGCCGCCGATGAAGATCAGCACCAGCGCCACCGGCTGGATGAACGCGAACCAGATGCCGCTCTCCTGCTGGGCCTCCACGATCCCGACGAGGCTGAGGGTGCCGGTCGTCAGGATGACGCTGACCAGCGTCATCGTCACCGCGATCTCGTAGCTGATGAGCTGCGCCGACGCGCGCAGGCTGGCCAGCAGCGGGTACTTGCTGTTCGAGGCCCAGCCGCCGAGGATGATGCCGTAGACCCCGATCGACGTCACCGAGATGATGAACAGCAGGCCGACGTTGATGTCGCCGATGTAGTAGAGCGGATCCGGGCCGAAAGGCACGACCGCGAAGACGACCAGCGCCGGCACCAGGCTCATGATCGGCGCCAGCGTGAAGACGTGCCGGTCCGCCTTCACCGGCGTGATGTCTTCCTTGAGGATCAGCTTGATGGGGTCCGCTATCGCCTGCAGGATGCCGTAGGGCCCGACCCGCATCGGACCGAGTCGGGACTGCGCCCACGCGATCACCTTCCGCTCCATGAGCACGAGGAAGGTCACCGCGACCAGCACGGCGTTGACCAGGACGGCGATCTTCAGCAACGGGATGACGACGGTGTCGAGCATGGTCCCGGGATCACATCCTGTGCGCTCAGCGATCGACCTCGCCGAGCACGATGTCGATGGTTCCGATCAGCGCCACCACGTCCGCCACGAGGTGCCCGCGGACGAGGCGCTTGAGCCCCTGCAGGTTGCAGAACGACGGCGGCCGGACTCGGAACCGGTAAGGATTGGTCGACTTCCCGTCGCTCACGAGGAAGTACCCGAGCTCGCCCTTCGGCGACTCGATGGCGTGATAGGTCTCCCCGGCCGGCGGCTTGAGGAGGCGCGGCACCTTGCCCATGATCGGTCCTTCCGGCAGCCCGTCGAGCGCCTGCCGGACGATGCGGATCGACTGCCGGAACTCTTCCATCCGGATCAGGTAGCGGTCGTAGGTGTCGCCGCGGGTCCCGAGCGGGATGTCGAAGTCGAACTCCTCGTAGGCGGCGTTCGGCTCGTCCTTCCGGAGGTCGCGCGAGACGCCCGAGCCGCGGAGCGGCGGGCCGCAGAGCCCCAGCCCGATGGCCTCCTCCGCCGAGATGACCCCGACGTCGCGCGTCCGCTTGAGCCAGATGCGGTTGTTCGTCAGCAGCGTCTCGTAGTCGTCCAGCTTCCCTTCCATGAGGTCGCAGAACGACCGCACCTTGCGATCCCACCCCGGCGGAACGTCCAGCGGCAGCCCGCCCACGCGCATCGAGTTGTACGTCAGGCGCGCCCCGCAGAACTCCTCGAAGAGGTCGAGCACGAGCTCGCGCTCGCGGAAGGCGTACAACAGCACGGTCATGGCCCCGATGTCCATGGCGTGCGTGCCCAGCCAGAGGCAGTGGCTGGCGATGCGCTGCAGCTCCGCGAGGACCGTGCGGAGGTACCGCGCCCGGCGCGGCACCTCGATCTGCATGAGCTTCTCGACCGCCTCGACGTAGCCGAGGTTGTTGGTGGCGGCCGCGACGTAGTCCATGCGGTCGGTGAGCAGCACGATGTGCGTCCAGTCGCGGTTCTCGCACAGCTTCTCTACGCCGCGATGGATGTAGCCGATCACGCAGTCCGCGTCGAGGACGCGCTCGCCGTCGAGCCGCAGCACGACCCGCAGCACGCCGTGCGTGCTCGGATGCTGCGGCCCCATGTTGATCACCAGCTCGTTGGTGTCGAACTGGGTCGTGCTGACGCGGGGAGCGGGAACCGTCATGTTGCGTCCGTCTCGTGCGGGCCGCGGCGGAGCGCCGCGCGCGGCGCAGTCACTCGATCTCCGTATCGGGGCCGGGCTCTCGATCCGTCCCTGCCTCGTCGGGCAGGTTGCGGACGCGCAGCCAGTCCTGGGGGTTCTCCATCAGCAGCTCGCCGGGTCCCTCGAGGGGATAGTCCTTGCGCTGCGGGTGCCCCTGCCACTCGTCGGGCATCAGAATGCGGCGCCGGTCCGGATGATTCACGATGTTGACCCCGAACTGGTCGAACACCTCGCGCTCCAGCCAGTTCGCGGCGGGCCACAGGCCGGTCACCGACTCCACCGCGTCATCCTCGCCGACGCGCACCTTGACGCGTACCCGGTGCCGCAGCCGCGTCGAGTACAGGCAGTAGATCAGGTCGAACCGTCTCTCGCGCGGCGGCCAGTCCGTCGCCGTGACGTCGGAGCAGTAGTCGAAGGCCGCCGCCTCGTGGGTCTTGAGAAGCTCGAGCACGTCCAGCAGCCGCTCCCGCCGCACGATGAGCGTCCAGTCCCCGACCCAGTACGAAAGGGCCTCGATCGCGTCCGGAAGCGCTTCCTGAACCGCCGCGACGGCCGCCGGCGACTCCATACCCTCCGGCGGTGGCGGATCGGGCGGACCCTTCGGGGGCTCGGGCGGCGGCTTGGGCTTGGGCTTCGGCCTGGGCTTGGCCGCCGCAGCGGGCTTGGCCGCCGCAGCGGGCTTGGCCGGCTTCTCCGGGGCAGCGGGCTTGGCGGACGCTGCCGTGGGCGCCTGCCGCGCGGCCTCGGCCGCGGCCGGCTTGGCCGGGGGTGCAGGCTCTGACTTCGGCCGTGCGGCCGCCGCCGGCTCGGGCTTCGGGGGCGCGGCCTTCGGCGGCGCGGCGTCCGCTGCCGCAGGAGGGTCGGGCGCGGGGCCGGCGGCCGGCTCGGATACGGCCCCGCCCGCCTCGCCGGGCGCGTCCGCACCGGGCTTCGTGTCGTCAGTCATCGGTCAGCGGGGATCGTTGCATCGGCACGGCAATCGGTCGTGCGCCCGGCGCTCCGCTCGATCAGGCCCAGTCCAGCGCACCCTTGCGCCACGCGTACACGTATCCGATGACCAGGATGAACAGGAAGACGAGCATCTCGATGAGGCCGAACAGCGCCAGCTCGTCCATGATGACGGCCCACGGGAACATGAACACCGTCTCGACGTCGAAAATCACGAACAGCATCGCGACCAGGTAGTAGCGGACGCTGTAGCGGTCCCGGGCGTCCGTCAGGGGCTCGATGCCGCACTCGTACGGCTCGAGCTTCACCTTGTTGACCCGGCTCGCGTGCACCAGCCTCGACACCATCAGCGTGAAGATGGCGAAGCCGATCGCGACGAGGATGAAGAGGAAGATCGGGATGTAGGCTTCTGGCATCGTCGCTGCGGGAACGTGGTTTACCCGGTGCGACCCGGCTCCCGCGATACGGCGCGACGTGCGGGCCGAAAAACCGGGCGGATTATTGCACGCGGCACGGGGCCTGTCAAGGAAGCCGCCCCCGCGGCCGGGCGGGCTGATATACTCGCGGCGAAAGGCAGGGCCTGCGCATGCGACGCATCCCAGCGGCGTCGTTCGTGGCCGGCTTGGCGGCGGCAACGACCGTCGCGGTCGCCCTCGCGGTCGCCGCCGGCGGCGTGCGGGCGCAGTCGGTCGAACGCCGGATGATCGTCACCGTTCTCGACGGCGACGACAACCCCGTCGGCAACCTCGCGCCGCGCGATCTCGTGGTCCGGGAGGACGGCGCCGCCCGCGAGGTGCTGCGTGTCGAGCCCGCCGGCGCCGAACGGCAGATCGCCGTGCTCGTCGACACCTCCGAGGCCGCGGCGCGCGCTACGCGCGACTTTCGGGCCGGCCTCTCGGCGTTCTTCGAGGCGATGCACGAGGGCAACGAGATCTCGCTGATCAGCTTCGGAGGGCCGCCGCGCATCCTCGTCGGCTCCACGGGCAGCCTCAACCGGCTGCAGGACGGCCTGGGCGACGTCTTCGGGTTCGCCGGATCCGCCGCGTACCTGCTCGACGCGATGGCGCAGGCCGCCGAGGGCTTCACGCGCCGGGAGGCGGCCCGCCCGATCCTGATGGCGCTGACCACCGAGGGCGTCGACTACAGCAACGTCCGGGCCCGCGAAGTCTTCGAGCGCGTCCGCGAGAGCGGCGCCGCCGTCTACACCCTCCTGGTGGCGGGGCGCGGCCGCGCCCGCGCCGATCCCGGCCTCCTCGACGCGAGGCGCCAGCAGGAGGAGATGGAGCGCAACCTGGTGCTCGAGCGGGGACCGCGCGACAGCGGCGGCCGCAGCGAGATCGTGCTCACGAGCATCGCGGTCGAGAACGCGCTGATGGAGTTCGCAACCGAGCTCCGCAACCAGTTCGTCGTCACCTACGCCCGACCCGACGCGCTCATCCCGCCGGAGCGCATCGAGGTCGCGGTCAACCGGACGGGGCTCACCGCGCGCGGTACCCCGCTGAAGGGCGACTGACACGGAACCATGACACGCCCAGCATTCGCGGCCCTGGCCGCGGCCGCCGTCGGCGCCGCCGGGTGGGCAACGGCAACCCTGCCGGCCGGCGCGCAGCAGCCGCCCCAGACGCCGGCGTTCCGCGCCGGCGTCGATGTGGTCTCCCTCAACGTGACGGTCACCGATCTCGAGATGCGCTTCGTGACCGATCTCGTGACGGAGGACTTCAGCGTCTACGAGGACGGCGTGCGGCAGGAGATCAACTTCTTCACGCGGACGCAGCTCCCGATCGCGCTGGCGCTGCTGATCGACACCAGCGCCAGCATGGACGAGGAGATGGCGACCGCGCAGGAGGCCGCGATCGGCTTCTCCCAGCGCCTCGGCCCCGACGACCTCGCGGAGATCATCGACTTCGACAGCCGGGTCGACGTCCTGCAGGGCTTCACCAACGACGTCGATCGGTTGGAGTCGGCCATTCGCCGCACGTCGGCAGGCGGCTCCACCTCGCTGTACAACGCGCTCTACATCTCCCTGAAGGACCTCACCCGGGCGCCGCTCCGGGAAGCCGACGTGCGGCGCGAGGCGATCATCGTCCTGTCCGACGGCGAGGACACGTCGAGCCTCGTCAGCTTCGAGGAGGTGCTCGAGCTCGCCAAGCGGTCCGAGACGGCGATCTACTCGATCGGCCTGCAGGCCGAGGACCGTCGGTCGCGAACCGGCTTCCGGGAAGCCGACTTCGTGCTCCGCCAACTGGCCCAGGAGACCGGCGGACGGGCGTTCTTCCCCCACGACGTCAGCGAGCTCCCGGGCATCTACCGGCAGATCTCGGACGAGCTGTCCAGCCAGTACTCGGTCGGCTACATCTCGGCCAACCCGCTGCGCAACGGGCAGTGGCGGCGCGTCGTCGTGCAGGTCGACCGCGAGGGCGCCACCGCGCGGACGAAGCGGGGTTACTACGGGCCGCGCGGGTAACGCGCCGCCCGAGCCCTCATGAACGCGATCCCCCTGGCGCTCTACTTCACGGCCAGCGGCGCGTACGCAGTCCACTTCGCACGCCCCGGCAGCGCGTGGGGCCCGACCGCGACCCTCACCCTCGTCGCCGGCGCGCTCGCCCACACGTTCGTCATCGGGATGCAGACGATGCAGGTGGGTCACATCCCGTTCGTCGGCACGACGGGCGCGATCTCGGCGTTCGTCTGGCTGCTGGCGCTGGCCTACCTCTATACGGAGATGACCGCCGACGAGCGGTCGATGGGGATCTTCCTGGTGCCGCTCATGGTCGTCCTGCAGACGATCCCCGCTCTCGGCAACAGCGTCGCCGCGCGGCCGCCGGTGCTCGAGAGCCGCTGGTTCGAGATCCACGTATTCTCGCTGCTCGTCGCCTACGCGAGCCTGGCCCTCGCCTGCGTCGTGAGCGTGACCTACGTGCTGCTCTTCAAGGAGTTGAAGGCCAAGCACCCGGGCGTCTTCTACGCGCGCCTGCCGTCGCTGCAGGTGCTGGATGCGATGAACCGCCGCACGGTAGGCGTCGGCTGGGCGTTCCTGACCGTCGGCATCGGCGTCGGCGTCATCTGGCTGGCCCAGCTCCAGCCCGGCGCCGTCGACCCGCGGGTGCAGGCGATGTCGCCCCTCGATCCGAAGATCTTCATAGTGGTGCTCTGCTGGCTCGTCTACGGGTTCGGGATCTTCGCGCGCTCGCGGCTTGGCTGGGGCGGCCGCCGGGCGGCGTGGCTGTCGACCGTCGGCTTCGCGATCCTGTTGCTCAACTTCGTGCCCATCGGCTACTTCGGGACCGAGACGCACAACTTCTACTAGGGGAAGTCTCCCGAAGGGTCCGAGAGCACGCCCATCCCGCACGACGCGCCTCGAGCCGGCGATCTCACGAGATGCACCTGTCTCTGCTCGGCGTGAGCCATCACAGCGCGCCGGTCGATCTTCGCGAGCGGGTCGACTTCTCCCGACGCGGTGTGCCGGCGGCGCTGGCGGTCCTGGCCGACACGCCGGGCACGGCCGAAGTGGTCGTCCTTTCCACGTGCAACCGGGCCGAGATCTACACGATGTGCGAGGATGCCGGCCGGGCGCGCGACGGGCTCGCGCGCTTCATGAGCGAGTTCCACAACGTGCCCGAGCCGGAGCTGGCCGCGCACCTGTACACGATGACCGGTGCCGCGGTCACCCGGCACCTCTTCCGGGTGGCGGCGGGGCTCGACTCGCTCGTCGTGGGCGAGCCGCAGATTCTGGGGCAGGTCAAGGAAGCCTACGCCGTCGCCTCCGACCGCGGGCACACCGGCGCGTCGCTCAACCGGCTGTTCCACTGGGCGTTCAGCGTCGGCAAGCGCGTGCGGGCCGAGACCGGGCTCGGCGAGGGGGCCGTCTCGGTCAGCTACGCGGCCATCGCCCTCGCCCGCAAGATCTTCGGGCGCCTCGACCGGCTGCGCGCCCTGGTGGTCGGCGCCGGGGAAATGGCCGAGCTCACCGCGACCCACCTTCGCGCGCAGGACGTTCGCCACATCGGCGTGACGAACCGGACCGCGTCCCGCGCCGCCGCCCTTGCGGCCCGGGTGCAGGGAATCGCCGTACCCTGGGAGGCGATGATCGACGAGCTGGCTTCGACCGACATCGTCGTCACGGCAACCGGCTCCGCGAGCTGCATGGTGACGCGGGCGCACGTGGCCGAGGCCATGAAGCCGCGGCGCGACCGCCCGCTGTTCATGATCGACATCGGCGTCCCGCGCGACGTGGAGCCCGCCGCGGGCGACATCGAGCAGGTGTTCCTCTACAACATCGACGACCTGCAGGCCATCGTCCGCGAGAACCAGGCGCGGCGGCAGGCGCAGGTCGACCGGGCCGAGCTCCTCGTCGAGGAGGAGGTCGACGGGTTCATGCGCTGGCTCCGGTCCCGAGGCTCCGTCCCTACCGTCGTGGCGCTGCGCCGCCGCTTCGAGGAGATTCGGCAGGCGGAGCTGGCGCGGCTGGCGCCGAAGCTGGCATCGATGCCGCCGGACGCCCGCGCCCGGGTCGAGGAGGTGACGCGCCTCCTCGTGGAACGGCTGCTGTCGACCCCGACGGAGCGGCTCAAGGCCGCGCCCGACGAGGATGCGGCGGCCACGGACGCCGACACGCTCAGCCGTCTCTTCGAGCTCGGCCTCGGGGAGGACTCGGACGACGACACGCCCGCGCTCCGCGAAGCCCGTCTCGGGAGCATGGCGAGCCCCTCGGCGGCGAGGAATCGTTGAAGACCCTTCGCCTCGGCACCCGCCGGAGCCCCCTGGCGCTGTGGCAGACCCGGCAGGTGGCGGCCGCGCTCCGGCGGGCCGGCGCACCGGACCCGGAGCTCGTCGCCATCACGACCGACGGCGACCGCCTCTCCGCCGCGCCCCGCGCCGAGGCGGAACCGCTGCCGGCAGGGGGCGGGAAGCGGCTCTTCGTCAAGGCCATCGAGGACGCGTTGCTCGGGGGCAGGATCGACCTCGCGGTGCACAGCGCGAAGGACCTGCCGGCCGTCATCCCGGCGGGCCTGCGGATCGAGGCCGTGCTGCCGCGCGCGGATCCGCGCGACGCGCTGGCCGCTCCCGCGACCGCGACCGTCCCCGCCGGCGGGGCGGCGGCCTGGGTCGCCCGGGCCGGTCCCGGCGCGCGCGTCGGCACGAGCAGCCTCCGCCGCGCCGCCCAACTGCGGCGCGCGTTCCCCGACATCGAGGTGGTGCCGGTGCGCGGCAACGTCGGCACCCGCCTGCGCCGGCTCGACGAGGGCGGTTGCGACCTCCTCGTGCTCGCCGTGGCCGGTCTCGTGCGCCTGGGGCTGTCGGAGCGGATCAGCAGCCCGCTCGCGGCCCAGGTCTGCGTCCCCGCGCCCGGCCAGGGGATCGTGGCCGCAGAGTGCCGGATCGGCGACGCGGCCGCGGAGGGACTGCTCGAGCGCATCCGGAACCGCGAGGCGGCGCAGGCGCTCGGGGCCGAGCGGGCCCTGGTGACGGCGCTCGGCGCCGACTGCAACGTGCCGCTCGGCGCCCTGGCCACCGCCGATGGAGACCGGCTCTCGTTGCGTTGCGTCGTGGCTTCGCCGGACGGCGGCCGCCTGCTGGGCCACATCGTGCGCGGCCGTCTCGACGATGCGGCCGGCGTCGGCCGCCGAGCTGCCGATCTGCTGCTGGCCGACGGCGCCGCGGCGTTGCTGGCCGCCGCGGGAGCGACATGACCGCCGGCGCGTGCGTCCACCTCATCGGCGCGGGTCCCGGCGATCCGGCGCTCATCACCCTCCGGGGCCGGCAGCGGCTGGCGGCCGCCGACGTCGTCGTCTTCGGCGGCCGGCGCATCCCCGATCGACTGCTGTGCTGGGCGCGGGCCGACGCCGAGCGGATCGACGTCGACGCCGGAGCGCCCGGGCCCCTCGACGCGGATGCCGTTCACCACCTGCTGGCCGATCGGGCCGGCAGGGGCATGGCCGTGGCGCACCTGACCCCCGGCGACCCGCTGGCGTCCGGCACCGCCGCGGAAACGGCCCGCTACCTTCACGACCGCGGCGTCCGCGTCGAGGTGGTGCCGGGCCTTCCCCCGCACGTTGCCGCCCCCGGCCTCGCCGGGGTGGCCATCGCCGGCGCGGGCGGCGCGGAGGCCGTGGTCTACCTCCGTTGCGGGCCGGCCGGCATGAACGACGCGCCCCCTGTCGACTGGAGCCGGGCGGCGCCGCCCCCCGTCACGCTCGTCAGCGAGGGCCACGGCGCACAGGTCGCCGGTATCGGCGAGGAACTGCTCCGGCACGGGTGGCCGCCGGACGAACCGGCCACTCTCGTCCTGCACGGGACGCTGCCGGCGCAGAGGACGATGGAGGGCTCGCTCCGCGAGGTGCAGGCCGCCGCGCGCAGGGTTGCAGATACTGCCAACGCGGTGCTGGTCGTAGGTCGCAATTCCCGCCGCCGCCCCCCGCTGCGCTGGTTCGACGAGCGCCCGCTCTTCGGCCGCCGCATCCTCGTCACGAGGCCTCGCGCGCAGGCCGCCGCGCTCGTCGACCGGCTCGCCGACCTCGGTGCGGATCCGATCGAGGCCCCGATGATCCGCATCCTGCCCCCCGCGGACGAGGCGCCCCTCGAGGCGGCGTGCGCGGCGGCATCCACGTTCGACTGGATCGTCTTCACGTCGGCGAACGGGGTCGAGGCGTTCATGGAGCGACTGCTTGCCGGTCCCCGGGACGTCCGGACGCTGGGCCCCACCCGCCTCTGCGCGGTCGGGCCGGCCACCGAGGCCTGCCTGCGGCGCTACGGGCTCGCGGTGGACCTGTTGCCCGAGGAGCACCGGGCCGAGGCGGTGAGCGCCGCCCTGCTCCGCGACCACGACGTCTCGGGTGCCCGCATCCTGCTGCCGCGGGCCGACATCGCTCGGGCCACGCTGCCGGACGAGCTTCGGCGCGCGGGGGCCGAGGTGGTCGACGTCGCGGCGTACCGTACGGTGCCCGTCCGCGACGCGGACGGGATCGACGTCTCCCGGATGCTGCGCGAGCGCCGCATCGACGTCGTCACGTTCACGAGCGCGTCGACGGTCCGCAGCTTCGTCGCCCGCGTCGGGGCGGAGTCGCTGGCGGACCGGCTCGAGAACGTGGCCGTGGCGTCCATCGGTCCGGTCACGGCCGGCGCCGCGCGACGGCTCGGCATCGACACCGCCATCATGCCCTCCACCTATACCGTGCCCGCGCTGGCGGAGGCCATCGCAGCGCACTTCGACTCCCGGAGGCCCTGATTCCATCGTTGCGTCGTCGAGGCGGCACGGACCGTGCATGGCGACCGGAACGCGAACGCCGCCGCAACCCGGGAGCGGCGGCTCGACATGACCACACAAGGACGGACAGTGCACTGGTATCCACGCTATCTCTCGATCGGCGCCCGCCGCGCCACGACCCTGCCGGAGATGCGCCGGCTGCGCGAGCGCGGAGTGCGCGTGCAGCCTGTCGAGGGCGTGGGGCAGGCGATGGCCAGGGACTTCTGGGGCCGCCGCTGGTGCGAACGCCTCGATACGTTCGCCCGCGACGAGGCGCGCCTGCCCCTGGGCCGCACCCTGGTGCGGAACGGCTCGGTCTGTCACCTGGAGATTCGGCCTGGCGTCGTCGAGGCGATGGTCGCCGGCTCGGCCCTGTTCCGCACCGTCGTTCGCATCCGGGCGATGGACCCGACCGCCCGGCGGGAGATGGCAAGGGCGTGTGCGGGTCGCGTCGGCTCCGTGCCGGAGCTGTTGCGGGGCGCTCTGCCGGAGGACGTCATCGAGGCGGTCGCCGGTTCCGCCCGCGGCGTGCTGCCGTGGCGCGAGGAGATCGATTCCGAGTGCGGCTGCCCGGACGGCAAGGCCCTGTGCCGGCACGCGGCGGCGGCGCTCTACGGCGTCGGTCGCCGCCTGGACGCGGAGCCGGAGCTCCTGTTCCGGCTGCGGAACGTGGACGAAGCCGAGCTGGTCGCCACCGCCACGGCCCCGAAGCGTGCTTTTTCGCACCACGACCCCGAGGACGCCCCCGGGCCGGAGTCGGCGCCCGCGCTTGTCTCGCCGCCCGCGGACTTGCCGGACGACCCGATCCCTGCAGGCACGGGCCGCTCGGGCCCGGCCGGCGCGGACGCGGCTCCCGAGCACCCCGATGCGGGCCCTGCCGCGCCCGCCGACGAGGACGGCGACGAGTTCCGCCCCACGGGCGCGTTCATTCGCGGCCTGCGCCGCAGCAGCGGGTTCTCGGTGGCGGAGTTCGCCGCGCTCCTGCGGGTGTCGGCCGCGACCGTGCGCCGCTGGGAGGCGGCACCCGGTGCCCTCACTCTGCGGTCCCGCCCCCGCGACGCCCTCGAGACGCTGCTCGAAGCGATCGAGGGGAGCGGGACGTAGCGGACGAGCCCGGGGCGCGAAGGTGGCGCCGTCGGCTCAGGGGTCGCGGACGCTGACGGTGACGTCGGCCGCCGCGATCCGCATCCCGTCGCTTCCGTGCGCCCGCAGCACGTAGGTGCCGGGTCGATCGAACGTGACCGCGGCCTCGAACGTCGCCGCCACCCACCCGTCGCCGTCCGTGGCGGTGGAGACGGAGTTCCGCGGGCCGGCCGAAGGATAGCGCCGCGCCTGCGTGCCGGCCGGCTCCGCCTCCTCCTCGGACACCGAACGCTGGTAGTCGGGGGGCGCGATCCGAGCGCCGGCCGGGCCCCGGTAGACGACCCAGTGCACGGAGAGGCCGTTCCGGGGCGGCCTCGGCCGGACGTACCAGGGGATATTGTCGGGAACCTCCGGCGACCCATCGGGCGGCGTCAACGCGGGCACGCCGGAACGCGAGGCGCCCGGGGACCGAGGACGGGGCGCGAGCGGGCTCGGAAGCGGATCGTCGGCCAGGACGGCGGTCAGCGAGAGCGGCGCGCCCACCGCAAGCACCGCGTGCGAAGCGGAGACCGCGATGCGCGGCGGGCGGTTGGCGTACCACTCCTCCTTCGGCCGGCCGAAGCCGAGCCCCGAGTTGCGGATGATGGTGTCCTGGTCGATCTCCCACTCCGGCTGCAGCCACCCGATGGCCTGCTGCTCGCGGCCGTTGTGGCGGACCGTCCAGACGAGCCCGTCCTCGAACGACGTCCCCATGTCGCCGGGCACGTCGACCGTGAACTCGAAGCGGTGCGTGCGCGGATAGAAGTACGCCGGCTGCCCCCGGTCCGGGTCGCCGGGCGCGAAGAAGTTGTCCGGCCCCACCGGCACGCTCGGCCGTTCCCGGTAGTTCCGGTTGAGGTAGCCGAAATGGAGGGTGATGCCGCCGTCCGGGCGCCGCTGCCACCCCTCGTAGATCGGCTGGACGTCCTGACCGATGTCGAAGCGCTGCTGCGGCTGCGCCGCGACCGGGACGTCGCGCCGATCCACCTGCGCGCGGGCGGGCTGAACGTCCACGGCGGCCAGGGCCAGCGCCGCGGCGACCGTGGCCCGGCACACGTCCGTTCGCCGCGCCACCCGCTTCACCCGCGCGCCCTCAGTTGGCACCGCCCCGCGCCTCCCGCCGGGCGGCGAGCTCCGCGGCGTACTCCTCGTCGCTCAGGTCGTACCAGCTGATCCAGCCGAACGCCATCTCGTCGATCGTCCGATTGCCGCTCCCCGCCCAGTTCCGGGGGTCGTGGTTGCCGCGGTTCGCCGCCGTGTTGTCGTGGTAGCTGATCACGTGCAGCGTGGTTCCGGCCGGGTAGATCGGCTGCGCGTCGTCGGCGTAGTTGTAGACGATGTGCCAGTTGAAATCGAAGTTGGCGCAGCTCACCATCTCCGTGCTGGCGTCGGGATAGATGAGCTCGAGGCACTGCCGCGTCCCCAGGAAGTGCATGTGCGGCTGGAAGGCCGTCAGCTTCCCCGGCAGGTACATCTTCTGGTAGCCGTCGTGGCGCGTGATCTGGCCCGCCGGGATGTCGAGCTCGCCGGCCAGGCCGAGCTGCCGGGACCAGAGGACGTGCTCCGGCTCCTCCCCTCGCGGGTAGAACTTGAGGCCCAGGTCGGTCCGATCGACGACCTCCTCGCCCACGGAGTGGTAGTGGAAGCTGAAGCGCACCTGCGCGTCGGCCGGGAAGAGCTTGCCCGTGCCATCCGGGTACGCGTCGGCGTTCTTGCCCACCGCGTACTCGTTCAGGAAGAAGTCGTTGGACGCATCGTCCGGCGCCGGATCGGGGTCCGTGACCGCGTAGGTCAGGGCGTGGTGCACCACGCGCAGATCGCCGGCGCGGGTCTGAATGGCCTGGATGTAGCGGTCTTCGCTCACTCCCGAGGGAACGATGTAGTCGCCCCACCAGTCCCCGGCCTCCGCCGGCACGGTGTGCGGCGGCGACGTGACGACGACGTCCGGCTCGATGGTCCAGGCGCCGAAGTCCTGGAACGCCGCCGGCGGGGGCAGATCGGCCGGGTTCCCGCGCGGCGCGCCGCCGTCGACCCAGCGGGCGATGGTGTCGATCTCGGCATCGCTCAGCGAGCGGTCGTCCTTGAAGCGCTGCACGCCGACCTTGGGGTCGATGTGCCACGGCGGCATCTCGCGGGCGACCACCTTGTTCCGGATCGAGCGGGCCCAGGGCCGGGTCTCCTCGTAGGTCAGCAGCGACATCGGCGCCATGTTGTTCGGCCGGTGGCACACCTGACACGACCGCTGCAGTATGGGCGCCACGTCCCTCGTGAACACGACCTCCGGCTCCTGCCCCGACCCGGCACCGAGCGCCGTGCCGGCGGGCCCCAGAATGAGCAGCGCGGCCGCCGCCGCACCCGTGTATGCGCGCATCACTCGCATCCTCCCGCAAGCGCCGCCTGACCCGTCGCAGGCTCCGTGTCCGGCCCCAGCCTTTCGGGGACTCTATCAGGAGTCGCCGCCCTCGCGGATCGCGCGGCGGGCGGCCAGCACGTCGTCGACGAGGTGGCGGACGTTCTGCTCGTCGATGAACGGCGAGAGGATGAAGCTCTTCAGGCCGACCATCGGCTCGCCGTAGTCGGTCTCCCGGTAGC
>JAPOYG010000318.1 GCA_026706755.1 Acidobacteriota bacterium
CGACGTGCAGCCACACGCGCTCGGCAGCACAGATGTCCGCCAGGGCCGGCAGCGGATCGACGGCGCCGCGGGTCGGTGTGCCGGCGTTCGCGCAAACGACCATCGGCGTGCGACCCGCCGCTCGGTCCGTGGCGATCGCTTCCGCAACCGCCCCCGGATCGATCCGGCCCGACGTGTCGGTCGGGAGCACCCGAATCCGATCCGAGGCGATGCCCACGATGCGGGCGGCCCGGACCTGCGCGCTGTGACTCTGGTCGCTCATGTAGGCGACGGCCCGGTCGGGATTGCCGGCCGCCTCGCGGGCTGCCACCAACCCGTGCAGGGCCGCCGCAGACCCACCGCTGGTCATCAGTCCACCCGCCCCGTCCGGCAGTCCGAACCACTGGCGGAACCAGCCGATCACTACCGATTCGAGCTGGCTCGGACCGCTCGCTACGAGCCAGGTTGCCGCGTTGACGTTGAATCCGGAGGCGATGAAGTCGGCCAGGACGCCGGGCCACGTCGGACACGTCGGCACGAAGCCGAACGACCGCGGATGATCGAGTCTCAGCGTATTGCTCAACACGTCCCGCGCTGCCCGGTCGATTACCTCTCGCGCCGACCGGCCGGCTTCCGGCGGGTCTTCATCCAACCGGTCAGCGAGAGCGTCCTTGAAATCGCCCTCCCAAGCCCGTTCGCCCCGCAGACGCACATGCCGCTCTATCAATATGTCCGCTACATGATGCGCGAGCTCGCGCATCGTCTCCGGTGGCATCTGCAACACGAGTTCGACTCTCCCCTCGTCCAACGGGTCGAGAACCCGGACTCAACTCGTCAATCCAGCCACTTCACAAGGTCAGGCAGCATATCGCAGCCGCCGGCATGCCTCGCGCGACCGCGCATGGCTGACGCGGCACCCGGCCACGAGGGTCGGCGGGCGCTCCCTGGTCACTCCGGTAGCGCGAAGACGAACAGGTTGTTCCCCGCGCTCGGCTGCACCTCGGGCGTGAGGCCCGACCGCCGGCCGCTGGTGCTGGCCGCCACATACTGCACGCCGTCGACGGCGTAGGTGATCGGGAAGCCGGTGACCGACGAGCCGAGGTTGATCTCCCACAGCACCTCGCCCGTCTCCTGGTCGAAGGCGCGGAAACGGCCGTTCTCGTCGCCGCCGAAGAGCAGGCCGCCGCCCGTCGCTACGAGCGCGTAGGTGGCGGCGCGCTGCTCGTGCAGCCAGGTCGTCTCGCCGGTCTCGACGGAGATCGCCCGCACGCTGCCCAGGTGGTCCGTGCCCGGCGTGAGCTGGTGGCGAGCCGCGAGGCGGTAGATGGCGAGCCCGCCCTCCATCGTCGACAGGACCCGCGCGCAGGTGTTCTGCAGCGGGAAGTACATCGTGTTGGTCAGCGGGCTGTAGGCGCCGGCGGGCCAGTTCTTGCCGCCGCCCCAGGAGGGGCAGGAGAGCACCTCCTGGCCGAGGGCCGTGAAGACGACCTCCGCGTTCTCGGTCACCTCGCCGGTCGCGCCGTCGATGCTGCTGATGACGTTCTGCGCGATGGTGGGCGTCGCCCACAGGAACTCGCCGGTCTCGCGGTCGAGCGTGTAGACGACGCCGGTCTTGCCCGGGACGCCGGTCACGACGCGGCGCACCTCGCCCGCGCGCAGCCGGGGGTTGATCCACGACACGACGGCCGGATCGGGCGCCACCGCCGTATCGATCAGCAGGCGTTCGTAGGGATGATCGAGATCCCAGTGGTCGTTCAGGTGCTGGTAGTACCAGCGGAGCTCGCCCGTGTCGGCGTCGAGGGCCAGCGTGGAGTTGTGGTAGAGGTGCTTGTTGTCGATGCCGCCGAGCATGAACTTCGGCGCCGGCGACGTGACCGAGGTGCCGACGTAGACGAGGTTCAGGTCGGGGTCGTAGCTCGGGACCATCCACGAGCCGACGTGCATCCGTTCCTCGTAGGGCACGCCGCCCCAGGTCTCGTCGCCCGGCTCGCCCGGCGCCGGCACGAGCGGCGCACGCCACAGCTCCGCCCCCGTCGCCGCGTCGTGGGCGACGATGACGCACGAGACCGGCCCCGCCCGCGGGCGGCAGCTCCGGCCGGAGATCACCTTGCCGCTGGCGACGATGGGCCCCGCGGAGTGCCGCGCCGGGTGGACGCGGTAGTCGAAGATCTCGGTCTCCCAGACCAGCTCGCCGGTGACCGCGTCGAGCGCGTAGACGTAGTCGTCGTTGGCGGTGTCGATGATCAGCCGGCCGTGGATGGCGACGTTGCGGTTGTTGTCGGTCAGCCCGCCCATGATGCGAGGGACGTCCTCGGGGATGTCGCGGCGGTACTCCCAGAGGAGGTCGCCGGTGACGGCGTCCATCGCTTGCAGGTGGTCCTTCGGGTTCGGCATGTAGAGCCGGCCGCCGTAGGCCAGCGGCGTCCCCTCCTGCGCGCCGGTGGCCAGGGCGCGCGTCCACACCATGCGCAGATCGGCCACGTTGTCGCGATCGATCTGGTCGAGGGGGCTGTAGCCCCAGCCGTCGAACGTGCGGCGCCACATCAGCCAGTCGCCCGGCGCCGGGTCCTCGAGCATCGCGTCGGTGACGGGGACGAACGCGTCTTCACCAAGTGCCGCCGGGCCGAGCGCCGCGGGCTGGGCGCGGAGCACGGCCGGACCGAGGGCCAGCGCGGACAACGCGACGGTCAGCAGAGGCGCCAGGCGTCTGCGCGGCCTGGCCGGCGACGCTGGGGCTTCGGGCGAGCGCAGACTCCCGACGTGACCGCAGGGTCGCGCCAGGCGTATCGCCGGGCTCGACCGGCGCGGGGTGGAGTTCGTCGTGACCGAGGCAGGCTCGCTTCGCTGCAATGGACCGCTCCCTGAGGTGTAGGTGTAGCTGGTGCCGAAGCCACAACATCGTAGCGCGGTTGCCCTTCGGTCGTCAGTCGGGCTGCTACGATCCCCCGCATGAGCGCCGAGACCGCGCGGAACCTGGTCGCCGGCGCATCCCGCATCGTCGGCTTCACCGGGGCCGGCATCTCGACGGAATCCGGCGTCCCGGACTTCCGCAGCCCCAACGGCGTCTGGGCGCAGAACCGCATCGTCGACTTCCGGGAGTTCGTCTCCAGCGAGGCGGGGCGGGTCGAGTACTGGCGCCAGAAGACCGCGGGCTGGCCCTCCATGCGCGATGCGGAACCGAACGCCGGGCACCACGCGTTCGTCGAGCTCCACCGGCAGGGCCGGCTCGACGCGCTCGTCACCCAGAACATCGAGCGCCTGCACCAGCGGTCGGGGCTGCCGGCCGACAAGGTCCTGGAGCTGCACGGCACCACGACGGAGGCGGTCTGCCTCGCCTGCGGCGACCGGATTACCTCCGACGAGGCATGCCGGCGCGTCGAGGGTGGCGAGAAGGCGCCGCGCTGCCGGCTCTGCGGCGGCTTCCTGAAGCCGGCGACCATCTCGTTCGGCCAGGCCATGCCCCACGACGTCATGCTGCGGGCGCAGGCGGCGGCCGAGACGTGCGATCTGCTGCTGGCGGTCGGCTCCTCGCTGGTGGTCGAGCCGGCCGCGTCGATCCCCCGGATCGCGAGGCAGGCCGGCGCAAGACTCGTCATCGTCAACCGCGAGCCGACGCCGCTCGACGGCATCGCGGACGCCGTGGTGCGGGGCGAGATTGGCGCCGTGCTGCCCGAGCTGGTGCGCCGGGACGGTTGACGGCCCGGGGAGCCGGGCGGCCGGACGGTTCGCCTGCGTTCGTCGGCGGAACCGATGCCCGAGCTTCCCGAGGTCGAGACGGTTCGCCGCACCCTGGCGCCGTTCGTCGAGGGGCGAACCATCGCGGTGGTCTCGTTCGCGTGGCCGCGAACCTCGGTCGGCGACCCGCGCGCTACGGCCAGGCTCCTCACCGGTCAGCGCATCGAGAGGCTGGAGCGCTACGGCAAGTACCTGCTGTTCCGCCTGCGCCGCGACGGGCGGGGCTCGCTCCTGATCGTCCACCTGCGGATGACCGGCAACCTCGTCGTGAACGGGGCGTGCGGCGCGCACACCCGCGCCCGCATGTCTCTCGACGATGGGACGGCTGTGGTGTTCGACGACATCCGCAAGTTCGGGCGCTGGCAGTGGGCAGCACGGCTTCCGGCGCGTCTCGCCGCCCTCGGTCCGGACCCGCTGGCCATCGGGCCCGGCGAGTTCGCGGCCCGGCTCCGCTCCCGCCGGGCGCGTCTCAAGGCGCTGCTCCTCGATCAGGAGTTCCTGCGCGGCCTCGGCAACATCTACGCCGACGAGGCGCTGTTTCGTGCGCGCCTCCATCCCCTCCGGAGCGCGGCCTCCGTCGGCCCGCGCAAGGCGCGCGATCTGCACGGGGCGGTCCAGGCGGTCCTGCGCGAGGCGATCGACGCCGGGGGGACGAGCATCCGCGACTACCGCGACGGCCGCGGCGAGCGGGGGACCTTCCAGGGACGGATCCGAGTCTACGGCCGGGCGGCCGCGCCCTGCATCCAGTGCGGGACGCCGGTGCGGCGCGTCTTCGTCGCGCAGCGGAGCACGCACTTCTGCCCCCGCTGCCAGCGGCGCTGAAGGGAGGACCCGCGTCCCGCGCATTCGCGCGTGACTTCCAAAGTTCCTCGCTTCAGGCTGGTCTGCCACGCCGCGAGCATCGCAATCTGAAGAAGCGCCCGCGCACCTCTGTCAATCGTCAGCTTCCGTCCCTTCCTTCTCATCCTGGCTCGTCGGTGCTTCCACCGCCGACTCTATCAATGCGATAGTCTCCCGAACCATGTGTTCACCTCCCTTCATAGCTTCCAGTACGTCCCCCAGCACCATCCCCGTCCTCTTCGAACTTCTGAAACAGGACGCCCTCCTGGACAAGTCGCTCCCGAAACGCGTTCACTTTCTGGAGTTGCTCGGGATCGATAGCATCGGGTGGCAAGGGTGTCTGCCTTCTGTCCCAGACCCTGCTCTTGGCGTTGCCGTCCCAAAGCGCGCCCACATGACGCCGAGAAAGATGTCATAGTCCGCTGGCAATTGCCGGTTGATAACGTCTTGTGCGTCCGATCCGATCCCGGGACTAGCATGCGTTTGCCAGTCGACTACTTCCAGGCGTGCTGCTTGGAGCGAACCGAAGCCGCGGTTGACTTCTTCTGCCGCCCGATGGACGAGTGCGGCCTCTGCTTGTACGTCGGTTGGGCAGGCCAACAACACGGTGACCACACGACCAGCCTTTGGCATTCTCTCTGCTCCCGAAAACCCGCTCACGCGTAGCCGTCGCTATTTCCGATACGCGGGTTCGATACCCTCGAGCATCGGGTAGTGCTTCACGTTGAGCGTCATCAACTCCGCGTCCTCCTCGGTAGCGGTAGCCGCGATGATGGCGTCGGCCAGACCCACCCCGTGCGACTTGCCGTAGTCGCGCTTGTAGAGCCCGCCGAGCCGCGCGATGCCGCCGCTGACAGGGACGACGCGGAACAGCGTCAACAGCCTTTCCAGCACCCGCTGCTCGGCGCCGTCGGCACCACCCCTCACGCCCGCGTAGAGTTCCGCGACGACGATGGACGATACGACGATACGTTCCGAGTTCAAGGCGACCAACGACGTCGCCTCCTTGCGCCCGCGAAGGAAATCGACCAGGACGTCCGTGTCGACCGCAATCGGCTTCGACACGGCTCAAGACCGGTCCCATTCACGGCGCAAGGCGGTCAGGTCCGGAAGGTCCGACCGGTTGCGCCAGATGCCGGCGGCTTCCCGGAGAACCGCCCTGCGTCGATCGCGGCCGTTCTGCTCGAGGAAGCTGTCCAGGGCCTCGCGGATCACCTCGCTCTGCCGCCTTCCGCTCCGGCTGGCGATCTCGGCGATCTCGGCGCGCTGGTCCTCGGTCAAGTAGATCTGGGTTCGAATCACTGCCGCACGCTCAGACTGTATACACCAGGAGCATACATCAGACCGGGCGCGCTTCGCCGAATCGTGGGGATACCGGTGAGTTGTCGGCGATCGGCAGGCCCACCTGCACGATCCGGGGAATGTCGCTGCCGGCGACCGAGACGTATTTCCAGATGGCGCCGTCCGCGGGTCGGGCGCCGGTCGAGTGTTGGACGACGCCGGACGCGCCGGCCACGAACGGGCTCAGAGCGTCGGCTTCGGCCAGATCCGCGACGACCGCGGGCCGCGCCG
>JAPOYG010000592.1 GCA_026706755.1 Acidobacteriota bacterium
GGCCCGCTTCGACGCGGCCAACGCCGAGGATCCGCGCCGCGAGCCCGTCGACGGCGAGCCGCAGCCGCGCGAGCTGGTCTACGCGCGGCGGATGACGGCGGCGCTCGATCGGTTCGCGCCCGATGCACCGGAGGCCGTACGGCTCGCCGCGCGCTGCCAGCACATCCGGCGCTGGACCATCCCCCGCGACCGGTATCCGGCAGGCCGCGACGGCTACCGCCGCTGGCGGACCGACCTCGGCCGCTTCCACGCCGATACGGCGGGGGAGATCCTCCGGGAGGTCGGCTACGACCAGGCGACCGTCGCGCGTGTCGCAGCGCTCCTCCGCAAGGAGCGGCTGAAGGCCGACCCGGACGTGCAGCTCCTCGAGGACGTGATCTGCCTCGTGTTCCTCCAGCACTACCTGGCCCAGTTCGCCGCGCAGCACGACGACGAGAAGCTGACGGACATCCTGCGCAAGACCTGGCGCAAGATGTCCGACCGCGGCCGGGCTGCAGCGCTGGAAGTTGACCTGCCGGACGGGCTGCGGGCGCTGGTGAGGCGGGCGGTCGGGGGAGCAACATCGGCGTAAGGTGGCGAGGCGCCGCCAGCGCCAGCGTCGCCGAGGCGCGAGTCGTCTCCCGCCGGGACGAGGGGCGCTGCGCGCACCCCTGGTCGATCGAGTGGTCCGCCCGTCGGTATCCGTGTCTTCCGCAAAGCAATTGCTGGAAATAGCGGTTTGTCCGCAGATGTCCTGCGGTATCATCGCTTCGTGGTCGACTCAGCGCGCGCGCTGCCGCGTCGTCTGGACATCGCCCGGGATCTGCGCAGCCGCTCCGTATTCCTGTTCGGACCGCGGCAGACCGGCAAGACGACCTGGCTCCGCCGGAGCTACCCCGACGCGCCCTGGTTCAACCTGCTGCACGGAGAGGTGTTTCTCCGGTTTGCCCGAGAACCCGGCCGCCTGCGGACCGAGCTCGCTGCTGGTCCCGCTACGCCGTCCGGTCCCGTGATCATCGACGAGATCCAGAAACTGCCGAGCCTGCTCGACGAGGTGCACGACCTCATGGAGAGCCGGGGTCTGCGGTTCGTGCTGGCCGCGAGCAGCCCCGTGAAGCTGAGGCGCGGAGGCGTCAACCTTCTCGGGGGCCGGGCACGCACGCGGGGGCTCTTTCCGTTCGTCTCCGTGGAGATTCCGGACTGGGAACTGATGCGGGCGATCAACGTCGGAGGCATCCCGTCCATCTACCTCTCGACCGAGCCGATCGAGGACCTGCGGGCCTACTGCGGCAGCTACCTGCAGCTCGAGGTCCAGGCCGAGGGGTTGGTGCGCGGGATCGAGCCGTTCTCCCGGTTCCTCACCGCCGCGGCCGTCAGCCGCGGACAGCCCATCGTGTTCGAGCGGCTGGCCTCCGACGCCGCCGTGCCCGCGCGCACCGTGCGCGAGTACTTCCAGGTGCTGGAAGAGACGCTGCTCGCCGTCCTGCTTCCGCCGTTCGCGCCCCGGCAGTTCCGCCGGAAGCCCGTGTCGCACGCCAAGCTGTACTTCTTCGACGTCGGCGTCGCCAACGTGCTTGCCGGCATCACCCACATCGATGCGGGGAGCACGGCGTTCGGACTGGCGCTCGAGCAGCTCGTCTTCTGCGAGTTGCGCGCCTGGCTCGCGTATACGCGCGACGACCGGCCGCTCAGCTTCTGGCGCACCGCCGACGGCTCCGAGGTGGACTTCGTCGTCGGGGACTCGGCGGCTGTCGAGGTGAAGGCGACGGGGGCCGTGACGCTCCGCGACCTCCGCGGACTCCGACGCCTGGCGGAGGAGACCCCGCTGGCGCACCGGATCGTCGTCTGTCGCGAGTCCGCCGCGCGCGTCGTCGACGGAATCCGCATCCTGCCGGTGATGGCGTTCCTGCGCGCCCTGTGGGACGGCGAGCTCTCGGCGTAGGGCGTTTGTCGCGAGGGCCGGCCCATCTTGTGGCGAGGCCACTTCGTCGGACGGCGTGGTATGTTGGGCCCACCGCGGCACCGTCGGGCGTATGGCATCCCCCAGCACCCCAGCCACGCAGCGTTCAAGTCCGGGTTGGCCAACGGACAGTCATCGCGGCGACTGGCGGGACGCCGTTGCCTGGAGAGGTGTCAGCAGCTCGGCACGGGTCGGGGCCCTTTCCCGTAGCAGGGCTTGCTCCACAAGCTGACGCGCGAGCGGGCCGCCCCGGAGCCAGACCGACCGGACCGCCGGGCGGGGCGGCCACCCGAATGGCCACGGACGGTCACGGCCTGTAACGGAGGGAACCGGTGAAGGAAATCTACGCGTGGGTGCCTTGGTTCCACAGCCTCGCACAACGGATCGCGGACGGCGGTGAGCCGTTCCTGATCGAACTGGCGAAGACGGTACCCTGGAAGGCAGATGGTAGCGAGCCGCCCCTGCTGAAGTACGGCGACGAGAACATCGATCCCTTCTCGTTCTTCAACTATCTGGCCGGCCTGAGCTACAGGGCGGAGAACCGAGCGAGGTTGTACCCGATCATCGACAAGCAGATCGCCGGCGCACCCGACCTGCCGCCTCTCGACCGCGACGACGCCTTCTTGTTTCCCGCAGCACCCTCCCTGAACGCATTGTTTCACAACAAAGGCAACGGCCGCCCGGGTCTGCTCTGGAGTCTGCTTCGGAGCGCAGTATCAGGCGTCGAGGCAGTGGATGAGAGCGATTTCGAAGGAGCAATCGAAATCGGTCGAGTCGGCATGAAGAAACTGACACAGACGCTGTTCCTCATCAATCCGACGGAGTTTCTGCCGTTCGATGACAATAGCGTCCTCTCCCTGGGCGTCTCGACCCTCAAGAAGGCCGAGAGCATTGGGTGGCTTCGCTATCGGGAAGAAGTTCGCCGGATCCGGGATGCGTTTCCGGGATGCCGGCCATACGAAATCAACCTGCTGGCCTACTTACGGCACAGGGGACGAATCGCCATCCACAACCAGCGGTGCTACCAGGTCGATGCGAGCGTGCACGAGGGCGGCGCTGTCTGGGAGGACTTCGCCGAGAACAACTGGGTCTACGCCCACGAGCGCGGCAATGAAATGGGTTGGACCACACCCAGGGTGGACGGCCGCCGCGAGTATCCGCTCTCCGAGCCGGGGCCGGGTGACGTCGTGCTCGTTCGACACGGGGTCAGGCAGGGGTGCGGGATCGGCATCGTGTACTGCAACGACTACCGGGACGCGCTCGAGGAGGACAGCAGGCTGCACGTCCTGTGGCTGAACAAGATGTCCTCCCAAATCCGTGGCTCGACGACCGGAGACGGTTTCTCCAAGGTGGAAGCCGACTCGCAGACCGGACGGGCCTTTCGGCAAACTGCCGAGTACACTTCCACGTTCGAGCTGCTGGATCGGCTCGGCGTCGATTCCCCGCCCGTGGCGAGCAGGGGTGCCGACAAGCCTGAGAATGGGCAAGCAACAGCCATTGCAGCACTCGCGGACGAACTGCCGATCGACGCCGATCACCTTCGCACGATTCAGCGACTGCTGGAAGACAAGCGACAGGTCATCCTTCAAGGCCCGCCCGGCACGGGGAAGACCTACGTTGCTCAGAAGCTGGCGGCGTGCCTCGCGGGGATGCAGGAGCGCGTGCGGCTGGTGCAGTTTCACCCGTCGTACGCCTACGAGGATTTCGTCCAGCGCTTTCGGCCCACGCTCGTCAAGGAGCGACCCGGCTTCGAACTCCGGGACGGGCCCCTGCTCGACATGGCCGAACGAGCGCGGATGGAGCCCGACGCGCTTCACTTCCTGGTCATCGACGAAATCAACCGGGGCAATCTCGCCAAGGTGTTCGGGGAGCTGTACTTCCTGCTGGAGTACCGCGATCGGGAGATGCAGCTCCAGTACTCCAACAAGCAGTTCGCGCTGCCCGCCAACCTGTACGTCATCGGTACCATGAACACGGCCGACCGGTCCATCGCGCTGGTGGACCTGGCGTTGCGCCGTCGGTTCCATTTCGTGGAGTTTCACCCCGACAAGCCGCCGGTCGCCGGGCTGCTCCGGCGCTGGCTGGGGCGACACGCGCCACGCATGGGTTGGGTGGCTGATGTCGTCGACCGCGCCAACCGCGAGCTGAACGACCGGCAGGCGGCCATCGGACCGAGCTACTTCATGAAGGACCGGCTCGACGAGGAGATGGTCGGGCTGATCTGGGAGCACAACGTCCTTCCCTATATGGAGGAACATCTGTACGGGGAGCACGAGCGTCTGGCCCAGTTCGAACTGGAAGCGCTGGGGCGCGAAGAAGGCAGCGCCGGGATCGAAGACGGTAGGGTCGGCGACGGGGCCGAGGCCGGCGATGCGACGTCTTGACCTGCAGGAATGGCAACGAAGCGAAGCGGTCAGGCTGACGCTCGCGGAACGAGAAGCCCTGCGCCGCGGCTTGCCTTCGCTCGGCATCGAACCCGCGACGGATTCGGAACACGCCTGGCTGCTGACCCCCGCCGAGACCGTCGGCGCACTCGAGGTCGGCGGATTGTCGGTTTCGATCCGGCCCAAGCTGGACGTCGGCCGCGTGCTGTTTCTCGCGTCCTACGCCATGGGGGCGTTCAAGCTGCGGGAGGCGGAGCGCTTCAGCTTCCCGGACGCGGACACGCTGGTCGAGGGGCTGGCTCGGGTGTTCGCGGCCAGCGCACGGCGCGCGTTCTCGCGCGGCCTGGTCCATGGGTATCGGACGCAGGAGGAGGCGCTGCACACGGTCCGCGGGCGGATCCGCTTCGCGGATCAGATGCGTCGGCGGTTCGGGATCCCGACGCCGGTGGAGGTCAGGTACGACGACTTCACGGAAGACGTGTTGCCCAACCGGCTCGTGAGGAGGGCGGCGGAACGACTGGGCCGGATGCGCATCCGATCTCCTTCGTCCCGCGCGGACCTCGCCTGGATCGACGGCACGCTCGAGAACGTGGCGCTCGTCGCGTACCCGCGGCACGCCGTTCCAGAGGTCGTGTTCAATCGGCTGAACGAGCACTACCGGGAGGTCGTGGCGCTGGCCCGTCTCGTCCTGCGGCACGCGACCATCGAGACCGGCCGAGGGGCCGTACGGGCGCCGGGATTCCTGATGGACATGAATCGGGTCTTCCAGGAGTTCGTCACGCGGGCGCTCCGCGAATCGCTCGGCCTTTCCGATCGTGCGTTCCGGTCCGACAGCGGGGTCCGGGGCGTCACTCTCGACGAGGCTAGCCGTGTCCGGCTCCGGCCCGACCTCTCCTGGTGGGACGGTCCGACCTGCCGGTTCGTTGGCGACGCCAAGTACAAGCGTGTGCAGGACGGTCACGTCCCCAACGCCGACCTCTATCAGCTCCTGGCGTATGCCACCGCCCTTGATCTGCCGGGCGGGCTGCTCGTCTATGCGCAGGGAGAGACGCCCGAAGCCGTCCATGTGGTCCGCCACGCCGGCAGGCGGCTTGAAGTAGCCGCGCTGGACCTCTCGGGGACGATCGACGACCTGCGCCGTCGCATCCGACGGTTGGCGGAGCGGGTCCGCCGCCTGCGCGACGAGGGTCCGACGGCGCGCCGGGTTGCCTGATGAGGATGAAGCACCGCGCCGGCCGCTCGTCCGGTGGCATGGTATGTTGGGCCACGCGAGGTGTAGCGCAGGCCGGCCGATGGCGACCCCGGGCACCCGTTCTTCCTCCCCTGCCACAACGACAGGTCCCGTCGCTGCGGCGAGAGCGGCGTGCGGCTTGCGTGAGGGTCTCCGGCTCTCCCGTGCCGAGTTCGAGCGCCGGTCCGCGGAGCGGCCGGATCTCAAGAAGGTGGAGCTCATCGATGGGGTGGTCCGCATGCCGTCCGCGGTCCGATACGCCGCCCACGGGAAGCCCCATGCGGCCATGGTCGGCTGGCTCGTCACCTACGCGGTGGGGGCACCGCGTGTTCACGTGGTCGACAACGCCACGCTGCGGCTCGACGGCGACAACGATCTGCAGCCGGACGCCGCGATGCTGATCGATCCGGGCGCCGGCGGTCAGGCGCGGGTGAGCGCGGACGACTACCTCGAGGGCGGGCCGGAACTGGTCGCGGAAGTCGCCGCGAGCAGTGCGTCACGCGACTTGCACGACAAGCTCCGCTTGTATGAGAGGAACGGC
>JAPOYG010000030.1 GCA_026706755.1 Acidobacteriota bacterium
TCGCCAGCAACGCGGGCGTCCACGCCAGCGCGGCCACGCGCTTCCTGACCGGCGTAACGCCCGCGCGGACCGAGTCGAACCTCCGCGCCGGCGTCTCCGTCGACCAGTTGATCGCGCGCGAGTTCGCCAAGGACACACAGCTCGCCTCCCTGGAGATCGCGCTCGACAGCCGCGACGTGTCCGGGTCGTGCGATGTCGGCTTCAGTTGCACGTACACGAACACCATCGCGTGGCGCAACGAGACGACGCCGCTCCTCGGCGAGAACAACCCCCGCGCCGTCTTCGAGCAGCTCTTCGGCGACGCCGGCTCGACCGACCCGGCCGCGCGCCTGGCGCGCATCCGCAAGGACCGCAGCATCCTCGACTCGGTGAGCGAGAAGGTCGACACGCTGCAGCGCGAGCTTGGTCCCAACGACCGGCTGCGGGTGACCGAGTACCTCGATGCCGTGCGCGACATCGAGCGCCGCATCCAGAAGGCCGAGGAGCAGAGCGACCGCGAGCTGCCCGAGGTCGATCAGCCCGCCGGCATCCCGGCCACCTACGCCGAGCACGCCCGCCTGATGTTCGACCTGATGCTGCTGGCGTACCAGACCGACCTGACGCGCGTGAGCACCTACATGATGGCGCGCGAGATCAGCGGTCGGACGTATCCAGAGATCGGCGTGCCGGACTCGCACCACCCGACGTCCCATCACCGCGACGACCCGACGCTGTACGAGAAGATCGCGAAGATCAACGAGTTCCACCTCTCGCTCTTCGCCTACTTCCTCGAGAAGGCGCGGGCCACGCCGGATGGCGACGGCAACCTGCTCGACAACATGATGATGCTCTACGGCGCGGGCATGTCCGACAGCAACCGCCACGACAACAAGGGGCTGCCCCTCGTGCTCGTCGGCGGCGGCTCGGGGCAGCTCAAGCCGGGCGGGCGGCACCTGCGCTACCGGGAGAAGACGCCGGCGACGAACCTGCACCTCACCATCCTGGACAAGATGGGGGTGCCGGTCGACAAGATGAGCGACAGCACGGGCAAGCTCAACCTGCTGTCCGTCGCGTAGCACACAGGCTGCGCGGGAGCGCGCGGCCGCCGTGGCACGCTCTGCGGGGGCGGTCCACCGGGGGGGCGCTCCAATGCCGGGCGCTCCCGGCGAAGCGCCCGACGGAGAGATCGACCCGGAAGGCCCGGCCAGAAGCCGGGCCTTCTTTCTTTGCCCCGCTCGGACCTGCGTTCGGTCCCTCTGCTACCAGGCCGATGCCCGCCATCCAGCCGCGCGAGGAGATCCACGACGTCGTCGTCATCGGCTCCGGGGCCGGCGGCGCGACCGTCGCGCACGTGCTCACCGGCCTCGGCGTCCGGGTGACGCTGCTCGAGGCCGGCCCGATGCTCGATCCCTACCGGGAGTTCAAGGAGCACCACTGGCCGTACGAGTACGAGCACCGCGGGGCTGAGCCCGGTGGCCGGCGCTACTTCGGCGAGGGCAAGCCGTTCGGTTTCTTCTCCACCACCAGCGGCGGCTGGGAGCTCGACGGCGAGCCGTACACGGTCGCCGACGACACGGACGACTTCTGGTGGTTCCGATCCCGCATCGTCGGCGGCCGGACCAACCACTACGGGCGGATGACGTTCCGCTTCTCGGACTACGACTTCAACCCGCGCGATCGGGACGGGCTGGGGTGGAACTGGCCCATCGGGTACGAGGACATCGCGCCGTACTACGACAGGGCCGAGGCATTCATCGGCGTCACGGGGAGCCGCGAGGGACTGCGCAGCGCCCCGGACGGCGTGTTCCACGACCCGCCGCCGCCCAAGGCGCACGAGCTGCTCATTCAGCGGGCCAGCCACAAGCTGGGGATTCCGTGCATTCCCAATCGGCGGGCGGTCATCACGCGGGCGCTGAACGGTCGTCCGGCCTGCCACTACTGCGGGCAGTGCGGCCGCGGCTGCCTGACGGCATCCAACTACTCGGCGAGCCAGGTGCAGATCCTGCCGGCGCTCGAAACGGGGCGGCTCACCCTCGTCGACCAGGCGATGGCGCGGGAGATCACGACCGACGGGGAAGGACGGGTCACCGGCGTCGTCTACGTCGACAAGCGGACGGGAGAGGAGCGCCGGGTCCGGAGCCGCGTGCTCGTCCTCGCCGCGAGCGCCTGCGAGTCGGCCCGGCTCCTCCTGAACTCGAAGACGCGCGACTTCTCGTCCGGCGTGGCCAACCATTCCGGCGTGGTCGGCCGCTACCTGATGGACACGGTGGGCTTCGGGCTCGGCGGCTACGTCCCGGCCCTCGAGCGGCTGCCGCGCTACAACAGTGACGGGGCCGGCGGCGCCCACCTCTACATGCCGTGGTGGGGGTGGGACGAGCAGGAGCGGCTCGGCTTCCCCCGCGGCTATCACATCGAGATCGGCGGCGGCTACGGCATGCCCGGCATCGGATCGTTCGGGCGCTCCGCCCGGGCGGCGGGCTACGGGGCGGCGCTCAAGGAGCACGCGCGGCGCGAGTACGGGACGCGCGTCAGCTTCGCCGGCCGGGGCGAGATGATCCCGAACGACGCCAGCTACTGCGAGATCGACCCGACCGTGGTCGACCGCTGGGGCATCCCGGTGCTGCGTTTCCATTTCCGCTGGAGCGAGCACGAGATCCGGCAGGCGCGGCACATGCGCGAGACGTTCCTGGAGCTGATCGCGCTGCTCGGGGGCGAGCCCGACGCTCCGGCGCGGCGCGACGCGTCCGGAATCTCCATCGGCGGCAGCATCATCCACGAAGTGGGCACCGTCCGCATGGGCGATGACCCCGACACGTCGGCGCTCAATGGCTTCTGCCAGGCGCACGACGCCCCGAACCTCTTCGTCTGCGACGGG
The DNA here is from genome assembly GCA_026706755.1 of Acidobacteriota bacterium. Classification (GTDB taxonomy): domain Bacteria; phylum Acidobacteriota; class Vicinamibacteria; order Vicinamibacterales; family UBA8438; genus JAGWAJ01. Next base: position 2,855 of record JAPOYG010000030.1, read on the forward strand.
GCGTCGTTCGTCAGTAATCCCGACAAGAACCCCACGCTGACGATCAACGCGCTCGCCTGGCGGGCGTCCGAGTACCTGGCGGACGAGATGGGGCGGGGGAACCTGTGAGCCTGTCGCGCCGGGACGTGCTGCGGCAACTGGCCCTCGCCGCGACGTCGGCGGCGGGAGGTTTCAACCTGGAGGCCGCGAAGGTCGTGCACGCCTTCGTGGCGGGGGAGCACGCCCAGCCCGGGGGCTATGCGCCGCGGTTCCTGACCGCGCACGAGTTCGCCACCGTCGCGCGACTCGCGGAGCTGGTGGTGCCGGCCGACGGAGGCGGCGGCAGCGGGGTCGACGCGGGGGCGCCGGAGTTCATCGACCTGCTCTGCAGCGAGAACGAGCGGCTCGCCGAGATCTACCGCGAGGGCCTCGTCTGGCTGGACGGGGCGATGGGCCGCCGCGCCGGCGGAACGTTCGTCGGTGTCCCGGTCGAACGGCAGACCGCGATGCTCGACGCGCTGGTCGATGCCGAGCGCGCCGGGAGTGGGGGCGATCTCGAGGCAGGCGTGCGCTTCTTCGGCTGGGTGCGCCGCATGACGGTCGACGCGTACTACACCAGCCCGATCGGGATCCGCGATGTCGGCTACCAGGGCAATCGCGTCTTGTCGGCCTACGAGACGCCGCGCCCGGCGGTGGAGTTCATCGACCGGGTGGCCGCGGACCTCGGCCTGTAGCCGCGCGGCCAGCTCCGGGAACGTCACCGCGCAGTCGAGCAGCACGGGCCCCTCGACGTACTGCGCGCAGCCGACCGGATCCCGCCTGCGCCGGCTGGAGCAGGATCCGTCTCGCTACCCTCCGAGCCTGGGCGGTCGACCAGGGTCCGGAACGGCAACCGAGGCTCCCGCCATGTCACGTTCCGGCGGAGGGAGCAGGGTACAATGGTGTGTTCCGTGTGGCGCCGGCGCGCGCCCTACCCGACACCGGACAACGGAGGCGCCAATGGCAAATCGAGGACGCCCGACGCAGACCAAGCGGCAACGCGAGCGGGCTCGGCATGAACGCGCCAAGATGAAGGAGGCCCGCCGGGCGGAAACGCGGGCTCGCCGCGCGGAGGCTCCGCCGAGGCCCAGCGACCACGACCCGGACATCGCCGGTATGGTCGCCGGCCCGCAGGCTCCGCCCGACTGGCAGCGCGAGTTCTTCGAGGAAGAGGAGCGCGCCCGGCAGGAAGCCGAGAAGGCTCTCCAGCAGGGCGAGTAGCTCGAGGCTCCTACCGCCTCGCGACGTTCCGCAGCCACGCGCTCGCGCGAAGGCCGAGCCGGCCCATCGCGCGGTGCGCCCGGTCCATCCAGGTCTCGCCGCGCACCCGCACCGGGATGCGTCGTGACGACGCCCGTGGCATGATGTCGCGCGGCTCCGGTATCCGTGCCACCTCGCGCTCCAACGGGGGCCGCGCGATGCGCCGGAATCGGCCAGCCTCGGGTTCTACCCAGATTCGCATCGTGCGAACGTAGATGACCTGCCGCATGTCTACCCTTCTTCCACCGTACGGTTGGCGCAGACGCGACGGGCGCCGGCCTGGCAGCCGGCGCCCGTCCACCGAACGGTAGGAGTCTGCGCCGCAGAGCCCGCGACGCAAGAGTCTCGCGCGCGCGCAGACTCCCAACGCGCCCGCCAGGGCGCAGCCCCTTTACGCGGTCGGCAGGGCCGCGCCGGAGATCTCGATGCGCCGGGGCTTCGCCGCCTCGGCCACCGGCAGCGTGATCTCGAGCATCCCGTGCTCGAACGTCGCGCCGACGCGGTCGGCGTCGACGTGATCCGGCAGCGTGAAGCTGCGCTCGAAGCGGCCGTAGCCGAACTCCGAGAGGTGCTGCTCGGTCTGCTCCTCGCGCTGCAGGGTCCGCTCCCCCGTGATCGTCAGGACGTCGCGGTGCAGGTCGACGTGCACGTCCTTCGGGTCGATGCCGGGCAGGGCCATCCGCATCTTCCAGCCGCCGCCGTCCGAGGTGACCTCGGTGGCCGGCACCCAGGCGCGATCGCGCTCCGCCGGGAAGTGGTCCCACGAGAGACCGAACGCGCGCTCCAGATCGCGATGCAGGGTGTTCATCTCCGCCAGCGGGCTCCAACGAGTCAGGCTCAACATCCTCCGTTCCTCCTTCTGCCGGGCCGGGCGGCCACGGCTGATTCCGATGCTACGCGGTCCTGTTAATGAAGTCAAGTAATCTAACTCTTAAGCACTCACCTTTACCTTACGCTGAATTGCTGAGGAATGTTCCAAGCCCAGCGAATACCTCGGGCGGGCCGCCCCGGTGGCAGGCCGCCGTGGCGCCGGGAACGCGAGCGCCTACGGCTCCGCTTGCCGCTGCTTCCGGATCCGGTGAGCGATAGCCGTGTGCGTCGGGGGCTACAAGCGAGGAGTCTGCACTGTAGAACGGCGACGGCGATGGCGGCGCTACGTAGGCGTGAAGCCTGCGTCGCAGGCGGCTACCCCGGACTCCGTTCGTTCCAGCCCAGGATGGCGTCGATGGCGTCGACCGAGATGGGATGGTAGCCGGGTCGCGCCCGGCGATAGATGGCGAGGGCTCGTTCGCGCCCGCCCGGCGCTGCCGCCAGCGCCTCGTACAGCGGGGCAATCAGCTTGCGGCGGCCGATGCCGAGCAGGTAGCGCTCCAGGCGGTCGTCGGCGCGCCCGTAGCCGGCGCGGACGGCAGCCAGCAGCCACTGGTGCGCAATCTCCGCGTTGCCCGAGCCGGTGAGCCCGAACGCGTCGTCGAGCTCCGCCATCCGCTCGGCGCTCAGGTCGCCGGACGCCGCGTTCAGGAAGTGCAGCCACTCCTGGGTGGTCCACGAGCCGGTCTCGATCTCGCCCGCGCGCCGACTGCCGTCCGTCCACGCCGCGAGCTGGCGCTCGACCGCGCCGAACGCGTCAGACGCCGGGCGCGGCGCGTCGGCCGGCAGCCCGGGCCGGTCGATCCACGCCTCCAGCCGCACCGGCGTCCCCGCGGGAGGGTCGCCGCCCGCCAGGTGCTCGCGCACGTACGCGACGAAGTCGGCGGTGGTGATGCTGCGGAAGGCGAAGTGATCGAAGTAGCCGCGGAGGAACTCGTCGAAGCGTGCCCGTCCGGCCTGCTCCTCCAGGTGCTGCAGCAGCAGGGCGCCCTTCTCGTAGGGCACCTGCGTCATCCCTTCGTCGGGGTCCCGGCCGGCCAGGTCGACGTGCAGCAGCTCGTCGGCGTCGTCGAGCCGGTCGAGATCCGCCAGC
>JAPOYG010000031.1 GCA_026706755.1 Acidobacteriota bacterium
CCAGCCCGTCGGGGGCCCCGGCGTCGGCCAGCAGCTCCATCAGGCGGTTGGGCACCGTCGGATCCTGCTCCGACGGCTTGAGCACGAAGGCGTTGCCGCAGGCGACGGCCAGCGGGAACATCCACAACGGCACCATGGCCGGGAAGTTGAACGGCGAGATGCCGGCGCACACGCCGAGAGGCTGCACGAGGCTGTAGGTGTCGATGCCCCGCGCGACGTTCTCCACCGTCTCGCCCATCATCAGCGTGGAGATGCTGCAGGCGTGCTCCACGACCTCGATGCCCCGCCAGACCTCGCCCCGCGCATCCTCCCAGGTCTTGCCGGTGTCGCGGCACAGCAGGCGCGCGATGTCGTCCTGGTTCTTCTTGAGGACGTCCTGATAGGCGAACAGCAGCCGCGCCCGCTCCGGCGTGGGGACGTCGCGCCACTCGCGGAACGCCGTCCCGGCGCCGCGTACCGCACCGTCGATCTCGTCGGCGGTGGCGAACGGGACCTCGCAGAGTACCTCCTGCGTGGCGGGGTCGGTCACGTCGAAACCGCCGGCGGAGCTCTCGACGAAGCGGCCGTCGACGAAGAGCTTGAGCTTGTCCATCCGGGGAGTGTAGCCCGCCAATCGTCGCCTGACGGCTCCGCCGTCGTGGCGGCCACGGGCGCCGCCAACCGGCCCTCCGGGGAGTCTACGCCTCGTCCTGGTCGGCGTCGGCGCGCGGGGAGACGCCGTCGTACGCCCGCCGAACCTCGTCGACGATGATGTCGAGCCCGCGCTCGATGCGCTCCCAGTCGTCGGCGTAGCTGATGCGGATGCACTCGCGCTTGTGCGGCCAGTCGTCGGCCTCGAGGCCGGGGAAGAAGTAGTGCCCGGAGACGACGATGACGCCGCGGGCCTTGAGCCGCTCGTAGAGGGCGGCGTTCGTGACGGGCAGGCCGCGCATCCAGAGCCACAGGAAGAACGCCCCCTCCGGCCGGTGGATGCGGACGTCGTAGGCTTCGAGGCCGGCCCGGAGCCGGTCCACGGCGCGCCGGGCGCGATCGGCGTAGTGCGGGCGGATGACGTCCCGGACCAGCGCGAGGACCTCGCGGCTGGCGACGAGATCGGCGGCGAACGCGGGGCCGAGGCCGCCCGGCGAGAGGCAGAAGATGGCCGTCGCGGCGACGAGCGCCTCGATGATGTCCTCGTTCGCAATCACGATGCCGGTGCGGAACGCCGGCAGCCCGAGCTTCGACAGGCTGAGGCAGACGACCGTCTGCTCGTCCCAGACGGGCGTCGCCCGGCCGAAGACGATGCCCGGGAACGGGGGGCCGTAGGCGTTGTCCAGAATGAGGGGCACGCCGCGGGCGCGGGCCACGGCGCGCAGGCGCTCCACCTCCGCGTCGGTGACGACGTTGCCGGTCGGGTTCGTGGGGCGCGAGAGACAGATGGCGCCGATGCGGTCCACCGCCTCCAGCGCGTCGAAGTCCACCCCGTACTTGAAGAGCTGGTCCCCGAGCTCCCGGATGGTCGAGCGGCAGGCGGTGAGGACGCCCGGCGCGAAGCCGATATCCGCGTAGCCGATGTACTCGGGGGCGAGCGGGAGCAGGATGCGGCGCGCGGGCCGGCCGTCGGACATCGGGCCGGCGAGCAGGTTGAACAGGGCGACGAAGGCGGACTGGCTGCCGTTCGTCAGGGCGATGTTCCGCTCCGTGACGGCCCAGCCCAGTTCCTCCTGGAGGAAGCCGGCCAGCGCGCGGGCGAAGTCCCGGTCCCCGTCGGGGCCGCCGTAGGCTCCGATCGCGCGCTCGAATGCCCGGTCACGCTCGAGGAACGCTCGCATGCGGCGGCGGAAGACGGCCTCCGCGGCCGGGATGAGGCTCGGGTTGCCGCCGCCCAGATTCATGATGCCGCCGCCGGCCGACGCGATGTCGCCGAGGTCGTCCATGAGGGAGCGCGTGCCGGAGTCGCTCGTCAACCGCCGCCCGAACGCCGACAGCTCCATGCTCGTGGGTCGTCACCCGACCAGCGGCTCGAAATCCTGGTCCGTCATAGGCTCGTGGCTTCCCCAGTTGCCCTTCATCTGGATCAGCAGCCGCTGTCGGGAGGGCGCCTCGAGCGGATTGAGCCGGATCACCTGCGCGGTGCACGTCCCGGGGCCCTCCGCGACGGCCATCATCAGGTCCCTCACGAGGTAGCGGGGCGCCCAGCCGATCATGTGGTAGTCGCGCGTCTGGATCTGGACGGCGAGCGGGGCGGCGTCGTTCGTGAGCTCGAGCGCCACGTGCAGCCCCTCGTAGGGAACGAGGCGGTCGAGCCGCTTCTGGGCCTCCCCGTTCGCGTAGCGCCAGCCGTGGAGGAAGAACCGGCACAGGAAGCCGCCGTCGGCGCCCTTCTCGATCTTCGGAAACACCTCGAAGGTGTCCGTGACCCGATGGCCGCCGTCCGCGGCGAGAATCTCGACCGGATCGGCCTCCACCCGCAGGTCGAGGCTCGCGACGTAGTCGGCGAAGTCGGGCCGCCCGCGCGTCATGATCCGGTTGCGGAACAGGGGGAAGAGCTCGCCGGCCCGATAGTCGTCGCGCAGGCCCGGGAAGTCGGCCGTGAGGCCGAACCCGACCTCCTTCTGCGCGCGTGCCGCTCCTCCCGTGTAGCGGAACCGGAACTCCGAGCGCTGGACGTCGGCATCCAGCCGCCCCACGGGGAACCACTGCCGGCTCTTATTGTCCTGCCAGGCCAGAAACAGCGTTCTTGCTCCCATCGGCTCCGCCCCGTTCCTGCGATCCGGTCCTGGGGTTGCGAGGATGACGACTGCCCGTCCCGGTCCGCGGCCGTCAGCGTCGCAGCAGCTCCGAGGGCCGGTGGAGCACGTAGCGCACGAGCCGGCGCCGGCTCACCTCGCCCGCATAGATGTTGCCGTCGAAGTCGACGCCGAGGAACTCGATGCCGGCGCCGACGTCCTCGTCGTGCTGGGGGATGAAGTGCGTCACCCAGGCCTGGTCCGAGCGCAGGTCGCCGATCCGGATGCCCTTCTCCCACCCGAGGTTGCTGCGCCAGTTGTCGGGTGGCCCCTGCCGGACCATGCCCGACAGGCCGTCGCCGGCGTAGAGGATGTCGTTGCGGTCGATGAAGAGCCCGCTCGGCTTGCCGTAGTGCGTCCAGAGGTAGAGGAGGTTGCCGTCCGAATCGAACACCTGGATCCGGCTGTTGCCCCGGTCGGCCACGTAGACCCGCCCCCGGGAGTCCATCTTGATGTCGTGCGGATCGCTGAAGCGGGCCGCCTCCTTGCTCTCGGAGCCCACACCGCCGCCGATGGCAAGCAGGAACGCGCCGTCGGCGGCGAACTTGACGATGCGGTTGTTGCCACCCCGGTGCCCGTCCGCCACCCAGATGTCGCCGCTGGGCGCGACGACCACGCCCGACGGGCCGTTGAAGTGGTGCTCGTCGTCGCCCCAGACCCCGGCTTCGCCGAGGCGCATCACCACTTCGCCCCGCTGGTCGAGCTTCAGCACCTGGTGCCCGATGCCGATCCGCTCGCCGGGTGTCGCCCGCGCGTCGCCGTGCGCGCCGCCCTCGGTCACCCAGAGGAAACCCTCGTGGTCCAGGAAGAAGCCGTGCGGAAAGCCGAACAGCCCCGCGCCGAAGCTGTCGACGAGGTTGCCGTCGAGGTCGAACTTCAGAATGGGATCGAGATCGGAGCCGGCGCACTGGTTCGCGCCGCAGCGGTCGAGGATCCAGAGGTGCCGGCCGTCGGGATCGGGGAAGACGCCGCTCACCGTGCCCAGGACGCGCCCCTCGGGGAGCTGCTCCCAGCCGAAAGTGGCTCGATAGGGGTTGGTGGTCGACGACTGGGCCCGCGGCGCCGGCTCCGCGGCCAGGATCAGACCGCCCAGCGCGGCAAGGCCGACAGCCCTGCCGAGCCTCCGACCACGACGACTCGCCCTCAGCATCTGGCCCCTCCTCCCCTGCCCGTCAGCGCCCGCGTCGTGCCGGTTTCACGAGCCAGTCCATACTCTAGCGCCCTTGGACACCGGGGAGAAAGGCCGCGCGACGACGGCACATTCGGCTCCCGCAGCAGGCACGTTCGTGCAGGCCGCGGATCCTCGGCGCGTTCGGCGTAACATGGTCGCCCGGAATCTCCCGCCGAGGAGGGAACATGCGCGCATCCGGTTCGCCGTCGCTCCGCCGCGGCCCGCTCGTGCTCCTGGGGGCCGCCGCCGTCGCCGCCGTCGCCCTGCCGCCGCCCGTCGCGGCCCAGGTCGAGAGCGTCGATCCCGTCACCGACGCGGAGTTGCAAGATCCGAGCCCGAACGACTGGCTGATGTGGCGCCGCACGCTCGACGGCTGGGGCTACAGCCCGTTGGAGCAGGTCGACCGGGAGAACGTCGGCACGCTGCGGATGGTCTGGTCCCGCGCCCTCACCGACGGCCGGCAGCAGGGGACGCCGCTGGTCCACGACGGTGTCATGTACATGCCGAACCCGAACGACGTCATCCAGGCTATCGACGCGGTGACGGGCGACCTGCTCTGGGAGCACCGGCGCGAGGTGCCCGACGACATCTCCGACTACATCTTCGGCCTGTCGGAGAACAACCGCAACCTGGCCATCCACGGCAACCTCATCATCGACACGAGCGTGGACGACCACGTGTTCGCCCTCGACGCCGCCACCGGGCGGCTGGCGTGGGAGACCGAGGTCGTCGACTACCGGGTCGATCCGGCGATGCAGACCTCGGGGCCGATCGTGGCCGACGGCAAGGTGGTCTCGGGCCGGAGCTGCATGCCGATGGCGGGCCCGGAGGCGTGCGTCATCACCGCGCACGACGCGGACACGGGCGAGGAGCTGTGGCGCACGCGGCTCATCCCCGCTCCCGGCGAGCCGGGCGACGAGTCGTGGGGCGGCGTGCCGTACGAGGAGCGGCGGCACGTCGGGTCCTGGATGGTGCCGAGCTTCGATCCGGAGCTGAACCTCATCTACGTCGGGACGTCGGTCACCTCGCCCGCCCCGAAGTTCCTCCTCGGCGGCACGGACCTGCAGCACCTGTATCACAACTCGACCCTCGCCCTGGACGCCGACACCGGTGCCATTCGCTGGTACTACCAGCATCTGAACGACCACTGGGACCTCGACCACCCCTTCGAGCGGCTGCTGGTCGACACGCCGGTTGCGCCCGACCCGGCCGCCGTCAGCTGGATCAGCCCCCATCTGCAGCCGGGCGAGGTGCGCCGCGTGGTGACCGGCATACCCGGCAAGACCGGCGTCGTCTACACCCTCGACCGCGCGACGGGGGAGTTCCTCTGGGCGACGCCGACCATCACCCAGAACGTGATCGCCGGGATCGACGGCGCGACGGGGGCGGTGACCGAGAGCGCCGAGCTCGTCTTCACCGCCGAGGGACAGGACGTGCTGGCCTGCCCGCACGCCAGCGGCGGGAAGGACTGGGAGGCGGGCGCCTACAGCCCCCGCACCAACACCATGTACTACCCGCTGCGCAACGTCTGCGCCCGGATGCTGGCCACGACCGAGGGTGGGGGCAGCGTGGAGGTGTACGCGCTGGTCTGGCGGGGCGAGATCGCACCCGGCACCGACCAGGTCGGCAGCGTGCACGCCATCTCGGCCGAGACCGGCCGTACGACCTGGCGGTACGACCAGCGGGCGGCGACCATGTCGCTCGTCGCCACCGGGGGCGGATTGGTCTTCGGCGGAGATGTCAACGGGCGGTTCCGGGCGTTCGACGACGAGACGGGCGAGGTCCTGTGGGAGATCAACCTCGGGTCGTCGGTGTCCGGCTTCCCGATCACGTACGCCGTCGACGGCCGCCAGTACGTCGCGGTGAGCACCGGCACGCCGCGCTTCCTCGACCTGACGCCGGAGCTCCGCCCCAGCACCGGCAACAATCTGTTCGTGTTCGCACTGCCGGACTGAGCTCACTCGGGTGCTGGCGCCGCCAACCTGTCGCAGGCTCCGGGTCGGCCCCAGCCCCCACCGGCCCAGGAGCTTGCGCCGTTGCACGCACTTCGTTGACGTTCCGCGGCGCAAGCTCCTAGCCCGGATTTCTCACAGCTCTTCGAGATCCGCGACGACGGCGACCGCTACGA
>JAPOYG010000182.1 GCA_026706755.1 Acidobacteriota bacterium
TCACGGGGCGGCGGTAGGCGCGCCGGGCGACCGTGGTCAGGATGCGCCGCGCGCACGGCTCCTCCGGCTCGTTGACGGCCGGCCGGCAGACGAAGAGCCGGCGCCGGCTCTCGGGGGCGCCGGGACCCGCCGAGCCGTAGGGGCCGCCGACCAGCACGTAGTCGACGGAGTAGCGGTTGGTGGCCTGTCCGTCCTCGCTCTTCGCGTACTCGGTCAGGAAGCCCGCACCCACCTCGTGCTCACCGGCCGGGATCGGCAGCCGGAGCTCGAAGTTGCGCGTGAGCTGGTTGGCTTCGGCCGGGTCGAAGTTGGCGTCGAGGAGGCGCACCCGGCGGCCGTCGATGCGGACGTCGAGCCGGGGCGCCGGCATCCCGGCCGCGCGCCGGCCGCGGACGCGCACGGTGAGCGTGTACTCGGCGTCGAACGGGAAGTAATGGCGGAACAGGATGCCGCCCCGCTCGTTCGGCGGCAGCCCGTCGATCGCCACGTCGGCCGTCCCGCGCGGCGCCTCGTAGCGCTCGACCACCGGGCGCGGTGTCAGGCTGCCGACGGCCAGGCGGCTGATGCGCCGCGCCGCGGCGACGTACTGTTCGACATGGAGCGGCGAGACGGTCAGCACGTCGCCGATGTTGTCGAATCCGTAGCCGGAGTCGTCGGCGGGCAGGTCGCGGGCGTGGTCGAGATCGAGCTCCAGGAGGTCGCGGACGGCGTTGCGGTACTCCGCGCGGTTGAGACGGTGGATGGCGGGCGCGCCGGGGTCCGGGCGCTCGGCCGCCGCTCCGTCGAGGGCGGCCTCCAGCCAAGCCAGCAGATCGGCGGTGGTGGACGCGTCCGGGCGTGGTCGGCCGGCCGGTGGCATCTCACCGGCCCGGAGCTTCTGGAACACCTTCTCGAGCACCGGCGCGTGCTCGGCCACGCGCGTCGCGTCGACGTGCTGCAGCGAGAGTTCCGCCGTCAGGGTGCGGTCGTTGTGGCAGGTGAGGCAGTAGCGGCGGATGGTGGTTCGCAGGAGATCGGCGCCGGCCGGGCCGCGGCGCTCGATCTCCAGAGCGTCGGGTTCCTGCGCCGACGTCGGGTCAGAGCCGAGCCTCTCGACCTGGCTTCCGTGCTCCGCGGCGTCGGCGGCGTCCCGGCTGCCTTCCTGCGGAGTCGAGGCCGCCGAGGGGGAGACGAGGACCGGAGCCGGCGCTGCCGCGACTGGCGCGAGCGCGGAGACGATCAGGACCGGCGCTGACACCGCCGCTGCCGTCGAGGACAGCCGCCGGGAGCGCACGGTCAGCGTCGCCGCTGCCGCCGGGAGCAGCCGCGAGCAGCGCGCGGTCAGCATTGCCGCGGCCGTCCGGAGCAGCGAGCAGCGTGCGAGCAGCGCCGGGGTCCTCGGTCGCCGCGCGAACGACGCCGGATTCGACCCGCGGCCCGCGACCCGCGCTGCTCCGTTCATCGGGTTCGGAGTGTAGCATTCGGTTCGATGGGGAAGACGCACTCGTTGGGGTCGATCCGGAGGGAGTTGGCGGCCTCCGGGCTCGCGGGTACCGCTGCCATCCTCGTCGTCGCCACCCTCGCACCGGCCCAGTCGACGCCACCGGTGCCCGGGGGCCAGACTCCGCTGGTTGCGGCGGTCCAGCGCGGGGATGCGGACGCCGTGGCAACCCTCGTCGCCGGCGGCGCCGACGTCAACGCGGCCCGCTCCGACGGATCGACGCCGCTCCATTGGGCCGCGCTTCGGGGCCGAGCCGAGATCGCCGCGGCGCTGCTCGAAGCCGGCGCCGACCCCAACGCCGCCGACGAGAACGGCGAGACGCCGCTGCTGTTCGCCTCCGGGAACGGCAGCCTGGAGGTCGCGCGCCTGCTGCTCGACGCGGGGGCCGCGATCGACGCCGCGCGCTGGAGCGGCGACACTCCGCTCCTCGCGGCCGTCCACGCCGGTAACGAGGCGCTCGTGCGGCTCCTGGTCGACCGCGGCGCCGCGGTCGACGCCGCGGAGAATCGGATGGGTCAGACAGCCCTGATGTGGGCCGCGGCGGAGGGCCATACCGGGATCGCGCGCTTCCTCATCGGGCGCGGCGCCGAGGTCGAGGCCCGGTCCGCGAACGGCTTCGGCCCCCTCCTGTTTGCGGCGGCGTCGGGAGACGACGAGACGGCGGGGGCGTTGATTGCGGCCGGCGCCGATCCGCACGCCGCCGCTGCCGACGGGCGGAGCGCCTTCCTGATCGCCGCCGCGGAGGGCAGCGATGGCGTGACGAGGCTGCTGCTCGACCACGGCGCCGACGTCAACGCGCGCGACGGGGACGGCCGCTCGGCGCTGCACGCTGTCGTCGCCCAAGGCAACGTCGAGCTGGCGCGGGAGCTCGTCGCGCGAGGCGCAGACGTCCACGCCCGCACGGGCAACGCCGGGGGAGGCTGGCGCAGCGACGGGGGCCTGACGCCGTTCCTGCGCGCCGCACGTGCGGGCAACGTGGAGATGATGCAGGCGCTGCTGGCGCTCGGCGCCGACCCGACCGTCGTTACTTATGCCGGCGCCGGTGCCGTGCTTCTCGCCGCCCGCAGCCGCGAGCTGGAGGCCGTGCGTCTCGTCGTCGAACTGGGTCTCGACGCCAACGTCCACCCTCCGCGCAGCCCCAGTGCGTTCCACGCCGCCATCCGCGTCGGCGACGACGACATCGTCGAGTACCTGGCCGCGCACGGCGCCGACTTCGACGCCCTCGATCAGTACGGGCGCACCCCGCTCGAGGAAGCCGAGTTCGAGGCGCCGACCCACACCATCGAGCTCATGCGCCGGCTCGTCGCGGAGCGGGTGACCGGGAAGCGGTGACTCCGAACCCGCTCGAAGCGTTCTTGCGGAGACTGCGCCCGCTCCTGGACGTGCGCGGAGCCCGAGCCGCGTGGATCTTCGGGTCCCACGCCCGCGGGACGGCGGCGGTCGAGAGCGACATCGACGTCCTGGTGGTGGCTCCAACGGAGCGCTCGTTCGTGGAGCGGTTCCGCGACTTCCTTCCAGCGATCGCGCACGCCGATGTCGGCGTTGATCTTCTCGTCTACACGCCGGAGGAGTTCGCCAGGTTGCGGGCGGAGGGGCAACCGTTCCTGGTCGACGCCCTTGCGGAAGCCGAGCAGTTCTATGTGGGACGCACGGGCGGAAGCTGACCGCTGGTACCGGCAGGCGGAGAACGACCTCGCGTTCGCCCGCATCGCGGTGCGCGAGCGGTTCCACGCCCAGGCCTGCTTCATTGCGCAACAGGCGGCGGAGAAGGCGGTGAAGTCCATTGCCTACGGCCTGGGGGAGAGAACCGTCATCGGCCACTCGCTCGTCGTGCTGGGCTCGCGCTACGCCGACCGCGTCCCGGAGCTGCAGGATCTGCGCGAGCAGGCGGGAGTGCTCGATCAGTACTACGTCCCGACCCGCTATCCCAACGGCCTCGCGGGCGGCGTGCCGTTCGAGGCGTTCGGGGAGTCGCAGGCGAGCGCGGCGGTCGACGCGGCGGAGCGCTTCGTCCGGCTGGCGGAACGGTTGGGCCAGATCGGGGCGTGAGGATTCGGCGTCGGGCTGCCTGCAGAGTCGGTCAGCCGACGTGCAGGTTGCCGCGGCCGCGGCCGGCGAACGAGTAGAGCGTCATGCCGGCCGCCGTCGCCATGTCGACGGCCACGCTCGAGGCGGCACCGACGGAGACCATCGCCGGGATGGATGCCGCCAGTGCCTTCTGGACCAGCTCGAAGCCGGCGCGGCCGCTGACGACCAGGATGCGATTGCGGAGGGGCACGCCGCCCTCGAGGACGAAGTGGCCGATCACCTTGTCCACCGCGTTGTGGCGGCCGATGTCCTCGCGTACGCACAGCAGGTCACCGTCCAGGGTGAAGATGCCGGCGGCATGGATGCCGCCCGTCGCCTCGAAGAGGGCCTGCGCGGAGCGAAGGCGATCGGGCAGCGCTTCGAGCAGGGCGGGGGCGCAGGCGACCGGCGCCACGGCGGGGGCGTCGGCGCGGAGGTCGTCGATCGACTCCTTGCCGCAGACGCCGCAGGCCGAGGTCGCAGCGAAGGAGCGCTCCGGGTCTGCGTCGCCGGCCAGTGAGCCGGCGGCAGAGCCGGCCGCCGCCTCCGCGGCGTTCTCGGCCAGCGTGACTTCCACCCGGTCGCCCGCGAAGCTCGCGACCCGGATTCGACGCAGGGCCCCGCCCGCCCGCGAGCCGTCCGCCGACGACGTCTCGCCCGGTCCGCCAGTCGCGCCGACCGCGGGCGCACCGTTGTCCGGAGGCGTCGCGCCGACCGCGGGCGCACCACTGCCCGCACGTGTCGGGTCGTCCGCCAGCGTCGCGCCGCCCACTGCCCCGCCCGCGATCGCACGGACCGAGGCGATGTCGTGCCCGCCGACAATCGTCCCTTCGCCGTGCAGAAAGCCGGCCGCCAGCTCCTCGTCGTGCCCCGGCGTCCGCATCGTCACGACGAGCGGCCGGCCGTCGAGCCGGATCTCGAGGGGCTCCTCCACGACCACCAGGTCCTGGTCGAGCCGCTCCCCGCGCCGACGCACCGTGACCGTACGGACGGCCGGGGAGCCCGCGGCGATCGCGTGCATTCCCCAATCATAAGTCGCGCAGGGTGCAGCCCACGAGCCTGCGGCATCCCGGACCGGCGTCCATGGCCAGACCATCGGCTCGCCGTGAGGCCGCGGCATCCGGTTCACGCGGCGCCACCCGGACGGTTCGGCGGTACGCGGCTCGGCCTATACTGCTGGGATTCCTGGAGGAGAACGGATGAAGACGACACGCGCGCGGGCCGGCGTCGGCAGCCTTCTTATCCTCGCGGTCCTCGCGGCCGCGGCGACCCCGGCCTCGGCACAGTGGAGGCCGGAGCGGCTCGCGGCGGACGGCTCGGAGTTGCCCCGCACACCGTGGGGGGCGCCGGACCTGCAGGGGCTCTGGAACAACTCGACGACCACGCCGCTCGAGCGGCTGACGGCGGAGGAGCAGGCGCAGGGCCGCGAGGCGCAGCAGGCGGTCATCGAGGCGACGCGCGGCACCGGCGCGGGCTGGCTGGAGCAGGCCGGCGACATCGAGCGGGACGCCCTGATCGTCGACCCGCCCGACGGGCGGATCCGGATGACGGAGCAGGGCGTGCAGCGCCTCATCGACCGGGAGAACGCCCGCGCCGGCCGGGGCGAGGCCGATTCCTGGCTCGACCGGAACAACTGGGAACGGTGCATCTCGCGCACCCTTCCGACGGCGATGATCCCGACGGTCTACAACGCCAACTACCAGATCCTGCAGACGCCCGACTACTTCGTGCTCGTGATGGAGATGATCCACGAGGCGCGCATCGTCCCCCTCGACGGGCGGCCGCACGCGTCCGACTCGATCCGCCAGTGGCTGGGCGACGCCCGCGGCTACTGGGAGGGCGACACGCTGGTCGTGGAGACGCTCCACTTCAACGACCGCCTCGACGGCGGCGATTACCAGCCCTCGCACGTCACCCCGACCGGCCCCCGCGGCTCGGGCGAGACCCTGCGCCTGACCGAGCGGTTCACGCTGGTCGACGCCAACACCATCGACTACCGGATCACGGTCGACGATCCCGCGACGTTCGAGGTGCCGTACACCGTCGCCCTCCCGATGCTTCGCTCGGCCCCCGGCGTGACGCTCTTCGAGTACGCCTGCCACGAGGGCAACCACGCCATGGTGAACCTGCTCAGCGCCGGCCGCACAGACGAGCAGCAGGCGATCGACGCGGCCCGGCTCGTGTCGCAGCAGAGGATCGCGGCCGGCCACCCCGGCGTGCGCGAGCCGGCCGTGCCGTTCGCGCCGATCCCATCGAAGCCGTGAGCCGCGGTGCAAGGCCGTCGTTCCAGAGGTCCTCCCACTCCTGCTGCGTCCCGGCGCCGTCGCGCTGGTACGGCGGACGCGACAGGTCTTGCCGTTGCCGATCAGCTCCAGGTAGCTGGGCGTGCCGGTGTTGAGAGAATGCTGGCGATGGCCGCGCCCGCGCAGACTCCCCAACGCGCCCGCCAGGGCGCGCCGACGGGGCGGGTGGCCGGAAATCACGGACGGCCCGGCGGGCTCAGCAGCCGGGAGCC
>JAPOYG010000239.1 GCA_026706755.1 Acidobacteriota bacterium
AGATTCTGCGGCGCAGACTCCTTGCCCCGCAGAACTCCACTTGCGTTGCTTTCTGCGGCGCAAGCTCCTAGACTGCATTGCCGGCCCACCGGCCGATTGAGCGACCGCGAGCCGCCTCGCGCCCGCGGCTCGCAGACGCGGAGGGAGCGGAGGGATCGGATGCAGAGCGACCGCGGCCATTGGGGCTCCAGCACCGGCTTCATCCTCGCCGCCACCGGCAGCGCCATCGGGCTGGGCAACCTCTGGCGTTTCCCGTACATCACCTGGGAGAACAACGGAGGCGCCTTCGTCCTCGTCTATCTGCTCTGCGTCGCCGCGGTCGGGATGCCGATCATGATGGCGGAGTTCCTGATCGGGCGGCGGACGCAGAAGAGCACCGTGGGCGCACTTCGCGAATGCGCCGGCCCCCTGTGGGGCATCTTCGGGGTGTGGGGCGTCCTCTGCGCCTTCCTGCTGCTCAGCTACTACACGGTCATCGCGGGCTGGTCGCTGTACTACTTCGCGCGGACCGCGGCCTGGTCGGCGGCCGGCTATCCGGGGCTCGCGACCGGCGATCTCTTCCAGGCCCAGGTTGGCAACGCCGGCCTGCAGCTCGTCCTCTCGCTGGGCTTCAGCGTGGCGACCGTCGCCGTCGTCTGGTTCGGGGTTCGCGAGGGCATCGAGCGCCTCGCCCGCGTGTCGCTGCCGATCCTCTTCGGCATCCTCCTGCTGCTGCTGGTGAGCGCGCTCGGGATGAGCGGCTCCGGGCAGGCCTTCGGCTTCCTCTTCCAGGCCAGCTTCGCCGAGCTCGAAGCGGGCTCGATGCTGTCGGCCCTCGGACACTCGTTCTTCTCGCTCTCCGTCGGCATGGGGGCGATGATCACCTACGGCTCCTACCTGTCGCGGAAGCAGTCGATCGTGAAGGCGTCGGCGGCCATCGTCGCCCTCGACACGGGGATCGCGATCGTTGCCTCGATCATCATGTTCTCCGTCATCTTCTCGGTCGCCGGGATGACCGAGCAGGTCGGGGCCTCGCCGGTCGGCATGCTCTTCATCTCGCTCCCGGAGCTCTTCTACACCGAGGTGCCGTTCGGTGCCCTCCTGGCGCCGCTGTTCTACATCCTGGTGGCGGTGGCGGGCCTGACGTCGACGATCTCGCTGCTGGAGGTGGTGACGGCGTACCTGATCGACGAGCACGCCGTCGAGCGGCACCGTGCGACGCTCCTGTCCGGTGCGGCCGTCTTCGTCTTCACGATCTTCGCCGCGCTCTCGTTCTCGGGCACGCCCTTCTTCTCCAGCCTGGCCGTCTTCGCCAACAAGACGGGCTGGTTCGAGACGGTCGACCACTTCGTGTCGAACATCATGCTGCCGACCGGCGGCCTGGCCGTGACGCTGGCCGCGGGCTGGTTCATCAGCCGCCGCGTGAGCCACGGGGAGCTGGTGGACGGGAACGAGCCCGGCTGGTTCCGCTACGGGCTCTGGCTCGGCTTCATCCGCTTCGTGGCCCCGGCGGCGGTGCTGGCCATCATCATCGCCGTGCTCCTGGGCGCCGACTTCAGCTAGGAGTCTGCGCCGTGGAACGGCGCGGACTCCTGAAGGATTGGGTTGGGCGCCGAGCGGAGCCGCAGGCGACGAACGGCGGGCTAGCGCCGCCAACCCGTCGCAGGCTCCGGGTCGGCCCCAGCCCCCACCGTTCCAGGAGCTTGCGCCGCGGCACGCACTCCGTTGGCGTTCTGCGGCGCAAACTCCTAGCGCCGCCAACCCGTCGCAGGCTCCGGGTCGGCCCCAGCCCCCAGCGTTCCAGGAGTCCGCCCCGCGGGGCGCGCCGTTCCGGAACACCCGTCCCCGCTCGCCGCCGGGCTCCCCGTGCCGTGCCGGGGGAGACGCGCGCGATCGGCCTCTCTCGGCCGATCCGGAGCGCGGACGCCGTGGTAATGTCGTACTGGAACATGGCGCAAGTCACCCCCTCGCCCGCGCCGCCCAGTGCACCGGGCCTGCCCCTGGTCGGGGATGCGTTCGCCATGGCCGGCGATGTCGGGGCGTTCTTCACCCAGCAGTACCTGCGGCTCGGCCCGGTCTTCCGCGTCCACGCGCTCGGCCGCCGGTTCACGGTGCTCGCGGGTCCGGAGGCCAACCTCTTCGTCACGAAGGAAGGCAGGCTGCATCTCCGCTCGCGCGAGTTCTGGATGGACTTCGACCGGGAACTGGGCGCGGCACGCTCGATGCTGAGCATGGACGGCGCCGAGCACGCCCGCATGCGCAAGGCGCAAAAGACGGGCTACTCCCGTTCGTTCATCCACGAGCACCTCGACGACGTGATCGCCATCACCCGCCGCGAGGTCGGGGCATGGCCGCTCGACGAGCCCGTGCCCGGCCTGTACGCGCTGCAGCGCATCGTCACGGACCAGCTCGGCACCATCGCGGCGGGCATGTCGCCCCGCGACTACCTGGACGACATGATCGTCTTCGTGCGCACGCTCCTCACGGCGCGCGTCACCCGCCAGCGGCCGGCCCTGCTGATGCGGACGCCGCGCTTCCGCCGCGCCCGCCAGCGGGTGGAGGAGCTGTACGCGACGGTGCGGGCCATGCACGACCCGGAGCAACGCCCCGCTGCCGACCTCGACACCGGCGGGGGTACCGACCTCGTCGACGACCTCCTGGCGCTGCACCATGCAGACCCGCAGTTCCTGCCGGAGACGGATCTCATGCCGGCCGTGCTCGGACCGTTCATCGCGGGGCTCGACACGGTGGGGAGCACATGCGCGTTCATGCTCTACGCGCTGCTGAAGCACCCCGAGCTGCTGGACCGGATGACGGCGGAGGCGGACGCCGGCTTCGAAGGGAGCGTGCTGCCGGCCGACGCCCTGCGCAGTCTCGACGTGACGCACCGGGTCGCGCTCGAGACGCTCCGGATGTACCCCATCGCGCCGGCCATCACGCGGACCGTGTCGAACACGTTCGAGTTCGCCGGCTACACGATCCCCGCCGGCGAGAAGGTCATCGTGGCCACCACGGTGCCGCACCACCTCGCGCAGTACTTTCCCGAGCCCGAGCGCTTCGACATCGAGCGCTACACGCCCGAGCGGCAGGAGCACCGTCAGCCCGGCGTGTTCGCCCCGTTCGGCGCCGGCACCCACGTATGCCTGGGGGCCGGGTTCGCGGAGGTGGCCATCGCCGCGACCATGGCGACCATCGTCCACGAGATCGAGCCGGCGCTCGACCCGCCCGACTACGTCCTGAAGATCAGCCCGGCGCCGACCCCCAGCCCCGACGACCGCTTCAAGTTCCGTGTGGTGCGGCGGCGACAGTCGGCGGAGTAGGAGGCTGCGCCGCGGGCCCCCTCAGAACGCGTAGCGCATCGCGAGGCTCACGCCGACGAAGGAGAGCGCGCCCGCGGTGCGGATGCGGAAGGTGACCGGCTCGCTTCCGTCGAGGCGGAGCTGCGATGGGTGGCTGCGGAGCCGCTCCCACTCGATTCCCTCGGCGAGGAAACGACCGAAGCGGACCCAGCGGACCTTGACGCCCAGCGACACCGCGTCCGACACCGCGTAGTCGACCCCGCCCAGCACCTGGTACGCGGTCCGCCGGTCGTGCAGCTCACCCTGCTTGCTGCTGGTCGTGGCCGCGAGGTTCTGACGGATCTCCGCCTCGTTCGGAAGCCCGGCCGCCGTGCCGATGGCCGACGGGTCGGGGTTGCGCGCCCACAGGTCGCCGTAGTCGAGCTCGGTCAGGCCCACGCCGCCGCCGAAGCCGACGTAGGGCGTCAGGCGGCTCCGGCTGGGGAAGTCGACGTAGACATTGGCGAAGACGTTGTGCGAGGAGATGCTGCCGAGGCGGTTGTCGGCCCGCTGGATCTCGCCCCCCAGCTTCCCGAGCGTATCGCCGGTGGCGCTCGTCACCGGCGCGGTCTGGTCGTACCCGGATTCGCGATGGAACCACTCCGCCTCGACGCGCAGCCGCCCACCGAAGCGGTACCCCGCGGCGAATCCCGCCAGGACGCCGGCCGCGCGGTCGAAGGCGGTCCGCCAGCCGGCCCCGGAGCCGCGGTTCGGATCGGTGCAGCCCGGCACCTCCGCGAAGCGCGGGTTGATGAACTCGTCGCAGCGGCTGGCCCGATCGTTGCTGTTGCCCAGCAACTCGACGTCGGGGGCCAGGTTGAGCCCCACTTCCTGGCTCAGGTAGAAGCCCGATCCCGTCTGCGCCGAGGCAGGGGCGGCAAACGCGACAGTGCCGGCCATCGCGAGGGCGCACATGCCAGGGAGCCATCTCCCGGGCCCGGTCGTCATCGTACGTCTCCCCCTGCGCTTGCGCGCCGGCATGCAAATCCGCGCGCGAGGACGATTCTGCCCGCCAGCCGGAGCGTTCGCGGTTTCGTCCCGCACCCGTGGCCCGGCCCCAGCCCATAGACTATCCCTCAAATGACCGTGACCCTGACTGGCTGCACCCTGCGGACGTCGGCGGTAGCCGTTCTCACCGCGCTGGTGGCTCTCGCCGCGCCGACGGGAGCCGGGGCGCAGGATGCGGCCGTCGAAGGCACCGTCACCGACGCGACGGGGCTCGTGCTGCCGGGCGTGACCGTCGAGGCGCGCGGCCCGGAGCCCGACGCCCCGCCGCGAGTCGCGGTCACGGACGGGACCGGCGCGTTCGCGATCGCGGGCCTTCCGCCGGGCGCCTACGACGTGACGTTCACGCTGCCCGGCTTCCACACGGAGGTGCGCCGTGACGTGGCGCTCGGTGCCGGCGCCGCCGTGACCGTCGACGCCGTCCTGACGGTGCAGCTCGAGGAGCAGGTGGTGGTCGTCGGCAGCCGCGCGCAGCCGCGTTCCGTCACCGAGTCGCCCGTCCCCATCGACGCCCTGCCGTTCCGGGACGTGGTCAGCCAGGGCGCCGCCTCGCTCGACTACCGGCTGCGGACCCTGGTCCCGTCGTTCAACGTCGCCACGCATCCCATCAGCGGCGCCGCGTCACTCGTGCGGCCGGCCAGCCTGCGCAACCTGGCCCACGACCACACGCTGGTGCTGGTGAACGGCAAGCGGCGCCACCGCTCGGCAATCCTCGTCTGGTTCGGCGGGGTGACGGACGGGACGCAGGGGCCGGACATCTCGACGATTCCCTCGATCGCCCTGCGGCAGGTGGAGGTGCTGCGCGACGGGGCGTCGGCGCAGTACGGCTCGGATGCCATCGCCGGGGTCATGAATTTCCTGCTCAGGGAAGACCGGGCGGGCGGCAGCCTGGAGATCAACACCGGCACCTACCGCGCCGGGGACGGCGACGCGTACAACGTGGCCGGCAACGTGGGCCTGCCGCTCGGCGAGACCGGCTTCGCCAACCTCAGCCTCGAGTACGGCAACTCCGACCCGACCGACCGCAGCGTGCAGCGCGCCGACGCGGCGGCGCTCATCGCGGCCGGCAACACCGCGGTCGCGGACCCGGCGCAGCCGTGGGGCGACCCGACGGCCGAGGACGACCTGAAGCTGTTCGGCAACCTCGGCCACGCGTTCGCCGGCGGCGTCGAGCTCTACGGCCACGCCAACTATGCCAACAAGACCTCCACCCAGGGCTTCTACTTCCGCAATCCCAACACCCGAGCGAACATCTTCAGCCTCGACAGCGGACGGACGCTCCTGATCGGCGACGTGCTCGACGCCGAGGACGGCGTCCGGGACGGCTCGGCCAACTGCCCCACCGTCGCCATCACCGACGACCGGCCGGACCAGGCGGCCCTGGCGCAGGTGCGGTCGGACCCGAACTGCTTCTCCATGCAGGAGGTCGCGCCGGGCGGGTTCACCCCGTGGTTCAGCGGCGTGATCACGGACGTCTCGGCGGTGGCCGGACTGCGGAGGACCACGGCCGCCGGGCTGACGTGGGACGCCAGCGCCGGCTACGGCTCGCACGAGGCGGACTTCTTCATCTTCAACACGGTCAACGCCTCGCTCGGCCCGGCCACTCCGCGCAACTTCGATCCCGGCCTCTACCGACAGGCGGAGGTCAACCTCAACTTCGACGTCTCCTACGCCGCCACGGAGCTGGTGCACCTGGCCGCCGGCGCCGAATGGCGCGACGAGCGCTTCACGATCC
>JAPOYG010000042.1:0-3897 GCA_026706755.1 Acidobacteriota bacterium
CGGCGATGGCGACCTCCAGCACGGAGATGTCACACGTGCCGGCGCCGAAGTCGAAGACGAGCACGCGGCCCGTCTTCCGCGCGAGGAGCGCCGACACGGACGGTCCCTCGGCCCCGCGTTCCATTTCGAACACGTAGCTGAGAAACGCCGCGTTGGGTTCGTCGATGAGACCGGCGTCCTCGACGGGGATGCCGGCGCCCGCGAGGGCCCGTACGAGGTCGCGGCGCTGGTTCGCCTCGAACGCGGCGGGGACGCTGACCGCGTACACCGCCGGGGGCAGCGAATGGTCGAGGACGTGCCGGTCCACGGCCTCGCGCAGGTGGCGCAGGAAGACCCGCGCGGCGTCGTGCGGCCGCTCGACCACCACGGGCGCGCGCCCCTCGGCGAGCACGGTGTTGGGATACTGGGGGCCGAGGTCGACCCCGAGCTCCATCTTGAACGACGACCAGAGGTCCAGCCCCTCCCGCAACGTCGCCCTCAGGTGCGGCGACACGCCGCGGCCCACGAGCAGGCGGCCGTTGCGCCAGGCCAGACAGCTCGGCACGAGATGGTCGTCGTTGCGTCTGCCTTCCTCGTCGAACTGGCCAATCGGAATCGGCTCGGCCCTGGGAACGCGAGTCCCATCGTCCATCCGAGCGATGCTGACCACCGTCGTCGACGTCCCGAAATCGATACCCACGAAGGTTTTTCGGGCCAGGCTTCCGCGGAGGGCCTCCGCGTCGCCGGCCAGATTCGTCACCGATACGCCCGCCGCCTCGTCGGGCGCGCGGTCAGCGGCGTCCGCGCCGGCCATGGCCGATCGCCACGCCGCCACCGTCGGGGGCCGTTCGTCAGACCGTAGCGCCATTCCCCGGTCGATCGCCGCGAGCCACCGAAGATCCGCCCCCGCGACCCGCTCCGCCAGCTGCTCGTACCGGTCGTCCACGGCGCGCGCCGGCGCTTCCGGCGCGCACTCGCCGGTCAGCGCGAGGTACGAGACCGCCGCCAGCGCATAGATGTCGGTGGGCGGCCCCTGCGCGCCCTCGGTGCCGTGCTGCTCGATGGGCGCATAGCGCGGCGTCAGCACCTGCGTGTAGGCCCGGCCGCGCGCCGCCGCGCGCGCCGCGCCGAAGTCAATGAACACGGGTTCGCCATTGGCCGCGCGAATGACGATGTTCGCGGGCGTGATGTCGCGGTGCACGTAGCCGTGCCCGTGCACATGCTCCAGGCCATCGAGCAGTCGGTCGAGCCATCGCCGCCACTCGGCCGCCGGCAACGGCGCGCGCGCTCGCAGGACAGCGTCCAGCGACTCGCCCTCGACGTACTCCATCACGATGTAGGCGGTGCCGAGCGCCTCGACGTAACGGTGCACCCGCACGACGTTCGGATGCCGGAACCGATGGATCGACCGCGCCTCGTCCAGGAAACGGTCGAGACCCCAGGTGAAGAGCGCACGGCTCTCCTCCGCCGACAACGCGGCCACGCGCTGGTCCGCCTTCCGCTCGGCGTGTTCGCGCGGAAAGTACTCCTTGAGCGCGACCGGCCCGTCGAGCTTCGTATCGTTCGCGAGATAGGTGATGCCGAAGCCGCCGGCGCCGAGCACGCGGGCGATCTCGTACTCCTGGATCCGATAGCCCGGCGGCAAAGCACGGGCGCCCCTCTGGGTCACGGCTCGATCCTACTACCCCGCCCACCCTTCCTACCGTAGCGCGCCGGGCTGGTCCGACTCCCGGCGACCCCGATCGTTCCACCATCCAAAACTACGTCCGGGCGCCGGGCCCGTCGGCTCCGTTGCCCACTGCAATCGACTCACCCATCTGCGATTGGTTCTGACGGCCCGCACTTGCCGCCAACTCGGGAACGGCGACCACGCGGTCGGCTCCAGGTCGGGTAGATCCGCAGGCTCGGCGAGCGGTCTGTTCTACAATTCCCCTGTTCCGGCGCCCGCGAGCGGCTCGCACGGGCGTCAGTCGCGGGGGGAGAGCGCATGGCGGTGAAGGAAGGCTGGACGGGGCGGGTATACGAGGACTTCGAGGTCGGCGACGTCTACCGGCATCCGCTGGGGCGGACGGTGCTGGCCGCCGACAATGTCTGGTTTACGCTGTTGTCCCAGAACGTCAACAAGATCCACTTCGATTCCGCGTACGCGGCGAAGACGGAGTTCGGGAAGCCGCTCGTGGACTCCACGTTCACCCTGGCGCTCGTCACCGGGCAGTCGACGATGGACCTGTCGGTCAACGTCATGGCCAACCTCGGGTGGGACGAGGTGCGGCTGCCGGCCCCGGTCTTCGAGGGGGACACGATCTACTCGGAGAGCGAGGTGCTCGACACCCGCGAGTCGAAGTCGCGGCCGAACGTCGGCATCGTCACGGTGCGGACGCGCGGCTTCAACCAGGACGGCACCGTCGTGATCACCTACAAGCGGACGTTCATGGTCTACAAGCGGGGCCACGTGCCGGAGTACGCGAGTGCCCGCCCCCGGCCGGAGGTACGCGCGTGACGAGCCGGCGCGCCCGCCGCCGGCACCCGCGGGTCCGATTCGCGGCAGTCCCGCTGCTGGTCGCGGGCGTCGCCGTGGCGACCGGTGCCTGCGGACCGCCGCCGGTCGTGGTGGAGGGCGACCTGGCGTTCGTCAACGTCAACGTCGTTCCGATGGACAGCGAGCGGGTGATCGAGGGCCAGACGGTGGTCATCGACGAGGGCCGCATCCGGTCGATCGACAACGCGGAGCACGTCGAGCCGGCCGAGGGCGTCGAGATCGTCGAGGCCGACGGGCACTACCTGGTGCCGGGGCTGACCGAGATGCACGGCCACCTCCCGGATCCCCGCATGAGCGACCAGGACATCGGCAACCTGTTGTTCCTCTACGTCGCGAACGGCGTGACCACGGTGCGCGGCATGCAGGGCGATCCCTCCCAGTTCGGGCTGCGGAGCTCCATCGAGCGGGGGCTCCTGCTCGGCCCGCAGCTCTACCTGGCCAGCGTGTCGATGAGCGGGCGCAGCGTCGCGACGCCGGAGGAGGCGTCCCGGCTCGCCCGCGGCTACCAGGTGGAGGGCTACGACCTCATCAAGACCCACGAGGGGCTCGCCCGGGAGGTCTACGAGGCGCTGGTGGCGAGCGCCTCCGAGGCGGGGATTCCCTTCGGCGGCCACGTCCCCGACTCGGTCGGGCTGCTGGACGCGCTCGCTGCCGGCCAGATTTCCATCGATCACCTCGACAACTACGTCGAGGCGCTGGTCCCCGAGGACGCCCGGGACGACGACGGAGGAGGGTTGCTGGCGGCCGGCGCCCTCGTAGACCGGGTCGACGAGGGGCGGATTCCGGAGCTGGTCCAGGCGACCGTGGATGCCGGCGCGTGGGTCGTGCCGACGATGGTGCTCTGGGAGACGGCGTTCTTCGGGGACCGCCCGTCGGACGACATTCGCGCCGAGCGGCCCGAAGTGCGCTACATGCCGCCGGAGACGGTCGAGCGGTGGAGCGAGGCCGTCGACTCGCGGCTCGAGGGCAGCGACCCCGAGGCGAACCGCCGGGTGGCGGCGCTCCGGCGGCGCATCCTGGCCGCGCTCCAGGAGGGCGGCGCGCGGATCGCGCTCGGGACCGACTCGCCGCAGATCTTCTCCGTGCCCGGCTTCGCGATGCACCACGAGATGGCGCTCTACGTCGACGTCGGCATGACGCCGTACGAGGTGCTGGAGATCGGCACGCGCCGGCCGGCCGAGTACTTCGACGCCGCCGACGAGTTCGGCACGGTGGCGCTGGACCGGCGCGCCGACCTGATCCTGCTGGCGGCGAACCCGCTCGACGACATCGCCAACCTGCGGCAGCGGGCCGGTGTCGTGGTGGGCGGACGGTGGCTGCCGGAGTCGGAGATTCAGAGCCGCCTCACGGAGATCGCGCGCTTTTACGGCAACGACTAG
>JAPOYG010000042.1:4075-6044 GCA_026706755.1 Acidobacteriota bacterium
GCGCGGACCGATGGCGTCCCGATTCAGGAAGGCGGCAACGATGAGCTCTTCAGCAACCCTGACCGAAGCTGCGACGACGGGGGCACCGGCCGCCGTCCGGCTGGGGGCCTTCGCGGCGACCGCCGACGTGCCGGACGCGGCCCGGGCCGCCGCCCGAGCGGCGGTGCAGGACACGATCGGCGTCGCGCTGGCAGGGGCCGGCGAGCCGGCCGCGCGGATCGTGCAACGCGTGCTGTCGGCCGACGGCGGCCCGGGGCCGAGCACGGTATTGGGCGCGGGGTCCGCCGGGCCGTCTTCGGCCGCCCTCGCCAACGGTACCGCCGCCCACGCGCTCGACTTCGACGACATGTGCTGGGTGACGCTGGCCCATCCGAGCGCCCCGCTCGTCGCCGCGTCGCTCGCGGCCGGCGAGGCGGCCGACGCACCCGGCCGGACCCTGCTGGACGCCTACGTCGTCGGCTTCGAGGTCGAGGCCGCGCTCGGCACCGTCATGAACCCGACGCACTACGAGCGCGGCTGGCACGGCACGGCGACGCTGGGAACCATCGGCGCCGCCGCCGCGGCGTCTCGCGTCCTGGGTCTCGATGCCGAGGCGACCGCCCGCGCGCTCTCGATCGCCGCGTCGGAGGCGTCCGGCCTCAAGGAGAACTTCGGGACGATGGCCAAGCCGCTCCAGGGCGGCCTGGCGGCCCGCAACGGCGTGCTGGCGGCGCTCCTCGCGCGGGATGCGTTCACGGCGTCGCCGCGCGCCATCGACGGGCCGCAGGGATTCCTGGTGGCGATGCAGAGCGCCGGACGCGACCTCTCGGCCGCCATCGACGAGCTGGGGCGGCGCTGGGAGATCGTCGAGGGCGGCATCACGGTGAAGCTCTACCCGTCGTGCGCGGCGACCCACCCGACCATCGACACGCTGCTCGATCTGCGGCGCGAGGCCGGGATCGACCCCGCGACGGTCGAGGCCGTGGAGGTCGACGTCGATCCGGTGGTGCCGACGGTGCTCATCCATGACCGGCCCGCGACGGGGCTCGAAGGCAAGTTCAGCCTGCACTACTGCGCCGCCGCGGCATTGGCCTTCGGCCGGGTCGGCATCGACACCTTCGAGCCCGACGCGATGCGCGACCCCGCCGTCGCGAGGCTCGTGCCGCGGGTCACGATGCGCGCGGACGACCGGCTCGGCCGGGAGGTGCCGCCGCTGACCGAGGCGCGCGTGACGGTGCGCCTGGCGGACGGCCGGATGCTGGAGCGCTCCGTGCGGGGCGCCCGCGGCTATCCCGAGCGCCCGGCGTCGCCGGCCGAGCTCGACGGGAAGTTCCTGTCGTGCGCGCGGCGCATCGTCTCCGCCGAGGCGGCGGACGGAGCGCTCGACTTCCTGCGGAACCTGGACCTGGCGCCGTCCGTCCGAGGCCTCGTTCCGCGGCTGGCGCAGGGCGCGGCGGCGGCAGCGGCGGCGGCGCCGCAGCTCGTCTGAGGCGCCGCGGATGGCCGCCCCGTTTCGCGTCCGGCGCAGCCTGCTCTTCGTCCCTGCGGTGCGGCCCGACCGCTATCCCAAGGCGCTCGCCACGGGTGCCGACGCCGTCTGCATCGACCTCGAAGACGGCGTCGCCTTCGGCGCGAAGGACGAGGCGCGCGACAAGGCGCTGGCGCTGTTCGCGTCCCGCGCGCCGGTCCGCGCCGAGGTCAGCCTGCGGATCAACGACCCGAAGACCGCGCTCGGCCAGCGCGACCTCGACGCGGTACGGCAGTCCGGCATCCGGCCCGACGCGCTGATGCTGCCGAAGTGCGACGGACCGGACGAGATTCGCGAGGTGGCGGCGGCGCTCTCCGCGGGGCTGCCGGACCTGCCGCTCATCGTGATGCTGGAGACGGCCCGCGGGGTCGCCGCGGCGGAGGCGATCGCGACCGCCGCGCCCACGGTCTCCGCCGTCTTCTTCGGGGCCATCGACTTCGCGGCCGACGTGGGCTGCGAGGT
>JAPOYG010000385.1 GCA_026706755.1 Acidobacteriota bacterium
TGACCAACTACGGCGAGCCGTGGTTCCGCGCCTACGACAAGCGGACCGGCGACGTGGTCTGGGAGATGGAGCTCGAGGCCGGCACCACCGGCGTCCCGATGACCTACCTGCACGACGGCAAGCAGTACGTCGTCGTGCCGATCGGCGGCCGGGACGTCCCCGGCCAGTGGGTCGCGCTGAGCCTGCCGTAGGTGCGACGAAGTACCGCCGGCTTCAGCGGTGAGCCGCTCGCCGCTCGAGCGCGAGGAGCGCCTCCTTGACCGGCAGGCCGCCCCCGTAGCCGATGAGCGTGCCGTCGGCGCCGATGACCCGGTGGCACGGCACGACGATGGCGATCGGGTTGCGGCCGTTCGCGGCCCCGACGGCGCGCGAGGCGGTCGGCTTGCCGATGCGCCGCGCGAGCTCGCCGTAGGAGATCGTCTCGCCGTACGGGATGCGGCGCAGCTCGTCCCAGACCTGCCGCTGGAACGGGGTGCCCTCGGCGGACAGCGGGAGGTCGAAGTCGCGGCGCGCGCCCTCGAAGTACTCCGCAAGCTGCCGCTCCGCGTCCCGCAGTGCCGCCGGCGGTGAGGTTGGGGCGGGCTGCCACGAGGGGTCGGGCTCGCACGCCGCCGACCTCGGCAGGTCCACCCGCTCGATCCCGCGCGCGTCTCCCACGACGCGCATCGTGCCGATCGGCGTCTCCAGATCAACGTAGCTCCTGGGCATCGTTCCCCCCTTCCGTTTCCGTGTGGTCGCGGATCGGCCCGCCGCCGGTCGCGCCCGCCGCCGTCGCGCGCCGCGGGTCACCGCCAAACAGGGCTCGGATCTCATCGGCCCGCGCGGCCGCGTCGGTCTCGCCGAGCGCGATGAGCCGCCGGAGGTACTCGGGCTCGAACGCCAGCAGGCTCAGCAGGTCCGGCGACGCGACCTCACGCGACCCGAGCCCGCGCACCAGGTGGCGGAAGACGCGCGGCAGGTGCGCCTCGTACTCTGCCGCGAGCCGCGACAGGTCGACCGACGGGCGGATCACGAGCAGCTCCACCTCGCGCATGCCGCGCCGCTTCTCGGGGGCGACGTCGTGCAGCAGCAGGTTGATTCGCTCCAGCTCCTGCGCGTCGCGGTCGAGGTCGTCCAGGAAGACTGCGTTCAGCAATTGGCCGGCGATCTGCATCGGTGGCGGATGGCCGGGAGCGGCGACGGCGGCGGATCCCTCGTCGGAGACGTAGCGCGTCGAGATGGCGAGGACCCGGTTGGCCCCGAGGCGCAACGCGGGCGAGAAGGGGGCGGTGAGTCGGATGCCCCCGTCGCCGTGCCAGCCGTCCGCCAGCCGCACGGCGGGGAAGAAGAGCGGCAGCGCGGAGGACGCAAGCACGTGGTCGAGGGTCAGGGCGGTGTTGCGGCTGTGCCGGTCCGCGCGCTCCCATTCATGAAGGTCCCGGCCCTGGGTCCAGACGACGGAGTGTCCGGTCCCGTAGTGGCTGGTCACGAGGGCGAGGGCCCAGAGCCGCCCCGCCTCGATGTTGTCGGCAATCCCCGGGAGGGCTCCCTCGCGCGGGTCGGTGTCGAAGACGCCGGCCAGCGTGGCGCGCAGCGGGCTCGTGTCGACCAGGCCCCGCACCGCGGGCGCCAGCGGCGTGCCCCCGGCCAGCAGCCGAATTCCCCAACGCGCGACGAGACCGGCCAGCGACGGCCCGTCCGTGCGGAAGACCCGGCCGGCCGTCAGGCGACTCCACAGCTCGCACAGCCGGTCGGCCGCGACCGCCAGCGGACCGGGGTGGGCGGCGAGGAAGGCGGCGTTGATGGCGCCGGCGGAGACGCCCGAGACGATGGGGAAGTGGGCGTCGGGGACATGCCGGGCGACCCACCGGAGAAAGCCTACCTGGTAGGCGGCGCGGGCGCCGCCGCCGGTGAGCACGATGGCGAGGTCGTCGGCGCCGCGGGGTCGCTGCGCGGAGCTTGCTGGAGTGTCCACCTCGAGGTTCGCGTGCGTATAGTGTCTCACGACGATGCAGGCGACGGACGAGCCGCCGGACCTTGCCCTCCGGAGCGCGATCGACGGGCTGCTCGAGGGAGCTTCGATGGCGGAGCTCGAGCGCGCGTCGGCACGGCTCAGCGCGGCGTATCGCCAGGCGCGACCCGGGGTGCGGCCGATCGTCTCGCGAGCGGACCGCCTCGCCTACGTCGCGGCACGGCTGCCGTCGACGTTCGAGGCGAGCCGCGCCGTGCTTGCGGAGCTCAGGCGCCGCGCGCCGACGCTGCGGGCGGAGAGTCTGCTGGAGCTCGGGGCGGGGCCGGCGCCCGGTCTGTGGGCGGCCCGACCGGCGTTCCCGGAGCTCGCGCGCGCAACGCACGTCGAGATCGATCGCGGCATGGCCGAGCTCGGCCGGCGCCTTCTCGCAGCCGGTGCGGCGGGAGCGGGCGTCCGCCGGACCTGGCGCGAGCACGACGTCGGTCGCGCCCGGGAGGCCGGCGCGCACGACCTGGTGCTGCTGGCATACGTGCTGGGGGAGATGCCCGCCGCGGCCGGCGACCGGGCGATCGACGCCGCGTGGGACGTGACGGCGGGAGCGCTCGTGGTGATCGAGCCGGGCACCCCGGCCGGCGCGGCGCGCGCGCTCCGGGTGCGAGAGCGGCTGATCGGACGCGGCGCGCGCGTGGCGGCTCCCTGTCCGCACGGCGGGGCCTGTCCGCTCGCCGCGGACGACTGGTGTCACTTCGGCGTCCGCGTGAGCCGATCGAGACTCCAGCGGCACCTCAAGGAGGGACGCCTGGCCTACGAGGACGAGAAGTACGCCTACGTGGCCCTGACCCGCGGGGAGCCCGCTCCCTGTACGGGCCGCGTTCTGCGCCGTCCCTCCGCCGGGCCGCGGCGCCGCCGGCTGCGGCTGTGCACCGTTGCCGGCGTGCGCGAGGAACTGGTGACCCGGCGGGAGGGGGCGCGCTATCGCGCCGCCCGGAAGATCCGTTGGGGCGAGGGATGGGCGCCCGCGGCGTCGAAGAGCTGATCGCGGACATGCGGGGCCTCCGCGAAGAGACGGCAATGAAGGGACGGGAAATGAGGGGAACGGCGATGAAGAAGACGAGGCACGCGATCCTGATCGGCGGGATGCTGGCCATCGCTGCGGGCGTGATGGTCGGTGCCCAGCAACGCGCGCCGAGCCCCGACGGCCTCGCCTCGACCGAGGTCGGGGGCCGCTACGAGGGCGCGCGCACGCCGTACTACGTTGGCGGCAAGTGGATCGAGGTGAGCTACGGGCGGCCGATCAAGCGAGGCCGGGAGCTCTGGGGCTCGGGCTCGACGTACGGCGTGTGGCTGAACCGCGGCGCGCCGGTGTGGCGGGCCGGGGCAGACGTGTCGACCTACCTGATGACCCAGGCGACGCTCGTCGTCGGCGGCGTTCGGGTGCCGCCGGGCGGCTACTCGATGTTCATCGATCTGGCCCCGGACGACTGGATGCTGATCGTGTCGAACTGGCAGCCGCAACGACGATTCGATCCGACGAACACGGAGGAGCTCTGGGGCTCGTACGGCTACACCGCCGACAAGGACCTGGTGCGGGTGCCGATGGAGCTCACGACGCTTCCGTGGTCGGTCGATCAGCTCACGTGGTTGTTCCTGGACATGACCGACGCGGGTGGGAAACTGGCCATCCTGTGGGACACGATGATGGCCGCGGTCCCGTTCGCGATCGAGCCGCCCCCCGGCGCCCGGTCGTCCGGCCCGGCGCCGGGCCGGTGAGCGGCCCGCGGGCCGCCGGCAACCGCAGGGCGCTCCGCCCCCGTGAGGGGCGCGCGCCGCCCCTTGGCCCCCGTCCCCGTCCGTCCGCCCCGTTCAGCGCAGGACGCGGATGCGGTGCGCCTCGCTGTCGCCGACGAAGAGCGCCCCGGCGTCGTCCACCCAGACGCCGTGCGGGCGGTTCATGCGGCACCGACGCGGCTCCGGTTCAGGCCCGTCGCCGCGCTCGCCGGTCCCGAGCGCGGTCGTGATGACGCCGGTCGCGAGGTCGATGCGGCGGATGACGTGGTTCTCGGTGTCGGCGACGTAGAGGGCCCCGCCCGGCGCGTAGGCGAGTCCCTTGGGCCCCGCGAGAGTCGCGTTTCGCGCCGGCCCGCCGTCGCCGGCGTAGCCCTGCTCGCCCGTGCCCGCGACGTGGTGAATCGTCTCCCGTTCGAGATCGATGCGGTAGATGGCGTTGCCCTCGCGGAGCGCGAGGTAGAGATTGCCCGCCGGATCGAGCGCCATGGCGCGCGGCCCGTTGAGCGGCGTGCCCGCAAGTGGCGCGCCGTCCGGGGTCGGGGCTCGCTCGCCCGTGCCGGCGAACGTCTCGATGCGCCCGCTGGACAGGTCGACGCGGCGCATCCGATGGTTGCCGATGTCGCAGATCAGTAGCCGGCCCTCCGGATCGAAGACGATGCTGTGCGGCCGGTTGAGCTGCGCCGCCGCCGCCGGCCCGCCGTCGCCCGAGAATCCCGCGACCCCGGTGCCCGCCACCGTGGTGATGACGCCGGTGCCGGCGTCGACGCGGCGGACGGCGTGGTTGTCGCGCTCGACGATGTAGAGGTGGCCGGCCGCGTCGAACTGGATCTCGTGCGGCATGTTGAGCGCCGCCTCGGTGGCGGGCCCGCCGTCGCCCGCGTAGCCGCGCTCGCCGTTGCCGGCCACCGTCGTGGTCTCGCCCGACGCCAGATCGAGGCGGCGGATACGCTGGTTGTCCAGATCGCAGAAGTAGAGGGCCCCGTCCGGGCCGATGACCACGCCGTAGGGGTTGTTGACCTCACTGTTCGACAGGCCCGGCGCTCCGTTGCCGATCACGGTGCGCACGCTGCCGACCGCGTTGAACGTCTGCTCGAGCGGCAGGGTGATGCCCGCGAACTCGTCCCGGACGTTGGCGCGCACGAGGTAGCGTCCGAGCGGATCGTCGGGTCCGATCTCGATCTCGGCGTAGCCGATGGACAGGCCCAGAGTCCCGGCCGGCGGGGCCGGCTTTCCACGCCAGAGCTCCAGGCGATCCGTGCGGAAGAGGCGCGTCCCGTCCGGCTTGAGCACCTCCAGGTCGAACGACGCGGCACAGACCCCGGCCGCGCCCTCCCGGCACCCGATGAACAGGATGAACGGTGCGAGCGGCACTCCCCGTCGCACGGCACCGGTGGCGCGGATGGATACGCCGGGCGTCGGTCGCGACCAGCGGGCCAGAAACTCCTCCGGCTCGTCGGAGAGGACGATCAGGGCGCCGAAGTCGCCCTCCGACTTGCTCCAGGGCTGGTCCGGCAGCCGCTGGCCGTCCCGGAACCACTGTCCGCCCACGGACGCCTCCGCGCCCACCGCGGTCGCGGCACTGAGCAGGATGCCCGCCAGCGCCAGCCGGGAGGCGCAACGACGCGTCGGGACCGTCATCGTCCGCTCCGGGCTCCACAGGCGGCTACCGCCGCCGAGCCGACTCGATGACGACCGGGGTGTTGGGCACGGAGTTCGTGACCGGCGTCGCCTCGATCCGGTCGACGACGTCCGTGCCGTCGACGACGCGCCCGAAGACGGCGTAGCCGTAGTCGCGCACCTGGTGGTTCAGGAATTCGTTGTCGACCGTGTTGATGAAGAACTGGTCGGTGGCGCTGTCGACCTCCGACGTCCGAGCCATCGCCACCGTATAGCGGTCGTTGTCCAGGCCGTTGGCCGCCTCGTTGCGGATGGGGGCGCGCGTCGGCCGCGGGCTCATCGACGGCGTGAAGCGGCCGCCCTGAACCATGAAGCCCTGGATGACGCGGTGGAAGATGACGCCGTCGTAGTGCCCCTCGTCGACGTAGGAGAGGAAGTTCGCCACGCTGATCGGCGCCTCGTCCTCGAAGAGCTCGATGGCGATGGTGCCCATGCTGGTGTCCATCACGACCACGGGATTGTCCTGCGCCGCCGCCGGAGAGCCGACCAGGACGACGGCGAGACATGCGGCTGCGACCGCTCGGAAGGTGAAACCTGCCATGGAATCAAGGCTCCTCTCTGCGGCGGAGCGCAGGGGATGGTGCGGAAGGGGGGATTTGAACCCCCACGAGCCGAAGCCCACA
>JAPOYG010000557.1 GCA_026706755.1 Acidobacteriota bacterium
CGCCGAGCCGCTTCTCGATCTGGCGCACCGCCTGGCTCGCCGCGGACTGGCTCACGGAGCTGGCCATCGCGCCGCGCGAGAAGCTCTGATGACGCACCACGTCGCAGAAGATGTTGAGGGACTCCAAGTGCATGAAACCGCCACCTTACCTACAACCGAAGCTAATGGCAAGCGCCTACAGTATCAGCAGTGCTGATTCCATGCCCACGCCTCGGGGAGCCCGATCCTCGCGCGCCCGCCGGCCGGGGTGATGATGCACTAGCATGGAGGCATGGCTACTACACACTCTCCATCCCTGCTCCGGTGCCTTCTCGCATGGGCCGCGCTGATCGGCCTGATTCTCGCCGGCACTTCGCCTGTCGCCGGCGCGGACGAGGAGGCGGCGCGGCTCGAGGAGGGCATCATCGTTCTCGAAGAGATTCTGAACGCGCCCGACGCGGCGATTCCGCGCGCCATCCTCGACCGGGCGGTCGCCATGGCGGTCTTCCCGTCGACGGTCAAGGCGGGCTTCTTCCTCGGAGGGCAGCGCGGCCGCGGTTTCATCGCGGGGAAGGACCCGGACACCGGAACCTGGTCCGCGCCGGCGTTCATGACGTTGACCGGCGGCAGCATCGGCCTCCAGGTGGGGGCGCAGTCGGCCGACGTCGTCCTGCTGATCCAGAACCGCCGCGGGTTGCGGCGTCTGCTCGACAACCAGTTCAAGCTGGGCGGCGACGCCTCCGCGGTCGTGGGGCCGATCGGCAGGAGTCTCGAGGCCTCGACGGATCTCCAGTTGACGGCCGAGATTCTCAGCTACTCGCGCACGCGGGGCGTGTTTGCCGGCGCGGCGCTCGGGGGAGCGACGTTCCGGGCCGACCGCGATGCGAACGAGCGCTTCTATGGCACGCGTCTCGACTCGGTCGACATCGTCCTCGACGGCCGGACCGGGGAGGGCTTGCCGGAGGCGGCGGTTCGGTTGCAGGCGGCGCTGGCCAGCCTCGCCGCGACCGACGCCCCTTGACGACGGGAGCGCGGGCTGACAGAATGCGCGCCGTGACGTTCTGGACGACCGGCTGCTGTTGTAGCGAGCCCGCTGAGGGCCCCCGCGCCGACGGTCGTGCTGCGTCACGTATGCTGCGTCACTAAGAGAGCCAGCGGAACATCGGACGCGAAGGACCCAAGGCCCGGGGGGCGGACGCCCCGCGGGCCTTTTCTTTTGCTCGCATCCAGCAGAACGTGAACGGACTCGACCTCGGCCCCATCGCCGTCGGCTTCGTCGTGGGTGCCCTCGTCGGCGCGACGTCGACGGGGGGCGGTGCCCTGCTGACGCCGGCGCTCGTCCTGCTGGCGCGGGTACCGCCGTCGATCGCGATCGGCTCGGACGTGCTGATCGCGGCCGGCATGAAGTTGGTCGGCGGCGGCTTCTATGCGCTGCGGCGCGAGGTGCACTGGCAGACCGCGGCGCGGCTGGCGGCCGGATCGCTCCCGGGGGCGGCGGTCGGCATCGCGATCCTCAACCGGCTGCCCGGCGACCGGCTCGAGGCGTGGTTGGCGCACGCCCTCGGCTTCGTGCTGATCCTGGCCGCGGCCGCGCTCTTCGTGCGGGTGCGCTTCGCGGACCGGTTCCGGCCGCGCCGCATGCCCGCCACCGGGGTGACGGTCGGCCTCGGCTTCCTCACCGGCGTCCTGGTCAGCATGACCAGCGTCGGCAGCGGGTCGCTGCTCCTTTGCGTGCTCGCGCTCGGCTATCCGCTCGCCGCCCGCACCAGCGTCGGCACGGATCTGATCCACGCGCTCGCCCTGTCGTCCGCGGCGACCGTCGGACACGCGGCAGCCGGCCGCGTCGACGTCGCCCTGGCCGGGGCGGTCCTGGTAGGCGGCATCCCGGGTGTGCTGGCCGGCGCCCGGTTGGCGACGGCGGTTCCCGAGCGGCCGTTGCGGGCCGGCCTCGCCGTCGTCCTGTTCGTTCTCGGTGTGCAACTGGCGGTCTTCGGCGTGTCCCAGAACGCGCCGGCGTCGTACGGAGGTGGAGAATCGTGAGCAACGTCGCAGTGCTGCAGGGGTGGGCGGATCGCACGGCGCCGCTCGAGACGTGCGCGGACGCGCTGGAGGGTGCTCCTCCGGAGGAGATCCTGCGCTGGGCCATCGACCGTTACGCCGACCGGCTGACGTTCGCCACCGGCTTCGGCGCCGAGGGCTGCGTCCTGATCGACTTGATCGGCCGACACCGGTTGCCGATCGACCTGTTCACGCTGGATACCGGCGTCCTGTTCCCGGAGACCCGCGACCTGTGGCGGCGACTCGAGGCGCGCTACGGCCTCACGATCCGCGGGGTCCGGCCGCAGCCGGGGCCGGGGGCCGACTCGGGCGCTTCGCTCGATCCGGCGGAGCGGCTCTGGGAGCGCGATCCCGACGGCTGCTGCGCCCGCCGCAAGGTGTTTCCGCTCGCCGCCGAGCTCCGGCGGGTGGACGCCTGGATTACCGCCATCCGCCGCGACCAGACACCGCAGCGCGCCGACGCGCCGGTCGTCGGCTGGGACGCGAAGTTCGGCATCGCGAAGGTCAACCCGCTCGTCCCCTGGACCAGCCGGGACGTCTGGCGGCACCTCCGCGCGCACGACGTGCCGTACAACCCGCTGCACGACCGCGGGTACCCCAGCGTCGGCTGCTGGCCGTGCACGAGCCCCGTGCGGCCGGGGGAAGACGCTCGCGCCGGCCGATGGCGCGGCACGGCGAAGACCGAGTGCGGGCTCCATGGATCGTCGGTGCGGCTGGAGGAGGCGCCCGCGACGTAGCTGCACGGGCGGCGAGACGCATGACCCTCTTCCCCGCCTTTCTGAAGTTGGACGGCCGGCGTGTCGTCGTCGTGGGCGGCGGCCGCGTCGCGGCCGCCAAGATCCGTGCCCTGCTAGACGCCGGCGCGGATGTGACGGTGGTCGCCCCCGAGGTCTCGGATCAGATCGCCAACGCGGGCGTGGTCTACGTCCGGCGCCCGTTCGAGGCACGGGATCTCGACGGTGCGTGGCTGGTGGTCGCGGCCGCCCCGCCGGCGGTGAACCGGCGGGTGGCCGAGGCCGCGGAGGAGCGGCGCCTCTTCGTGAACGCGGTCGACGATCCACCGAACGCCAGCCTCTACCTGGGCGGTGTGGTGCGGCGTTCCGGCCTGACGGTGGCCATCTCGACGGACGGGCGGGCTCCCGCGCTCGCCGGCCTGCTGCGGCAGGCGCTCGACGCGCTGTTGCCGGCCGAGCAGGTGGAGCGCTGGCTGGCCGAGGCGGACCGCCTGCGGGCCGAGTGGCGCCGCGCGGGCGTTCCGATGCCCGATCGACGGCCGCAGCTTCTGGACGCCCTGGTGCGCCTGCACGACAGCCGGCCGCGGCCGGCCGACGAGTCGCGAGCATGACGGCAACGACCCCCCGCGGCTTCGTCTCCCTCGTGGGGGCCGGGCCGGGCGACCCCGAGCTGCTGACGATCCGCGCCGCGCGCCGGCTCGAGGAAGCGGACCTCGTCCTGTACGACGCGCTGGTACCGGCGGAGGTGGTGGCCGAGGCGCGCCGTGCCCAGCGATTCTGCGTCGGGAAGCGCGCCGGACGGAAGGCCGTCGCGCAGGAGACGATCCATCGCCTGCTCATCCGCGGGGCGCGGCAGGGCAAGCGAGTCGTCCGCCTCAAGGGCGGCGATCCGTTCGTTCTCGGTCGCGGCGGCGAGGAAGCGCTGGCGCTCAGGGCCGCGGGCGTGCCGTTCGAGGTCGTCCCCGGTGTGACCAGCGTCGTCGCGGCTCCGCAGGCGGCCGGAATCCCGATCACGCACCGCGGCCTGGCGTCGGGATTCGTGGTCCTGTCGGGGCATGCCGGCGCGTCGTTCCGGCCGCTCGTCGAGACCCTGGCTCCCAACGCGCTGACCGTGGTCGTGCTGATGGGGCTCAGGGCCCGGGCCCGCATCGCGGCTGCCCTGCTGGAGGCCGGCTGGCGAAGGGACACGCCGGCCGCCGTCGTTCTGGCCGCCTCGCGTCCGGAGATGCAGCAGTGGGTCGGGCGCTTGGACGATCTCGGCGATGCCCCGCTCGACGGGGGGGACGCGCCGGGCACGATCGTGATCGGCGACGTCGTGGGACTTGGTGCGCTGACTGCCGGCGGCGGCGCGATGCATGGTCGCGGCACCACCATGGTCGCGTCGGAAGTGCCGCTGGTGCGGAGCCTTTCCGAGACTGGCCGCTGAGCCATCGGCGGGGACGAGCGCGAGTGGCTTATCGAGAGGTGTGAAGTGACCTGGAAGGCAGCGTTGGCGGACCGGATGCCCGGCGAGCTGGCGGACGAGATCGAGACCTTCGAGCGCCAGATCGACCTGCGGCGGCAGGGGAAGATCGACGAGAAGGTCTTCGCCGAGACGCGTCTCCGACGCGGCGTCTATGGCCAGCGGTACGACAACGGCCAGCGCAACGACGGGACCGGGGCGAAGCAGCTCCCCTATCCCTCGAACGGGTTCACCAAGGGTCCGGAGACGGTTTGGGACGCGCCGGGGATGCAGCGGATCAAGATTCCCTTCGGCGGTCTCACGGCGGACCAGATGGACACGCTCGCCGACCTGGCCGAGGAGTACAGCGACGGCGTCTGCCACATCACGACGCGCCAGGACGTCCAGCTCCACTTCGTCCACATCGACGACACGCCCGACCTGATGCGCCGGCTCGCGGCGGTCGGCATCACGACGCGCGAGGCGTGCGGCAACACGGTCCGCAACGTCACCGCGTGCCCGCTGGCCGGCGTCTGCCGGGACGAGACGTTCGACGTCACACCCTACGCGAAGGCCTGCATGCGCTTCCTGCTCGGCCATCCGGACGCGCAGGACTTCGGCCGCAAGTTCAAGGTGGCGTTCTCGGGCTGCCGCGAGCACGCCTGCGGGTTGGTCTCGATGCACGACCTGGGGTTGATCGCGGTCACCCGGACGGTGGATGGCCGGGTCGAGCGCGGCTTCGAGACTTACGTCGGCGGCGGCTTGGGGGCCGTCCCGCACCAGGCGAAGCTGTTCGATCCGTTCCTGCCGGTGGCGGAGCTCCTCCCGTTGGCCCAGGCCATCGCCCGGGTGTTCGCCCGCCTCGGCGAGAAGCGCAACCGGGCTCGCGCGCGCATCAAGTTCCTGGTCGCCCATCTCGGCATCGACGAGTTCAAGCGGCTCGTGCTGGAAGAGCGGGCGGCGCTGCCCTCGGACGCCCGTTGGGACGCCCACGTCGCCGCCGCACCGGATGAGGCGGAGACGCCGCTACGGCCCGCGGCGCCGCTGGCCGGCGGCGCGGAAGGCCCGGAGGGCCCGGGCCGCAACGAGGTTGCCGGCCCCTTCGAAAGCTGGGTGCGCACGAACGTCTACGAGCAGCGGCAGAGGGGTTACGCCACCGTTACGGTGGCCCTGCCGCTCGGCGACCTCACGGCGCGGCAGATGCGGGGGCTTGCCGCCGTCGCGCGGCGCTACGTGGGCGACACGGTGCGGACGACCGTCGAGCAGAACATCGCGCTGCGCTGGGTCAGCGCCGCCGACCTGCCGGACCTCCACGCGGACCTCGCCGCGCTGGGGCTCGCCGAGCCGGGCGCCGGTACCATCGCGGACATCACCGCCTGCCCGGGCACCGACACGTGCAAGCTCGGCATCGCCTCGTCGCGCGGGCTGGCGGCGGAGCTGCGGGAACGGCTGAGCGCTGCGGAGCAGCCTTCGGACCCGGCCGTGGAAGGCCTGCGCATCAAGACGAGCGGCTGCTTCAACTCGTGCGGCCAGCATCACATCGCGGATCTGGGCTTCTATGGCGTGAGCCGCACGGTCGACGGCTACACGGTGCCGCACTTCCAGGTGGTGCTGGGCGGCCAATGGACGGAGAACGCCGCCTCCTACGGCCTGGCGTCGGGCGCCATCCCGTCCAAGCGCATCCCGGAGGTGATCGAGCGGATCACGGCTCGCTTCGTCGCCGAGCGGCAGGGGGCCGAATCGTTCCAGGCGTTCACGCGGCGCATCGGGAAGCGCGCGCTCAAGGAGAT
>JAPOYG010000554.1 GCA_026706755.1 Acidobacteriota bacterium
CTAGCGCACGGCCGCCTCCGCTTCGTCCCAGGGCGCGAAGTAGCCGTCCCGCGCGCGCACGGTGGCCCGGCGCGGAGCGCGCGATCCCGCCAGCCGCACCTCGATCTCGCGCCAGGTGCCGTCGGCGCGTCCGTTGGTCGACACGAAGCCCAGCGAGTAGCGGCCCTCGAGCTCGGCCGCAATCTCCTCGTAGATCTCGTCGAGCCGGTCCAGCGAGCGGGGGAAGTAGCTGCGGCCCCCCGTGATCTCCGCGAGGCGGGACAGACGCATCCGCTGGAACTGGCGCACGCTCGAGCGCAGGTTCTTCTGGAAGCCGATCGCGTAGATCGTCACGTCCGAGGCGCGCACGAGATCCATCGTCTCGTCGAGCCGCATGCGGCTGCGCGTGTCCTCGCCGTCGGTGTAGAGCAGCAGCACCTTGCGCCCGTCCTGCGCGAAGGCGCCGTCGAGGTAGACGCCGAGGGCGTCGTACAGGGAGGTCATGCCCGACGCCCGACGGTTGCGGACGCGCTCGACGAGGCGCGGGAAGTCGGCCCGGCCGTACCGCCCGACGCGCACCTCGGTGTCGAAGTCGACGAGGGTGATGTCGGTGGCGTAGTCGATGGTGTTCAGGAAGCGGAGCGCCGCCGTCTTCACGAAGCGGCCGTCGCGCTCCATGCTGCCGCTGGCGTCGAAGAGAACGCCGAGGTGCAGGGGCACGCTCTCGGCCTCGCCGGCCAGGCTGCGCGAGAAGTAGCGGATCTCCTGCGCCCGCCCGTCCTCGAGCAACTCGAAGTCCTCCGCCCGCAGGTCGGTCACCAGGCGGCCGTCGCGGTCGAGAACGGTGACGCCGACGTGGACGAGGTCTATGCCGCTGCTGAACAGGGGCTGCTGCGCCGATACGGGAAGCGAGAGGACGCAGCAGGCGATCGCGATGCTCGCGAGACGGCTCCCCACGAGCGGCATCATACCGCACTCGCGGCGCCTCCCGTCTCCCCCTGCGGCGCCGCGGGCCGCCGCCGCAGGGGCGTATAATCAGGGTCTCCCATGAAGTGCGTGGTGGTCTGCCAGGACGATCTGGTCATCAAGACCCTCCACGAGGCACTGGCGCCGACCTTCGACGTCACGTTCGTTGTCGAGGATCGCCCGCTCTCCCGACGCCTGAGCGACGCCGGCGTTCCCGCCGTCGGGGCCGATCCCCGCCGCCTCGCCACCTACGTCAACGCCGACGTCGACCCCACGACGTGCGTCATCGTCCACGACAACGGCCGGCGCGGAGTGCGCCGCGTGCTGCGGGCGGTGGCCGACGCGGGAACGGGTCTGGCCTACGTGCTCGCAGTCGCGCAACCCGCCACCGAGTGGTCGGAGGAGTTCCCCGAGGTCGCCACGCTCACGCTGGGCGACCTCGTCAAGGGAGCGCTGCACGACTCGCTGGGCCGCTCGCTCACCCGCGCCCGCGTGCAGCAGTACCAGCGCTACTTCTCGGACGCGGACCGGGTGCTGATCCTCCTCCACAACGACCCCGATCCGGACGCCCTCGCCAGCGGCCTCGCGCTCCGCAATCTCCTCCACCGCACCAAGACGACCGCCATCATCGGGGCCTTCCGCGGCGTGACCCGCCCCGAGAACCTGCGCATGGCCAACCTCCTCGACATCCAGGTCGAGGCGCTGACCGCGGAATCGCTCGCGGAGTTCGACCGCATCGCGACCGTCGACGTGCAACCCCACTACTTCGGCGGGCTGCTGAACCGGGTGGACCTGGTCGTCGACCACCACCCGGAGCGCACGGGCTACGCGACGACCTTCAAGGACATCCGGCCGGACTTCGGATCGACCGCCACCATCCTGACGGAGCATCTTCGGGCCGTCGACGTGAACATTTCCGAGCGGACGGCCACCGCGATGCTCTACGCGATCAAGTCCGACACGCTGTTCCTCTCCCGCCACACGAACCGCACGGACCTCGAGGCCTTCACCTTCCTCTACCCGCTGGCGGATCCCGCGCTGGTGCGCAAGATGGAGGGCTCGGAGATCACGTTGGAGCGGCTCGAGTCGGTCTCCCGCGCCGTCCAGTCGGGCCGGCTGGAGGAGCAGGTCTTCGCCGCGCACGTCGGGAGGGCGATCCGCGAGGACATCGTGCCCTACGTGGCCGATTTCCTGCTGCAGCTCGAGGGCGTGAAGTGGTCGATCGTCGCCGGCGTCGTCGACGCCCACCTCGTGGTCTCGGTCCGCAACCTCGGTTACTCGCGCAACGCGGGCGAGTTCGTCCGCCGCTGGTTCAACGACATCGGGAGCGCCGGCGGCCACCGCGCCATGGCCAAGGCGGTCGTTCCGCTCGCGGCCTTCCACGAGAAGTTCGGCCGCCTCGACGACCCGCAGGTGGCGGCGCTCCTCGGCGACCTCGCGGCGCGCTTCCTGCGCCACGGATCGGGAAACGAGCGCGCGCCCTGACGGGCGCGGGGTCAGGGGGGGTCGGCGGAGTCTCCCGGCAGGGGTGTGCGCCCGTCGTGGGCCGCGAGCTGCTCCGAGATCGAGGGGCGGGGCGCGGGGGTGCGGCGGCGCGGCGTCCGGCCGGCCGGCGGCGCCTGCGACATCCAGTCGCCGCTGGCGGCGACGACGGCGTCCACGAACTGCCGAAACGCGTCCTCGTAGCCCCGGTCGACCAGCTCCGCGAGGGTCTGGCGCCGGTCGGAGCGCTCGTCGTAGCACCCCGCGAAGTCGAAGGGCCCCAGAGGGTTGTGCCGGGGGCGGATCTCGAAGAGGGCCGCGAACCGGCCGGCCTGCGACGTGACGGCATCGCGCAGCGCCGCCGTCTCTATCGCGGCGAGCTGCTCGCCCAGCCGCCCGCGCACGTCCCGCCGCCCCGCCCCGAGCGCGTGCGGGCCCGGCGCGGGCGGGAGCGCCGAGACCAGGATGACCTGCTCGGCCCCCGCGTTGGCCACCTCCTCCAGCAGGCGGCCCGCGGCGTCCGGCC
This sequence comes from Acidobacteriota bacterium, assembly GCA_026706755.1. Classification (GTDB taxonomy): domain Bacteria; phylum Acidobacteriota; class Vicinamibacteria; order Vicinamibacterales; family UBA8438; genus JAGWAJ01. Next base: position 2,954 of record JAPOYG010000554.1, read on the forward strand.
GGTCGCACAGCCGGTGCGTCTCGCCGCGCCATACGCTGTCGGGCGAGAAGGGCATGAAGTGCGGCTCGGTGGCCACGGCCAGCCGGAGGGTCGCCGCGAGGGCGTCGAACACGCGGCGCCTCTCGGAGCGCGTCAGGTCGACCGTCTCGAAGGGGCGCGCATCGTCGTCGGGGCGTGCCCGGAGATACGCCCGCCGGGGGGCGTCGGCGAGCAGCGCGAAGGCGATGTCGCGGCGTGCGTCCAGGTCGTGCGCCAGCAGCAGGAGCTCGCGGAACCCGGGCTGGCCGAGGTTCCCGGCGAGCATCTCCACGTAGCGCTCGCCGAAGTCTCCCGGCGACGGTTTCCCGCGGCGAGCCGCCCCCCGCATGATGTGCCACAGCCCGCCGCTGAACCAGGCGATGACCTGCGAGGCGTCGAGCGGAGCTCCCATCAGCCGCCACCAGAGCGCGCCGGAGGCGCGGCGGCGCGCGTGCGACTGGATGTCGGACGCCGCGGCGCCCGCGGCCAGCGCGACGAGGAGCCCCAGCAGGAAGACGAAGACCAGCCGCGGCACGTGGGTGGGAAGCGCGCCGGGCGCGAACATCGCCTGCAGCCAGCGGGTCGCCGTCGACGCCGCGGCCGACGCGTCGGGCAACCCGACCGCCTCCAGGAGGAAGCCGCCCGCGAAGACCAGCAGCACGACGCCGAGCACGGCGAACGGCACCAGGACCGCCGCGACCGCCCCGCCCAGCATTACCAGCGCCGCGCGGAGGGTCGCCCGCCACCCGTAGAAGCGCCGCACGCGCGTCGAGCGCCAGAGTCCGCCGCTGTCCCACAGCCGGGCCCCGCCGTCGACCGCCCCGAACATGGCGGCGACGACGCCCACCCCGCGGCCCGCCACGAGATCGATCTTGACCCCGGCTTCCTGCAGCGCACGCAGGACGCCTGCGTGGTACGCGCCCGCGGTGCCGGTGCCGGTGAGCACGAGCGCCGTCCGGAGGCGGGGGATGTAGCGGGAGGCGGGCTCCAATGCGCCTCTAGGTTTCGTGAATCGTGGTCAGCTCGACGATCTCGAAATCGCGCACGCCGCGGGGCGTCGGCACCGAGATCTCGTCGCCCAGCTCCTTCCCGACGATGGCCCTGCCGATCGGGGAGGCGGTCGAGATGAAGCCCTTGCCGGGATCGGCGTCCTCGGGCATGACCAATCGGTAGACGACCGTCTCGCCCTCGGCTTCCCGAAGGCGCACGGTCGACCCCAGGGCCGCCCGATCACGCGGCAGCTTGTCGAGGTTGAGGAGCGAGATCTGCGACAGTCGCGCGCGCAGCATGCCGATGCGCGCTTCGACGAAGCGCTGCCGCTCCTTGGCGGCCTGGTACTCGGCGTTCTCGCGGAGGTCGCCGAGCTCGCGCGCGCGCTGAATCTCGCGGGGCAACTCCTGCTTCAACTCGCGCTCGAGCGCCTGGATCTCGTCCTCGAAGCGCTTCACGAAGCTCGCACGCATCGACGATTGAGAGCGTAGCACATCTGCTATGCTCGCCCCGCGTGGACACCGTCCGCAGCCGCCGGAACGAACTGGTCACCCGCTTCCGGAACGCCGCGCGCGCCCGCCGGCCCGACCGCACCATGCTGCTCCTCGACGGCGTCCGGCTGATCCGGGATGCCTGCGCGGCGGGCGCCCCGATAGCGACGGCCATCGTCTCGCAGGCAGCGCTCGCCGCCGGCGACGGCGACGTCGAGCGCCTCGCCCGCGACCTCGAGGCAAGCCGGGTGCCGGTGGCGGCGGGATCGGACGCCGTCATGGCGGCGGTCAGTCCGGTTCGCGCCCCGTCGGCCGCGGTGGCCCTCGGCGACCACCGTCCGGCCCGGCTGGACGCCGTGCTGCAGGCCGCGCGGGACGGCGCCGCGTGCGTCGTGGCGCCGGTCGGCGTGCAGGATCCGGGCAACCTCGGTGCGATCGTCCGCACGGCGGAGGCGGCCGGCGCGGCAGGGGTCGCGGTCGCAGGGCCGTCGGCGGACCCCTACGGGTGGAAGGCGCTCCGCGGAGCGATGGGCAGCACGTTCCGCGTGCCGGTCGCAGACGGCGGCAGCCCCGCCGAGATCGCGGCCGCGGCCCGGTCGCACGGCTTCCGCGTCCTCGCCGCGGTGCCGCGCGGGGGGCGGGCGCTCCACGAGGCGGAGCTCGGCGAGCGTCACCTCGTGCTGGTCGGCGGCGAAGGAGCCGGCCTCCGCCCGTTCGCCGACCTGGCGGACGATGCCGTCTCGGTCCCGATGGCGCCGGCGGTCGAGTCGCTCAACGTAGCGGTCGCGGCGGGGGTCATCCTGTACGAGGCGCGCCGCCAGCGCGCGAGTCGATGACGACCGGACACCTCTTCGGGACACCGGAGCCGGAGCCGGACGCGCCGGACGCGGGGGCGCCCCTGGCCGAGCGGATGCGCCCGCGGTCGCTGGACGACATCGTCGGCCAGCAGGAGCTGCTGGGCCCCGGACGTCCGCTGCGGGAGGCGATCGAGCGCGACGCGCTCGGGTCGCTGATCCTCTGGGGCCCGCCGGGCACCGGCAAGACGACCATCGCCCGTGTGGTCGCGACCGTCACGCGCGCGCACTTCATCGCCTTCAGCGCGGTCCTCTCCGGCATCCGCGACATCAAGGCGGTGATGGCCGAGGCGCAGGCGACGCGCCGCACCTCGGGACGCCGCACGATCCTGTTCGTCGACGAGATCCACCGCTTCAACAAGGCGCAGCAGGACGCGTTCCTGCCCCGCGTCGAGGCCGGCGACATCGTCCTGATCGGAGCGACGACGGAGAACCCGTCGTTCGAGGTGAACGCCGCGCTGCTCTCCCGCTCGCGGGTCTTCGTCCTGCAGCCGCTTGCGACGGAGGAGACGGTCACCATCGTGCGGCGCGCCCTCGACGACCCCGACCGGGGGCTCGGAGCGGCGGCGCTCGAAGTGGGCGAGGACGCGGTCGAGACGATCGCCCGGCACGCGAACGGGGACGCCCGCGTCGCCCTCAACCTGCTGGAGCTCGCCGCCACGCTGGCCCGCGGCCGCACGGGCGGGG